>JAUILF010000009.1 GCA_030433135.1 Bacteroidia bacterium | reverse complement strand
AAGAATGAGTTATATCAATCCCGATAAATTGGAAATCAGAGTAGACACCAAGGGCAAGAGACTATTTTTCTCAACAAGGAAATGGGATGATGCCGAATTGCAATACCGTTTATTTGATGGTCCAAAAGGAAAAATTATTGACTTCTTCAATATTTTTGTACCTACTGCCATTCGAAATATGGGTCTGGGTACGAGGTTGACCAGTGAAGGCCTGCAGTTTGCAAAGGCTAATCATTATCAGGTAAAGACATCTTGTTCTTTTGTATCATCCTATCTGAATAATCATCCCGAGTTTAGTAAGATGCGAGCACGTGATACCGTCTGACCAATGTTCTCCATTTAACCCGGATTATTCATTGGGGTTTCGTCATGAGAGTCAAATAGGCAATAAAGACGGGGGCTCCAAGTGCTTTTTGACTCGCAAACATAGTTAACCTCTATGGTGAGAATCAAAAAGTGCTTATGTGCCCGTATTTGCAGCATATTTGGCTCGTAATAGAAAGGCCTAATGCATAGTCCGGGTTTAAAGCTTTGGTTAGGACGAAATCTTGCGGACTACGGTATTGATGAGCACTACCGCGAGGGTCGTTCCAACTGCCAGAAGATACAGGTGCAAAGCCACACACATACCAACCGCTGATGAAATAAGTATAGTTGCCGCTGTGGTCAGATATCTGACCTTGTGGTCATCACTGAGTTTTAAGACTGTGCCAGCACCAATAAAGCTAACTCCCACGATGACAGCATGAATCAAACGAGTTGGATCAACACCTGCTGCCGTATCGGAGATCTGAAAGTAGTTGCTGTCAACTATAAATTGTCCCATCATTACGATGAGGGCTGAAGCCCCCGAAATGATCATTTGGGTACGAAACCCGGCTGGTTTGTCTTTCTTCTCTCGCTCAAAGCCAATCACTCCTCCTAATATTATGGCAATCAGTAGATCCAGTAATAGCCGACCTTGCGTGATCAGTTCCATGATGTCGCGATTTGTTTAGTATTAGACATTGCGAAAAGCATGTTTGACGGAAAATGATTCAAGGATGGCTTCTTTGGGCATATCTCTGACCTGGCTAATATGGGGAATCTGTTACCCATTTATACTTTCAAATACAATCATAAGGGGGTTCGTTATCCGAAAATTATTTACGGACCAAACCTGGTGCTTGAATCGAATGATGGAGTTTGGTCTAACAGATCAGCAGTCGGTAAATAGGCCTTTCTGGTACGACGAAGACTAAATTTTGAGAATTATTTAGCCAATCATAGAACAATATATTGACGATATGCATTGTTCTTGCATCGGAAAACAGTTACAAAAACGAACATGAAAGAATTCCAGGAGGATATTTATGTGAAAGTTAAGGAGTTATTGATTGAGATGGGACATGATTCCCGTTCTATCACACCCAATGCATCTTTTGTCAATGACCTTGGTTTCGATTCGTTGGAAATTGCCGATCTCATTATGCAGATGGAGGTAAGTTTCAACATAAAAGTGCCCATTGAGGATCTGGAAAATAACTGCCAGACCGTTGAGCAACTGACAGAAACCATCGGAAAGTTGATGATGGTGGAATCTTAGTATGATAGCTTCCCTCAGAAATATCTTGGGCTGATGAGCACGTTAAGAGCTCACACCCTGGGCTTACCCACCTGATCACTTGCGTGTGCGGTCACTCACAGGACTTACACGGAGGTTCCATCATGTTCTGTGTATAACCAATGTGAACTTTTTCAAACAGGCTTATTGGTCCGGCTTTTTGTATTGTAACTCAGATTGAGGAGTGGATTTCTTTGGTATCTTGTTGGAAAATCAAATCTAATGATAGGTACTAAACTCAAACTGGGTCTGTGTATATTTTTGTTTCCATTTTTAACTTTGGCCCAGTCACAGAGGGGGGATCTTGTAAGGATCATGGTAAGCCCTACCCGGGGTGATATGAAGTATGACGTTGGCGAAGAAATTTCATTTGATGTGGCTGTCTATAAATATGGACAGTTGTTGCCTGGAGCCGAAGTATCCTATTCTATTGGTCCGGAAAAACTGGAACCGGTAGAAGAGGGAACCATCACTCTGGACGAGGGAACCATTTCTTTAAAAGGAGCTGTTCTTGAACAACCGGGTTTTGTTCGCTGTCATGTGACTTACCAGGAAGGTGGAAACACTTATCACAATAGTGGCACAGCAGCAGTCGACCCGGAAAATATACAGCCAACAACCACTGACCCTGATGATTTTGATGAATTTTGGCAGGGGCAGATGGATGCTCTCAGGGAAGTCGATCTGGATCCGGTGATTACCTTGATGCCAGATAAATGTACTGCTGAAACAAATGCTTATCATGTCTCTTATCGTAACCTCAGTGGACATATATATGGTATCCTTACCGTGCCTAAAAAGCCTGGGAAATACCCGGCGATACTGCAAGTGCCGGGCGCGGGTGTGAGACCATACCATGGATCGTTTTATGATCAGGATGTAATTTGCCTGCAGGTTGGTATTCATGGCGTACCTGTGAATTTTTATGATTCAGATCTCTACGATAATTTGAGAAACGGTCCGCTGGATGGTTATTGGAAAGCCAACCTCGACAATCGCGATGAATACTATTATAAGCGGGTTTACCTGGGGTGTACACGAGCTGTTGATTTCATTTATGGTCTACCTGAATTTGATGGTGAGAACCTTGGTGTGATGGGGGGTAGCCAGGGAGGAGCTTTGTCAATTATTACTGCCGGCATGGATGACCGGATTGATTACCTCGTGAGCTATTATCCTGCATTATGTGATCTTACCGGATACCTGCATGACCGTGCCGGGGGTTGGCCTCATTTATTCCGGGATGAGTTTACCAATACAGATGCCAAAGTCGAGACTAGTCACTACTATGATGTAGTCAATTTTGCCAGAAGGGTGAATGCAGAAGGTTTCTATTCTTTTGGGTATAATGACAATGTGTGTCCTCCCACCAGCATCTACGCTGCTTACAATACAATCAAGGCAGCCAAAGAAATCTCTCTTTTCCCTGATTCTGCCCATTGGACTTATCCGGAGCAGCGTGAGGAGGGAAATGACTGGATTTTGGAAAAGCTAGGTGTCCATTGAGTCAACAGCTGTGGCCCGTTTCAATTATTCAGGCCTCTGATAACTATGTGACCCGTACCACTTTTATCACAGGGATACAGAAAATCATTTTCCAGTCTCTCAGGCTTTTCCATAGATTCAAAGAATGAATCAATGAATTTAATCAGGGATTTTTGTTCTCCTTTTTTAAGGCGATCATCATTAATGATGGTATAGATCTCTCCTTTCTTATCAACATATTCCTGTAGAAATGGACTGAGCTCTGAGATATCTTGCAAACAATAGCCTCGATATCGGCGCTCTCTCACTGAACTCAAATTGAGCTCGGCCGCCGGGTTGGCATAGGGTGCATTTACCAAACCTGCATGATCGTAATCATAGGGAACCGGAATGAGCTTTGACTCAGAATCATTTGTTCTGATAATTTTGATGTTATGACGATAGGGTAGAGACCAATCTGTATTGCCGACAAAATACTCGAATACGGTCATGCGTAAGTAATCATCCTTATTCGTCTGACCTGCAGATATCAGGTTGTCTTTTTCAATTTTACCGTTGTTTCTGTGTGCCAGATCATCTTCGTCTTCCAGCAGAACACCATACATAGGACCGTAGGTTTTGTCTTTGTCATCACGATGAAAACTAACTTTAATCAGACGGGCATTAAAACTGTAATCGGTAAATAGCTGTAGAAGCTTGTACACCATATATTCCTTGATCACATAAGAGTCTCCTGCACAAGGCATGACCAGTTTTATGCGATTCTGCCCGGAAAATACAGACCCATCCGGAATGTGATTCTTCGGAAAATTCAGCCAGATGGGCGGATATTTACAGTTCCCTGGTTTCCTCCGGAAGTTTCCCCGGGTTTTAAGTTTTAATTCATGGACTATTTCATCACCGTTTTCATCTTTATAGGTGAGTTCAAACGGAAAGTATTCTGCCTTTCCGGTACGATCGCGAAAAAGCGATCGCACATCCCCGGTTAATTCAAACTCAAACATAGAGTCACTGGCAAAGAGAGGGGATGGGTCAGGACTTTCCTGGGCCAAAAGATTGTCGGTGATTAATATTAATCCGGTAATGATAACCAGCCCGTAGGTGCAGAGTTTCCCTTTAAGTAAGTCAGCATTCATATCTCTTAAGTTAGAGAATTCTAAACAATTTTGTGACCACCTGACTAAGCGACTGCTTCAGATCAAAAACGAACATATCTCAGTTTGTCTTTGTATATTATAATAGATAGCCATTTTTCACAAATCTACAGACATCATGAAACAACCCATTATTAAATACGGCGTACTACTGTTCATTGGTCTGATGGCCTTCTTTTTATTGATGCGAAGCATTGGATATGGTGACCGGTATGATTTCCGAGTACTGAATGTGATTATTCAGGTTGCCCTGATCTACTTGTCAATAAGAAGTTATGCCCGTACACATCCCGAAGATTTTGATTACCTGACAGGTACTATGGTGGGTGTGTTTACCACGCTGGTGGGTGTGATCCCATTTGCTTTATTCCATATGATAAATCTGACCGCTACGCCGCAGATAATGACCTCAATTCAAGAAACCGCTCCTGTAATAGGACCCTATCTGAATCCATTTACTGCCGGACTCATCATTCTGGCAGAAGGGACCTCAGTGGGAATCGTCCTATCCTACATTTGTATGAGAATTGTGGATTGGCGTGAGGTATCTGCCAATAAACCTTATGTACCACATGAATAGTGAGTGATCAGGTTCCTTTAAGCAGGGTGTGTTTGATCATTTCAGCTACGGTCACTTCTTCGGGCACAACATAATCAGCACCCAGTTTTTCGAGTTCTTCTACCTCTGATTCATATCTCGAACGAACAATGATCTGAGAATGAGCATTGATGGAACGGACTCTTCGGGTAAGATTTTCAGCCACCGCAGCTTCAGGCACGGTGATGATAATTTGCTGGGCGGCAGCCACTCCGGCTCTTTGCAATATTTCGGGGTCAGTGGCATTGCCTACGATTTCCTGGACACGTCCTCGAAACTCCTCGGTGAAGTTGTTGTCATTATTTTCGATCACAGCTACTGCTTTGTTTTCTTTCAGTAGCGAATCAGCAATGCGTTTACCACCTGGTCCAAATCCAATAAGAACCACATGGTTTTCAAGATTACAGGGTGAAGGCATACACGGATTAGGATCCAATTGATTGAACCACCTGTTCAGTGGGGGCCTTTTCATGAGATTATCCACGATAGATCTGGACTTGTTGATCATGATTGCCGTGGTGATCATGGAAAGTATAGAGACCGACAGAAACAATTGATAAGTTTCATTGTCGATCACATTCAGATCAATGCCTACCTTTGATAAGATAAAGGCAAATTCACCAACTTGAGATAGAGCCAAACCACTCAACAAGGCATTCTGCAAGCCTAACTTCATTCGAAGGCCCACTCCCATGACAATGACCATCTTCAGCAGGATAACCCCTATTGTAATTCCCGCAATTAGCATGATGTGATCAAAGAAAAAGGAGAGGTTGAGAAGCATACCAACGGATACAAAAAACAGGGAAGTGAAGATCTTTTTGAATGGTTTGATGTTCTTTAGTGCTTCAAAACTGTACTCGGATTCAGAGATGATCAAACCCGCGAGGAATGCACCCAGGGCCAGTTTCAGTCCCAGTTCGTAGGTAATGAAAGCGGTAGCAAAACAGATCACGATGATACTGATCAAAAAGAGGTCTTGATTTCTGCTATGCACGATGTGTCGCAGTACACTGGGTATAATTTTTCGGGCTGCAAATACTGTCATTATCACGATAAGAACGGCAATACCAACCTGATACAACGATCCCTGAGCACCATTAGTCACATTAAATAGATAGGGAGTGAGCAACATCATGGGGATGATCACTATATCCTGAAAGATTAGTATCGAAATGGCATTTCTGCCAAATAAGGTGTTTGTCCAACCTTTTTCCTGAAACAATTGCAAGACAATAGCTGTACTACTCATAGAGAATAACATACCAACGAAGAGTGCCTGTTGCCAGGGCAGACCGATGGCCGAACCGATGAGAAAGGTTGCTGCCATCGTAAACAAGACTTGCAGTGTACCACCTATCAGAATAAATCTTCGTGACTGCATCAGTTTCTCAAGGCTGAATTCAATTCCGATGCTGAATAACAGAAGCAAAATGCCTATCTCAGCCATTTCGTCAACGGCTTCTATACTGCTGATTAGGCCGGTACTGTAAGGCCCAACCACAATGCCTGCTAGCAGCAGACCAACTACAGATGGAAGATTCATCCTTGTACTGAAGTACAAAACGATGGCGCTGACAGTAAGAATGATGATGAGTTCTGATAAGAGGTTCATTGGCAAGTTAAATAGGACTGAGCAAATAAAACCGGAGAATCGAAACTAAGTTCGAATCACGACAAGATTCTTCAATATCAAATTTTTCCTGGAATCTTTCACATCCTGTGATGGAAACGAAAACCCAGTCATTTGCTATAGCAAACAAAATCAGGTACAGATACTTAATTTTTTTGGTTTCAAACACAAACATATATACATAAGGTGCTGTCTATTAAGTAGATATAATCAAAAAGTAACCAATTATGTTACATTTAAAGACAAAATTTAATTTACTATCATTTGTATTAGTGGCCTTAGCAGGGATATTGACTTTTCACCCTGCAGATGCCCAGAATAAGTCCAGTGACAAGGACGATGAGACTATGGTCATGGTGACCAAGGAAGGGATTGAATACGAAGTGACTGGATGGGATACAAGAACTGTCTACGATCCAAATTCTTATACATTTTCAAGTTGGGAAACACCTATATACGAGACAGTGAAAACCAAGGAAGTATTTGCGGTACCGATGTCTGATTTTGACAAAGCACCGGTATTTACCGAAGCCTGTGTAGGTGCTGAAGACCCCGTTGCATGTACTAACCATGCTCTGGAAGAGTTTACTGCCAACAATCCGTTTCCTTATCCTGACCGAGCTCAGGAAAATCAACAGGAAGGACTTGAGTATGTCTCGTTTGTCTTAACTGAAGATGGTGAATTTGAAGGAACACCGACCATTCTTTCCAAGGATATTCCCTGCAAAGGATGTTCTGAAGAGGCTTTAAGGATTGTTAAGGAAACCGAAGGAAAGTGGCAACCAGCAGTGCTTAACGGTGAAAGAGTCAAAGTCAAACTGACTCTTCCCATACGATTCAAGCTTGAGGAAACCCCTTTCCGATAATGTTTTAACTAACACGGTTTAACTATAAGAGGATCAGAATATTTCTGGTCCTTTTTTAGTTCGTGGATCTAAAAAAGAACCCTGAACCCAGCACCTCACTTTCGGAGCCCCAGGATTCATTCCACCAGCTTCTTTCAATGTCCTGCCAATCTTCAGGATTGTCCAAATCGTCAATGTACCAATTCAGACGCAGATGGTTCCAATCGCCACCCTGTGCTTTCCTTATTTCAGAGAGCGGTATTCCCACTTCCAACACGTATCCGTCGGAATCCCCCCTACAGACGATCCTGGCATCATCGATGGGATGACGACAGACGGTAAGTCCGGGTGATTCAGGTGTAGAAGGTGTAGCCCTGATCAGATTGGCCATTATCGGGGCCCGTGAGGCGTCCTGCACAGGGTCAAATGCCAGGCTTAGTCCAATACAATCCTGCCTGTGCAAGGATTGAGAGGTATCAATTACCAGAGTATCATCAATAACCTTGGTGGCAATATAAAGGTTGGTGTCATCATAGGTGATACTATATTCGACCTTATTATCAGTCAGTGTTTGCCAGTTTCCCCTCATTTCACTCCAGTCATCTAGCTTTCCGTCTACATGAACGGTGGTTGTGGAAGCGTGGAGGTATTCCTTGAGATGGGGCATGATCTGATACTCCACCGGAATCGAAATCTGACCAAATCCTTCTAACTCACTTTGGATCATGAACTTTAAAGGTGTAGGTCTGAATTTTGCCAAATGATCATGCCCCCTGCGTGTTGCCAGATGAGCCTGTACTAACTCGACCGAGTTAGGAGCTAATGCAACAGTATGACTGTCAAGGGTTAGCCAGACATCCCATCCAAACCCTTCACTAATCTCAATCTGCAGGGGGATGTCAAGATCGTTGCTCAATTTGATTTGAAAATCACCTTCGGAAAAAATGGAATCCGACTGAAAAATCGGTTCGATCTGAATCAGTTGGCTGCCAAGCATTGATGCTATGTGATTTTCTGACTCCTCTGTGGAAACATCCTCATTCCAAATGCCTTCCAGGAAGAGATTGGCAATAATGGGTTCTTCCTCAGTCATGGTAACCCATGCTACATGATCAAATTCGCCAAACTGTGCTCCGCGGAGCCTGCTGCCACCACCGGTAGTAGCCAGCATGATATACTTTCCGTTATTTCTGGCTCTCTTTACGTAGTGATGATAATGTCCGGCAAAAACGGTGTGGCGCCGTTCGGCAAGTAATTCTTCAACTTGTGGCCAGTATTTGGGATCATCCTGGATCCAAAGTGGTTGATGCATAAAGACCAGGGTATGACGAACGTCAGCAGTTGTATCCAATACCGATTCTATGTACTCAAACTGATCCCTGGAGATTGTACCTCTGCCAGCACCCCGGAGTTGGTCTTCGGAGTTAAGGCAGAGGAAGAGAACATTCTTATAGATAAAGTGGTAGTAAGTCCTGCCAAACTGTTGTACATAAATATCTTCCATAACCTTGTTGGTAAGGTCATGATTGCCGGGAACATAGAAGAAAGGCATTTCCAGATCGTCAATGAAGCTGTTGAATTCTTTCCATTCTTCAGAGAGAATAGATGTATCTTCCGTATAACCTTCGATAAGATCCCCTACGCTCAAAACAAACTCAGGCTGTAGCAAATTCACCTTTTGTATGGCATCCTCAAATACTCCGGGGCGATGTCCACCGGTCCGGTCGGTTACGATCAAGAACTGGAACTGTTCGTCACTCTGATTTACATCAAGGTTGGTATAGGGAGTTGCACCTTCCAGTCTTTCTATCTGAATTTGGTTGATCGACAGTGTCTGTCCTGCGAGAGAAGTGGTGATTAGACAAAGAAACAGGATACCAAGGTGATAATTATTCACGTGTTCAAATTTTCCATAAAATACATAGATATCTGTTACTTCAGGATTAAGCGAATGTGAAATTTGAATAGCCTTTTGGCATGCATTATCTTGTTGTGGTTATTACTTCAATATTTTGATCATGAACCGGGAAAGAAGACAATTTTTGCACAAGTCATCTAAATGGATTGCCTCCACAGCTTTGATGGGGAATCTGCCACAGATCCTTCGAAACAGACACCAGGGCATAGCTCCCAGCGACCAGGTGAATGTAGGACTCATCGGATGCAACAACCGGGGCTTCCACGTATTGATAAACCATCTTAAGGTAGATGGTGTGAATTGTCTGGCTTTGTGTGATGTGGATCAAAATGTGCTTGACCGTAGGGCGAAGGAACTGCAGGAAGACCATGATCAGGAGGTAGCGACCTACACGGATTTCAGAACACTTCTGGAACGACAGGATATTGATGCAGTGATCATTGGGACACCCGATCATTGGCATTGCCTGCCCACCGTTCTGGCTTGTGAGGCAGGTAAGGATGTGTATGTTGAAAAACCGCTGGCCAACAGCATTGAAGAATGCAATGTGATGGTAGAGGCCACCCGCTACTACAAGAGAATTGTTCAGGTGGGGCAACAACAACGCAGCAGTGAGGTTTGGAAAGGTGTGATGGACTATATCAAGTCCGGTGAAATCGGCGCTGTCCAGAAAGTAGATATCTGGGCCAATTTCAATTATGGTCTGGGCCCGAAAAAAGTTCCGAATGGCCAACCACCGGCAGGCGTTGATTGGGAGATGTTTCTGGGGCCTGCCTCTGATCACTCATTTAATCCATCACGTTATCATGGTAGTTGGCGTTTCTTCTGGGATTACGGTGGAGGCTTGATGACTGACTGGGGAGTTCACTTATTGGATATGGCGCTTTGGGCCAAAGATCTGGACAAACCGGCGGGAAAGGTATTGGCCTATGGAAGTCAAATGAATTTGCCCGACCGGGCCAGGGAAACACACGATACAATGACGGCGGTCTTTAGTTATGATGATTACATCATCCAGTGGGAACACAATGCCGGCAAGCAGGTAGGACCATACGATCAGCTATATGGAGTAGCTTTTATTGGTGAACTGGGCACCCTGGTGGCAGATCGCGGCAAGTGGCAGGTCTTCCCCGAATATGACAATGCCAGCAAAGCCTTCAAGACGGAAAAGGTCGAACCTGTCAAGGGACAAAATGGACACCAGGCACATCCGGCCGATTTTATTGAATCCATCAGGTCAGGTAAGAAACCTGCATGTCCCATTGAGATTGGCAGGGCTGTTGCCGTTTCAGCTCACCTTGCCAATATTGCGGCTCGAACGGGAAGTTATCATCTGGTGTGGGATGATGATAAGAACAAAATTAGCAATCACAGAAAAGCCAATGACATGGTTAAGCCCCAATACCGCAAGCCCTGGAGTTTCCCAAAGGTTGGTTAACGGGGTCTGGTGACTGATTGTAACGGAGACATGGCTGAAAAGAACCCGACTGAAACTATAATGATTTTTGTGTCAGAGTACTAGTTATATTCCGGACTTATCATCTCCGATTGCGGAGCAATAATATAAGGTTGGAGATCAGAGGCATAGTTGCCCACCAGGAGCAGTTTGCGATTTTCATCCATCCGGACAAGACTTAGTGTTCTTAGATTTCTATCCAGTTCCAAACCCTGTGACAATCCCGAGAATGAATCAAAAGTTCCGTCGGTTTTCCCAAGCATAAGACTACCAAAAGAAGCATCGAAACGGCCAATTTGAGTTGTTTCAGTATTATGAAAGTTACCGGCAGTCAAAATGTCGGGGTAGGAATCCTGGTTGAAATCATAGATGATGCTGGTCATAACGGGGGCCAATTGGCCCTGAAATGGAAGTTCGCGGAAAGTGAATTCCAGATTGCCGTCGTTGATTAGTATGGCTGAACTGAGGGTATAGGCGTTCAGGACTACAGTTCCTGCCAGTTCCTTTTCTGTGAAAATGTCTCGAAAATCAGATTCTGCATAACTATTGTAATTGGGGAATCGCTTCTTGATACCCGGAATTTGATTGATCAGCAGATCGCGTTCGTGCAGCAGATATTGTTCATCCTGAATGTAGCAGGTAATGAGTGGATCAATGATGCCATTTTCGTCAAAGTCCTTTGCATATACCTGCAATGGTTGGTCCTGTGTGGCACATAAGCTGGAATTGGTGCCCAGATTTCCCAGCAACAGATCCATGTCGCCATCCCTGTCGATATCTGCTGTATTGACATGAAACCACATACCCTCGGAACGGATAGATTGCCCCTCAGAGTCTAAAACGGACATTTTAGATTGTTTGAAGGAACCATCTTCATATTGGAAAATATTTACCGGCATCCATTCTCCGACAATAACCAATTCGGGGCTCTGATCGCTATTCAGATCCTGCCATATTGCATCGGTGATCATACCCGGAGATTGGAGTGATTCCGGAGTGTTATCGACCAGCTCTCCGTTCCTGTTCTCCAGGAGATGACTTCTTGGCGACAGTGGATAGCTCAGTGGTATTAATCGGTTTCCGACAAAAAGATCGGTGTCGCCATCAAGGTCATAGTCGCA
Source organism: Bacteroidia bacterium (assembly GCA_030433135.1). Lineage (GTDB taxonomy): Bacteria > Bacteroidota > Bacteroidia > Chitinophagales > Saprospiraceae > JABDMH01. The sequence continues at coordinate 29,558 of JAUILF010000009.1, read as the reverse complement.
GGCAGTCACACATGCACCAGATCCGTTCATGGTGGGTATCAGCTCGTTTGCCAGTCCAAACTGTCCATTTCCATCGTTGAGATAGAGACGATCCTGATACCCCGGATCACCCTCAGGCAGGTGTGAACCTCCACTTACCACGTAGAGGTCTTGATCTCCGTCTCCTTCCAGATCAAAGAAGACTGCGTCGGCGTCCTGACATGCTTCACTATCGCCCAGTTGTTGCTTGATAAACCGGCCGGATTCTAACTGTATAAAGAGCACGCCACTTTGATTTACATTTCCTCCTATGTAGAAATCTTCCCGTCCATCACCGTTTATATCTCCCGTTGCAATGGGTGGTCCGTTGACCGAATGTTGATGAGGCAGGGTCCGAACGGTTTTCAAATCATCAAAGTGGTGATCCTGGTGCTGGAAGGCAATTCCCAGGGAGGAATCTGCCTGGGTAATGTTAAGGTAGGGTAGGTCGGAATCTGCCCGAGGGTTGTTACCCATCTGATTACCGGGTGCTATTGTGATAACCTGGTTAGTTTTAACTTGATACCTGCGGGAAACACTACCATCCAGCCACTGTATCACCAGGCTATCCACTAAGGTTGCGGAGTCAACCCCAAAATGAATGATGTCCTCCATCGTTGACTTATATCCGCGATAGGGAGTATAATCCTGATATTGTACTTTACCATTGTGATAAAGCCAGACTTTAGCATTGAGCAGGGCAATTTTTTTGCTCCCTTTGTCAAGTTTGATACGCAGAAAGTTGCCCTGGTTTTTTTCTGGTTTCCGAATCTGGTTGAGATAGACAAAAGCAGGTTGGTCGATATTATTTACCACCAGGTCAAGATCTCCATCCAGATCAAGATCTCCATATGCCGCTCCGTTGGAAAATGACTCCTGACCAAGACCCCATGCTTCGGCTACATTCACGAATTGTTGTGATCCCTGATTGTGAAACATATAGTTTTTGAGCGGAACATCCTTTGCGTTGTCGAGATCCTCTACAGCCTTTGATGCCTTTTCTTCCACAGTACCAAATAGCTGGTTGTAATTGCTGTAGTTGATATAGTCCAGGTTAGTTACATCTTTTCGGTAACCATTGGTTATGAAAATATCCTTCCATCCATCGCTATCAAAATCTGTCATGAGGACGGCCCAACTCCAGTCCGTTGCATCGATCCCTGCCAGGTTGCCGATTTCACTGAACATAGGATTTTGTTCTTCGTCAAACCCCTGGTTATACTGCAACGTATTGCGCATATACTGATCCTGGTAATCGAAGTTCTTATTCATCTTAAAGCGGTCGCGATTGACATAAGGAATCATCATCTTCTGACGATAATTGTCTTCCGGAAGCATGTCCAGCACGGTTATATCTGGGCGTTTGTCATTATTGAAATCGGCGATATCCACTCCCATACCATTATGAGTCTGGTGCTTAAAGTAGGTGCTTGCCTTATTGGTAAAAGTGCCATCCTGATTATTTACCCACATCAAATCGTTGGAAAGAAAGTCATTGGCGGTATAGATGTCCGGATAACCGTCCAGGTTAATATCGCAGACCACGACACCCAATCCATATCCCTCTATCCGGATTCCAGCCTCAGAAGATACGTTCGTGTAGGAGCCATCAGCATTCTTCCGGTACAATCTGTCTGTGGTAGGTGCTTCACCCTGTATCCTCTTGGGTCTTAAATTATTGCGGATGGTCTTCTCGAGTCCATTGGTGAGCAAATACATGTCCAGATCGCCATCGAGGTCATAATCCAGAAATGCTGCCTGGGTGCTGTACCCCTTGTCATCAAGGCCATATTGCCGGGCTTCTTCGGTAAAGGTAGGGATCCCATCTGCGTTGTTACCCTGGTTGATAAAGAGCAGATTTGCCATCTCGTTGCTGTCTACCTTGAATCCGGCTACTGAAATGTAGATGTCTTTTCTACCATCATCGTTAACATCAGCCAGTGCTACCCCGGTACACCATCTGTCAGTGGATGTCCCGGCCACAGATGTAACATCCAAGAACTGACCGGCTCCCTGATTGAGATATAGTTTACAACTAACCTGGTTACCGGTAAAAAAGAGGTCAGGAAGGGTATCTCCGTTAAGATCGGCAATACCGACACCACCCCCATTATATATGTATTCAAATTCCAGAGCATTGAAAGCGGAGTCTGTGCTGATACTATTGGAGAAGCTTACACCTGAATTTTCTGGTGGCAGTAGCATAAAAGTGTTCCCGGCATTTTTTCCACAGGAAGCAATCAGCACTATGCCAAGAAAGTAGGCACAGCAAAATATTTGCACGGTCTGGAAGGTCTTAACCATAGAGGCAAGATATAAAATTAGTGCTCTGTACTTTGTTGAGATATATTGGTGTCACCATTCCGCAACGATTTCTACCAGCTTGCGTGGGGATAAAGCATATGGCAGCACGGTTACCATGTTACTTCTCTTTAATTTGTGAAAGCAGTAGTTGAGTTTAGTACTCACCTTTTCAATGTATTTCCCTCTGTCGGATTCAATTATTTGGTATAATTTCCGGCTAATACTCGTCAATTCTGGTTTCATTATTCTGATGAGCCAGAGTTGACGAAAAGGGTAGATGGGAGAAATACTTTATTCCTCTTTTTTCGTCCTTTTTCCGATTATATAATCGGCCCTTTTTGGGCAATGAGGGATCGTATTGGTATCTTAATCGTTCTTATTATAGTACTGTCGTCTTCAGAGGGTGTATGAAATATATTGCTAAATGCTGCTGGCCGCTTGTTTCCTGGTATTCATTCAGGATTCTGCTTCTGGTTGGTTTAGGAATTATTGGATTGGCAGGCCAGGCTCAGATCCCATATGCGGATCAGGTTTTTCATATCGAACCTGTTCGCTCTGAAAATAGAATTTCTGAGAATGCTGCCCGTGACATTATCAAAGACCGCCAGGGTTATCTCTGGATTGCTACCATTGATGGTCTCAACCGATTTGATGGATATGAATACAAGATCTATCATGCTAATCCCACTGACTCTAACTCCCTGTCCCACAATTACATAACTGACTTGTATGAGGATAGTAATGGTGTTTTATGGATAGGCACTTTTGCCGGTCTGGACAGGTACAGCAGGGATTGTGATTGTTTCATATCATCAAGGTATCTGGGAGGCCCCAGTCTGCACGTCACTGATATAGCTGAAGATGATCAGGGCCGTATTTGGGTTTCGTCAACAGAGGGAATTGATATCTGGGACGAAGATGCCAAGGCCTTTGTGCAGAGTTTGCGTTATGGCAATCCTCTTTACGATATGCTTGAACGTCGTGTCACCGGTCTCCATATTGACTCTATGGGAGGAATATGGATTGGTTGGGAAAGGGAAGGTATCAGCTATTTGAAGAACGGGAAGATGACCCATTTTTTGCAAGGGCAAACAGAGGAAGGTTCCGTGACCGGTTCAGTGTCAGGATTCTTGCCCAGACAAGATGGTACTATGTTTCTGAGTGCGGAGAGAGGAATCTTTCATTTTGACCCGGAGAGGGATAGTTGTGAGCACAAGCTGGCAGGCAGGTCATGGAACCTTTACGAATTTGAAGGTGCCATCCATGCAAACATGAGTTTTGATGGAATTTACCGGTTCAATGAAAGTAGGGGCTACTTTGAAAAGGTACAGGTTTATTATGAAGGCAAGCCGGTGGATGGAGACATCAAACTGTTTCTGAAAGATGATAATGATATAACCTGGGTGATGTTTCGGGGGCTGGCCAAGATCGATCCCTATGAGCACCGTTTCAAACATATCATTCATGATGCTGGTGACCCTTCCACTGTGAGTGCTATGGAAATAAATGGCATGGGTGGTGATGACGAAGGAAACCTGGTGGTGACGACACAGTATGGAGGACTCAATTTTTATGACAGTGAGCAAGATGTTTGGCATAACTACCGCAACAACAAGTTGTATCAAAACAAGTTACAGGATATCATACTGGGCACAGTTGTAGTACTGGATGGCAATTTTGTTTGGTTGGAAGGGAAAGGTTTGCATCGATTTGATAGAAGAACAGGAATAATCAAAACCTGGGGAGCTCAATATGGAATAAATGACCCACGGGCATTCATAAGAGAGGATGATGGCAGACATTGGCTGTTGGGCAGAAGAGTATATCGATTCGATCCCGACAATCAAATTTTTGAAATGCATCAATGTCAGGAAGAATTCCTGGATTTATACAAGGATGATACGGGAGTACTCTGGGCAGTTTCTCATTCCAGGGTTTATCAATTTCATGAAACAATCAACGAGTTTATCCCTTTTGTTGATTATTCCCATCACCTTACGACATCTATTCCTGGGATGTTTATGATGGTTGATAGTAACAATGTCTGGCTGGGTAGTTCTGGATTGACGCGGATAGATATCTCGTCCAAAACACAGGTTACCTACAATACAGATGATGGCTTGCCTAATGACAACATTGTCTCTATGGTATCTGATGGTCACTACGTGTGGTTGGCTACAAACAATGGATTAAGCAGGTTTGATTATGAGCATGAGACCTTCCTGAACTTTGATAAACTGGATGGTCTTCAGGATGAAATTTTTCTCCCAAATTCAGTACATAAGGATGCAGTTGGCAATCTGTATTTTGGTGGAATAAATGGTATTAATACTTTTCATCCCGATTCCCTTGCCCTGGGAAATCCACATCCACCAAAAGTTCTGATCACTCAGCTTAAGCTGTTAAATAAATCGGTTAAGCCGGGAGCCAACTCGGTTTTGGAAAGAGATATTGCGGAAACCTCCGAATTGAGATTGCCACACCAGTACTCTACCATTAGCTTTGAATTAAAAGCGCTCGGATATTCGCAGTCAGAAAAGAACCAGTATGCCTACCGAATATTAGGTGTAGATCATGACTGGAATTATACTCAGGCTAATCATACGGCAGTCTATAGCCGTTTACCGAGAGGAAAGAATCTGGCCTTTCAGGCCAAAGCAAGCAACCATGATGGTATATGGAGTGCTCCTCGCACTATAGAGATTTATATAGTGCCTCCATTTTGGGAAACAACCTGGTTTAGAACAGCAGTAATTGGTTTGATATTGGCGTGCTTCTGGTTGGGTTACCGTATTCGTGTTCGAAATATCAAAATGAAGAATAAACTGCTCAAAGAGGAGGTGAGAAGACAAACCCGAAAGATTAAAAAGCAGTCTGCCGTACTGGTCGAAGCCAATAAAGAGCTCAAGGAAAATGCGCTTTCTATTGAGTCCAAGGCCAACCAACTGAAACAGATGCATCAGGCTCAGTCACAATTCTTTATAGGTTTATCGCATGAATTAAAGACTCCGCTGACCATTTTGCTGGGATATCTTGATGAATTGCGCCAGTCCGATGACAGCAATCGTGAAATAAATGACCGGATGAGAGTTAATGCCAAGCAAATGGTTCATCTTGTTAATCAGTTGATGGATAAGGCAAAATTGGACAGTGGTCAGTATAAACTGAAAGTGACAGAAGGAGATTTGATTGGAGATGCTGAAAGTATCGTGACTTCTTTTTCAATTTTAGCAGCACAGCGGGACCTGGAGTTAAACTTTGTCGATGAGACCTTCCAACGAATGGCCTGGTATGATGCAGACATTCTCTTCAAAACCATTTCAAATTTGATTTCAAATGCATTGAAATTTACGCCTTCGGGTGGCAGAATTACAGTGATTGTGAGTCCCCATGCTGAAGGGGAGGTACAATTTTGTATAGAGGACAATGGCATCGGAATTCCGGAAGAATCGGTGGAAAAGGTGTTTGAGCGATTTTACCAGGTTGAGGATCATAGTCGGGGCAGGGATGGTACAGGTATTGGCCTATCCCTGGCTCGCAAACTTGTGCAATTACATAAAGGAACCATGTGGGTAGACAGTGTGCTGGGAGAAGGCAGCAGGTTCTATGTCCGGTTTCCTGTGGACAAGGCCTCTTATCTGCCCACCGAGTTGGGACAGGTAACTACACCATCAGCTGACAACATTTCACAATATTTTGAAAGCAAACTGTTCGAGCCTGATAAATTTACCAAAGACACGATCCGGGATGTACCTGAACGATACCTGTTGCTGGTAGAGGATAACCCCGAGACTCGTGCATTGATTGTTCGTCAACTATCTTCTGAGTACAGGATACTTGAAGCATCACATGGAAAGGAAGGGCTGGCCTTGGCTCGGAAGTATGTTCCTGATATCATTCTGAGCGACGTCATTATGCCTGAAATGGATGGTATTACTTTTTGCCAGACAATTAAGGAGCAATTTATAACCAGTCACATTCCTATTGTGATGTTGACTGCTATGTCTACCAGCGAGCACAAGATCCGGGGCTTACAGCAGGGTGCGAATGCTTACTTGTCCAAACCGTTTCTGCCTGAAGAGCTGCGTTTGGTACTACACAATCAACTCGCTCATGGTGAAGCTATGCGCAAGCAATTTATGCGTGAGTTTGATAGTACCCATATCCCGGGAGATATGGCCAAACTGGACCGGGAGTTCCTGTCAAGGATAAATACCTATCTGGAAGATAATCTGAGTAGAAGTGACCTGCATGTAGCGGACTTTTGCAAGGAATTAGGTGTCAGTCGGACCCAATTATTCAGAAAATTGAAGTCCCTGGTCGATATGTCACTGACGGAGTACATTCGTGACTACCGGTTAAAGAGATCTTATGAGTATTTGCAGGAGTCTGATCAGACGGTAAGTGAAATCATTCACCAGACAGGATTTAATTCCCGGTCGTACTTTTATCAGTCATTCAAGAAGAAATTTGGGTTTACTCCGAAAGAACTCATGGAGGCTGGTAAACAAAGTTCTGATCAGGCTTCCTGATTATCCACTGTATGATTCCATCATTGGGAGGCGCGAAGGATCAACTTGATTTCGATATAAATAATGGTGTTCGGGATTCTTGGTTGTTGCTATTTGAAGTCCGACACTGGTTTGGCAAACAATGATTTGGATCAATAGTATACACATTTGGAACAATAGAGAACGCCTGATGATATTGCAGAGGTTAGATTTACCTAAATCTAAACTCTCTAAATTATGCTATCTGCCATTGAAATCAAGGACAATTCTCGCACGCCAAAGTATTTACAATTGGCCCACAGTTTGTCCACTCGAATTGAGGATCAGACCCTCTCCCGGGAAGAGCAACTCCCGTCTATTAATTTGCTGTCATCCTATTATGATATTTCCCGCGATACAGCCAGGAAGGCTTACCTGGAGTTAAAGCGTAAGAATCTTGTAGTTGGGGTCAAGGGCAAAGGATACTATATCAAAGAAGACACATCCCCATCCCGCAAACGGATATTTTTTCTGACAAACAAACTAAGTGCTCATAAGAAAGCCCTGTTTGAAGCTTTTCAGAAAGAACTGGGGCCGGATGCCAAAGTGGAGTTGTTTATCTACAACAACCGTTATGAAGTGTTCAGACATCTCCTCCTGGATAACCTTGAGGGATATTCACATTATGTCATTATTCCGCACTTTTACTCAGATGGGGATAAGGCCCTGGAACTTATCAATAGAATTCCTAAAAATAAGCTGATCCTGCTGGATAAGAAGTTGAAGGGAATTTCAGGAGACTATGCCTGCGTGTATCAGGATTTCGAAAACAATATCTATGACTCGATGCATGAGGCTTTGCAGCAACTAAAAAAATATAAATTGCTGAAGCTGATCTTTCCTTTGGGTACCTACCAGCCAAGGGAAATCATCCATGGTTTTCAGAGCTTCTGTATCAAGTTTGGGTTTCAGGGCAAGCTGGTCACAGATGTGTCAAAAGAACCCATTGAGAAAGGTGAGGTCTATATCACCATGATGGAAGAAGATCTGGTGACTGTGGTTAAGCGCATAAAAAGTATGGACCTGAAAGTGGGAAATGAAGTTGGAATACTATCCTACAACGAAAACCCTCTCAAGGAAGTACTTCTGGACGGCATCACCGTGATGTCAACTGATTTTCAGATGATCGGTCGCTCCGCCGCCAGGCTTATTCATAGTGGGGAGAAGGAACATATCTCCAATCCGTTCCGCTTGATTTTGAGAAACTCATTATAGGGCTTTACAGTGCTGAGAAGCCTCTCGCTGTGCTGCTCTGTATTGCTATGGAAGGCAGCATAGGCCATGATGGTACAGGGAGGTTTATTTCGGACATTTAGAATATTCATGAAAAACATCAACATGGTTCATATGTTACGATCAACAATAAACTATGCAATGGTTCTTGCCCTTTCCATACTGTTACAGGCAGGACTATTTGCTCAGGATTCCGGAATGACAGTTTCCGGTGTGGTGACCTCGGCTGGTGATGGTGAGACCCTTCCGGGAGCCACGATTCTCGTCAAAGGAACCCAGATAGGGACCGTTTCAGATATTGATGGCACCTATAGTCTTGAGATACCTTCGTCTCAAAGTACGTTGGTCATATCCTTTACCGGATTTGCCACGCAGGAGATTGAGGTCAACGGACAAAGCAATATCGACATAATGTTGTCGGAAGATATTGGTACTCTGGACGAGGTTGTGGTAATTGGTTATGGTGAAAGAGCCAAGAAAGATCTCACAGGATCAATTTCAACGGTGAAAGCCCGCGAAATTGAAAAGATCCCATTTGCTTCTCCGGAGTTTGCGCTCCAGGGTAATACTACCGGAGTCAGGGTAGTAAACACCAGTGGAGACCCTTCTGCCGGACCTGATATCTTCGTTCGCGGTATCGGAACCTTTAACGGTGAATCTCAGCCATTATATGTCATTGATGGTCAAATAATTTCGCCACCCACTGCTGTAAACCAGGATTTGATTGGGAACATCAATCTCTGGACCCTGATCAATCCAAATGATATAGAGTCCATTTCGGTACTGAAAGATGCATCTGCAGCTGCCATATATGGAAGCCGCGCTGCCAATGGTGTGATACTTATTACGACCAAAAAGGGAAAGATCGGCAGACCAACGGTGGAATTGAACATTCAGACAGGTATACAAAATATACCCACCTACGACGTTCTCGGCCTGGATGACTTCATTGCATTTGGTCGTGAAGTCTATACCAACAGTCTCAATCCGGATATTACGCTGGAACAGGACCTGTATGGCCGTGATGAAATGGATGAGGGAGCCAGGCTACAAGGATTTAACCCACAATATGATCCGCAGAGTCCTTATTACCTGGGGACATCACAAATCTACAACTGGCAGGATGAATTGGTCAACAAAGATGCATTATCACAGAGCTACAATGTCAAGGTATCCGGTGCCAGTGACGCTGCCAACTACTTTGTATCTCTTGGGTATGTAGATCAGGAAAGTGTACTGGTTGGTGATGATCTGCAGCGATACAACCTCACTTCGAATGTCAGTGCTGACATCGGAAGATTTCTTTCGTTTGGAATAACCTATCGTGCTGCCTATGAGGTATCGGATAATGAAGGCAGGGTGGATTTAGTTGGAGCAGCACAGGTACCGCCCTGGCAGCCCTTATACGATGAAAATGGACCATACGGTTTGGGATATGCGGTTCCGTTTGATAACTACTTCGGAGGAGATGACTGGAACCAGATCAGATTATATGGTACAGGTACTCGTTCAAATTATCTGGCGCAAAACGAGATGAATGTAGGCAAGTTCTCACTACTTCGATCTGTAGGTCAGGGATTTATTGAAGTAAAGCCTTTTGATGGTTTCAAGATCAGGGGTGGACTCAGTCTCGATTATATCTACCAGCAACGTGAGACCTTTAGTGATATAAGGGCAGCGGTATTTACCATAAATGCCGCGGATCCTTCATCTGTAGGAAATGGCAACTCTTTTGGATCACTGGGATACAGAACCAATAAATTTATCAATTACCAGGCGGATATCACAGCTTATTATAACAAGTCTTTTGGAGCTCACTCTATTGATATTATTGCCGGTGTGCAGGATCAGTATTATAAGCGATTTAATGAAGACCTCAGCTCTAATAGTCTCTCCACTAACGACTATGACCGGGTATTTATTCCTAATGATCAGCCTAATACTAATGGCTTTTCGGGCAGGGATCAGAAATTCTGGTTTGGATACGTTGGCCGGGTGAGTTACAATTACAATTCGAAGTATTATCTGGATGTATCCTACCGCAGGGATGGAAGTTCAGGGTTTCCTGAAGATAATCGCTGGGGCAACTTTTATGCGGTGTCCGGTGCCTGGAGAATCAGTGCCGAAAACTTCATGTCCGATGTGGATTTCATTGATGATCTGAAAATTAGAGCAGGCTGGGGACAAGCCGGAAATGATGAGGCAGTGGTTGGATCGTATGCCTACCTTTCGGGAGTAAATGAGCAAGGTTCCTACGGGATAGGATCCGGAGACGGTGATCCTACGGGTAACTACCAGGTCGCTGTAGCGCTCAACGATCTTCCCAATAGTGATCTGTCATGGGAGACTGTAACTACCACCTATATTGGATTTGATGCACTGTTATTTAATAATAGGATTAATGCTACCCTTGAAATTTATGATCGAACCACGAAAGATATATTGCAGTTTGTAAACCTCCCGCCTACAGCCGGTGTAAACGATCCGGCATTTAATATTGGATCAGTACAAAACCGTGGAGTAGACCTCTTGGTAGGGTATAATGGCAGAAGTGGTGACTTTACTTATAATATTTCTGGAAACATTTCCTTTGTCGATAATACAGTCCTTGAACTCTATAACGATCAACCCTTAACTACATTTGCCTTTAATGATGATGTCGGTGGTGGATTTGGCAGACTGGAAGAAGGTCGCTCCATCGGACATATCTGGGGATATGTACAGGGAGGGATTTTCCAGACACAGGCCGAAATTGATGCCTTCTTCGCAGAAAATCCGGATATAAATGTAGGCGATGTTTCTTTTGTAGCACCGGGAGATATGTATTTCCAGGATGTTTACGGTGATCCCACAGATGAAGAGCCCTTTTACTCTACCACACCCGATGGGCAGATCAACAGTTTCGATCAAACTGAGATCGGAAAAACTATTGCGGGATACACTTACGGAATCAATTTTAATGGTGCCTGGAAAGGTTTGGACCTGAGCCTTGGCTTCTATGGGGAAGGAGATGTGGACAAGGTGGCTGAAGCAAGAAGGACTATTGATAACCTCAATGGTGCGGGCACCAACAGATCAGTCAACGTGCTGAATCGTTGGACACCAAACAATCCGAATACTTCTATGCCCAGAGCTGTTGTCGGTGACCCCGCTGGAAATAACAGGTTGTCAGACTATTGGGTGGAGAGTGCTGCTTTCTTCCGATTGAATAATTGGCAATTGGGCTATGCGCTTCCACAGCCATTCCTCGATAAGACTAACCTGTTCACGAGATTTAGAATTTTTATCGGAGGGCAAAACAATATTTATATCACTAAGTGGTCTGGTATTGATCCTGTCAACGACCGATATCCACTGCCCAGAAGTTATTTCCTGGGAGCTAATGTTAACTTTTAATCTGTTGATAATGAATAGATCTAAGATAAATACCAAAGAAATGATCAGGAAACCACTACTTGTGGTTGTGATTGCCATGCTTGCAACGGTGGGATGCCTTGATAGTTCAAGGCTGGATACACCACCGTTGGGACTCACTGAGGAAAGTTATTTCAGTTCAGAAAGTGAGTATTTTCTGGCCCTGATGAATGCTTATGCCAAGATGACAGACTACTACTGGTATCATGGTGGAGCCGGGGCAATACTACATCGTTTATACCACCTTTCCGGTGATGACATTACCGAGTCCGGTGGTGGCTTTTCGGCCTTTGAGCTTTTTCAGGGTATTTCATCCACCAATAGTTATACTGGTGAATTTTTTGACCGGAGCTATGAATTGCTTCAGAGGGCTAATTTAATCATAGAGAAAGCATCAGCAGCTGATCCCTCAGAATTTGAGGATCCATCTTTTCTGGACTACAATCATGGTGAAGCTCTATTCCTGCGTGCACTGACCAATTTCAAGCTGTACAACATGTACGGAACTGCTCCAGTGGTTACGAGCCGGTTGGGCAGTGAAGATCTTAATACACCCCGGTCCGAAGGTGTTCAACTTCTGGATCAGGTGATCATGGATTGTCAGGAAGCCATCAACCTCTTGCCGGATAGCTGGGATTCTGCCAATCGAGGCAGGGCATTTAAGGACTCGGCCCGTGGCTTACTGGTCAAAGCACTGGTGTTTAGAGGGAACTACACGGGTAATGCCCAGGATTACACGGATGCGTATAGTGCTTATCAGACGATATCAACACGTGCTCTAACTCCGAGTTATACCGATAACTTTGATGCACTTAAGGAAAATAACGAAGAATCCATATTTGAATTTCAGGCTTCCCGGACTCCCAGTAATGACAATGTATGGCTATACAATGATGGCCCGTGGAGGGGGGTGGAGACCATGTCAACATACTGGGGTTTCTTCACTACCGAAAATAATTCGGCTCGCCAAAATCTGGGTGGTCCCACCTGGCGGGTGACAGAGAAAGTATTTAATGCCCATGGAACCGATCCCAGAATTGCCTTCTTTACCGATTCTGAAAGATCATTTACCAAGTATGGACATGTGGCATTAGACGTAATAACTATGGATGGTGCCCGCCCTTCATCCCAGAACAATCCCAGGATTCTACGCTTTGCTGACATCAAACTAATGGCTGCCGAAGCACTGTTGAGATCGGGAGGTAGTAAATCCGATGCGATCGGGTTGATCAATGAAGTGAGGACCAGAGCCCGGGAATGGGCTATGGCGGCTGATAGCATAGCCAGTATGTCGACTCCACCTGAAGATTATGCTACCTCCGAAACCGATGATGCTACCATTCTGGAATGGATCATGAACGAAAGGCTGATAGAACTATGTGGTGAAGAGAATAAGAGATGGTGGGATTTGAAACGCTGGGATGCAACCGGTGATGTTGATCTTAGTACCTGGGGTGGTGATCTAAATGGTTTTAGTACCGATCTAGCAGCTAGTTTCCAGTTTGATTACCCAACACATCTTCTCTGGCCCATACCACAGGATGAGATCGAGCGCAACTCGGCGATTACCAGCAATAATCCGGGTTATTAATGGGGCGTATGCTCTGAATGACAAATAAGAAAATGTATATCCCGGTCTTGAGATAAGGCCGGGATTTTCATTTTAGATGGGTGTCAATCGGTCTTCACGAAGCGAAAGGACCTGTTTCGTCCTTCTAATCGGAGAATACCTGAATACATTCCAGTACTCAGTGTACTTATGTCTAATTGATTTCCTGAAGGTTTGCGTGAAATGATGTTAGCACCAAAAGGATCGTAGATTTCCACCAGATCCGCCTGATCAGCACCAGGCAGATTAATCAGATCTTGTGCGGGATTTGGAAATGGGGTGATTGCCCTTTCGACCATATCGTCTTTTTCAATAAAGAGAATGGGTGAGTACGAAAAGTTTCCATCAAAGTCTATTTGCTTCAGTCTATAGTATCCTGTCTTATTTGGTGTGTAATCATAATATCGGGTTTGTGAAGCATTTCCGGCACCTGATACTTCAGCTTCTTTGGTCCAGTGGTTGGCATCAAAAGATTGTTCAATGTCAAACCTTTCATTATTCACTTCAGAAGCGGTCTCCCAGACTAAACGGTTTTCGTGAGCGTGGTAAGCAAACCTTACTAGTTCAATAGGGAGAAAATTGGCTTCCAAATCACACACTACGGCCGTGTGATCGATGTCAGCTGAGTTGTCAAGGACAAGAATATTCTTGATTGAACCACAATCGATCCAAAAGTAATTATGGACAAGATCAAAGTCATACATCTGCCCTGGTGGTAGTCCACTCAATCCACTGTCAAAACCCTGGGTTGGTCTGGCGTCTGTAGCAAAATTGATATGGTGTACCGTAATGTCGGGAGTAATATTGGTTATGCGTCCTGTAAAACGAATCTGAGCTGCGCATTTTCCGGGATTATGAACGGGATCAACCTCTACATACTCTACTTCAGCGGAGAAGACCTCAATGCGAACATGTCCATCTACAATATCACAATTCTGTGAAGTGGCAGTGTGCACCAAGCCATGTATGCACACCAAAACTATAATAAGTTTGTGCAACAGGTTAATATTACCAGTCATTGGTTGAGTTTGAGGGTTTTAGATATTGCCGGCTGAAAAACGGGCACAAAGGTAATAAAGTTCAGGTTTGTTACGGGATTTGAACTTATCTTAACATATCGACCAGGTTATCATACTATTTATACTGAGTATATGACACCTGGAATGGAATTGTTGATTCCAAATTCGTGCCGATTTTTACTTCAAATTTCTACGGCCCCCGGAAGTATTTCCCAAGTCATCTGTTAACTTTAAGCTTTTTTGCGATAGATATATGAGAATCTACTACGATGGGCAATCTGCCTTCCTTCAATACGACGGTAAATTATATTCCAGGGGAATTTCCTCCTGGGACACATTGATCAACAGGAAAAAGCTCTATCAGTTTCTCCTGGAAGATTTAGATAACTGGACTCCTATGACAGGAGCTATGACCGTGGAGGTTTTACCTCCAATCGGAAGTCAGGAAGTATGGGCAGCAGGAGTTACCTACATGAGAAGTAAGACAGCAAGAATGGAGGAGGCCGAGCAAGCCGGAGGAGGAGAGTTTTATGATCGTGTCTATGATGCGGACCGACCGGAATTGTTCATGAAAGCAACAGCCGATCGGGTTGTGGGACCGGGTGGGACAGTGCTGATTCGCAGGGATTCCAGTTGGAATGTTCCTGAACCTGAACTAACACTTTTTATATCATCGCAAGGGACCATAGAAGGATACACCATTGGTAATGATATGAGTTCTCGTAGTATCGAAGGTGAAAATCCTCTTTACCTGCCCCAGGCAAAGGTTTACGATAATTGCGCTGCTCTGGGGCCTTGTATTTATGTGACCAGGGAGCCTATCGATCGGATCCCCGGGATTTCCATGGAGATCTTTCGGAATGGAGAGGCTGTATTTGAAGGGTCGATTGCCATCGATCAGATCAAAAGGGATCTGGAAGATTTAGTCCTGTACTTATATCGGGAGTGTACCTTTCCCCAGGGGTGTTTCCTCATGACCGGTACGGGTATTGTCCCTCCGGATGAGTTTACCCTGAAGGTAGACGATGAAATTAGAATTCATATTGATTCAATTGGTACTTTGGTGAACAAGGTAGGAATGAAACCACTTTAATAGATTACGCATATTACAAAAGGAAATTCATAATCATGGAACTTAGAGGATCTCAATATATTGGACAAATACATGTAGCGGGAAACGATGAAACATTTACGGCAACAAATCCGGCTTCCGGAGAGGTCTTGCCGGTAGAATTTCACGAAGCGACTGCCGATGAGGTTGATCAGGCAGTCAGGTTGGCCGAAGAAGCATTTCCGGTCTATGCTGCTAAAAGCCCGGAGCAACGTGCTGTTTTTCTGGAAAAAATCGCTGAAGAAATCATGGAATTGGGTGATGATCTGATACAAAGATGTCACGAAGAAACAGCATTGCCGGGGGGAAGATTGAAGGGTGAAAGAGGAAGGACGGTAAACCAACTGAAGCTTTTTGCCAGGGTTGTCAGGGAAGGTTCATGGGTGGATGCGCGTATTGACACAGCTTTACCAGACAGACAACCCTTGCCCAGGGCAGATATCAGACAGATGTTAAAACCGGTCGGACCGGTTGGAGTCTTTGGTGCCAGTAATTTTCCACTTGCTTTTTCTGTAGCAGGTGGTGATACAGCTTCTGCACTGGCAGCCGGGTGTACTGTAGTAGTAAAGGGGCATCCTGCTCATCCCGGGACCTCAGAACTAATTGCCGTTGCCATATTGCGTGCTGCTGCGGCAACGGGGATGCCGGATGGTACTTTTTCAATGGTACAGGGAACAAGTTATAATGTGGGTGAGGCACTGGTTAAGCACCCATTAATCAAAGCCGTAGGTTTTACCGGTTCTTTTCGCGGAGGAAAAGCCTTATTTGACTTAGCCAATCAGCGCGACGAACCTATACCGGTTTTTGCTGAAATGGGAAGTACTAACCCTGTATTCATATTACCGGAAGCTCTGAAGACAAAAGGTGAAGAAATTGCTAAATCATTTGCAGGTTCTGTTACCTTGGGGGTAGGGCAGTTTTGTACTAATCCCGGCCTGGCTTTTATCCCCAAATCGCCCGAATCTGAAACTTTCAGGGAAGTGCTGACAGATGCCATATCAGGTATTGATGCAGGTAATATGTTGACAAAGGGCATCAAGGAAGCTTTTGAAAATGGTGCCAACAAATTGAGCAACCAGGAATATATCGAAACCGTGGCCTCTGGTGTAACCGGCGAAGGATCAACTGCTGTTCCTGCCAAGATTTTCAAGACTACTTATGAGAGCTATGGAGCCCAGCCATTTCTTGAAGAGGAGGTCTTTGGTCCTTCGAGTTTGTTGGTAGAGGTCAAATCCAAAACTGAAGTCATGGATGTGGCAAGATCACTGGACGGACATCTTACGGCTACAATTCATGGTACTGAAAATGACCTGAAGGAGTACGCTGATCTATTTGGACTATTGGAAAGGAAGGTAGGCCGTCTTATTGTCAATGGATATCCCACGGGTGTCGAGGTTTGTGATGCAATGGTACATGGAGGGCCTTACCCGGCAACCACAGCACCACAGAGCACTTCGGTTGGTACAAATGCTATCAAAAGGTTTGGAAGACCTGTGTGTTATCAGGATTTTCCCGGCTCCTTGCTACCTGATGCACTGCGAAATTCCAACCCTTTGAAAATATGGCGCCTGATAAATGCTGAGTACACGAAAGATCCTGTCTAAAGGTCGTTGTCACATCATTATCGGCATCATAATTCCTTAATGGAACCTATACCACTACGATTAATGGAGGTTTTTGTGGGGTTACCGGCATAGTACACATTTCCCAGGCCGGTGGCTTCTATATGTAAAGACTGATCGGCAAAAACTTCGGCCTTGCCAATACCCGTAGATTCGAAACGAAGGTGAGAGGCCTTGAGCTCACTGGCAAAGAGACTGCCAATACCGGTGTAATGTATGGTGGCATCATCGGCATAACCATATAAGTAAGTGTTGCCAATTCCCGAAAATTCTGCTCTCAGGGTTTTTAGACGAAGTTCAAAATCGACATCCCGGATACCATTGCATTCTATCGCAAGTTCATCACCGGTAATCGGCGTTTCACAGACAAGCTTACTGATTCCATTGACTTCCAGTCTCGATATTTCCTTCAGGTGTACATAGATCTTGACTTTTTTCAACCATTTCTTGTGGATTTCATCTTTTCCGACAGTTACTTTTCTACCCTTTTGTTTGACCGGTACTTCATGTACATAGTCCTCCGGACCTTCGATGGTGATTTCCTCCCTTCCATCCTGATAGATGTACACTTCATACGATCCATTCAGCGTCAGTTCATCGAAGTGTTCGAGGTCGATCGTTACCGATTCTTTATCAGCAATGATATCACCGCTGAAAGAAATGAAACTTACTGTCAAAAAGAATAAAGTCAGATAACGTGTCATAATACCCTATTTGCACATGGCAGTAGTTGCCATGATATTCATAATACGAATGAAGTCATCCTTTAGTTACAGGGAAGTGCAGATTTTTCTGTATCTGTACTGCTTTCCTGTTAGTACAGTCGGTGTCATTACCCAGATTACCGCTGCTCTCTCCATTGTGCGTCTACAACAGCCAATGCCACAATATCCAGGATTTCCCTGACCGAGGCATTGAGTTGTAGGATATGTACCGGTTTATCCAACCCCATCAAAATAGGACCGATCTTCTCAATCTTAGCCACCTCCTTTACCAGGTTGTAGGCAATATTGGAAGAGGATAAATTGGGAAAGATCAGTGTGTTTGCCCCTCCGTCTGCCAGTTTCGAGAAGGGATGATCTCTCGATAAAATATCCGGACTAAATGGAATATGAGCCTGCATTTCCCCGTCCACGATCATGTCAGGGTGCTTCTCCTGAAGTATTCTTACCGCTTCTCTCATTTTGATTGCTGCAGGTGCATCCGGGACTGATCCAAAATTGGAATAGGTCAATAGAGCTATTCGGGGTACAATATTAAATTTTCTCACCTGCTCTGCGGCCAGCTCGGTGATTTCCACCAGGTCTTCCACACTTGGATCAAGATTAACCGTGGTATCGGATAGGAAAATGGGTCCAAACCGGGACATGAGTATATACATACCGGATACCTTTTTCACATCTGGTCTGGAACCTACGATTTGGAGGGCAGGCCGGATCGTATTGGGGTAATTATGGGTTAGACCACCCACCATGGCATCGGCATCTCCTTTTTTGACCATCATGGCTCCATAGTACGATCTTCGTTTCATGGTACCTTTAGCGTCTCTGAGGGTTACACCTTTTCTCTGTCTGAGTGCATAGTAGGTCTCCGTATAATCACTCAGGCGTCTCTCTTCTTCTTCACTGACAGGTTCGGCAGGTTGTAGTATTTCTACTCCATTAAGCGTGATATTCTGTTCCTCCATCAGCTTCTGTATTTTGGTATTATCTCCCAGCAGGATGGGAATAGCAATACCCTCCTCGACCACCACTTGTGCAGCTTTGAGTACTGAAATATTTTCAGCATCGGCAAAAACCACTCTTTTGGGTGATTGTCGTGCTTTGCGCAGAAGTGCTCTGGTCAGCGAATTATCCAGACCCAGTCTCTTTGAAAGCTGGATCCGATAAGCATCCCAATCTTGTATTGGGTGGGCTGCAACACCTGAGTCCATGGCCGCCCGGGCAACTGCAGGAGCAACGGCGGTGATTAATCTCGGGTCCACGGGTTTTGGAATAATATAATCCTTACCAAAAGTAAGGTTTGAGTTGCTATATGCAAGGTTTACAATGTCTGGCACCGGTTCTTTGGCAAGTTCTGCCAGGGCCCTAACGGCAGCTGCTTTCATTTCTTCATTGATGTTGCTGGCCCTTACATCCAGGGCTCCTCTGAAGATGTAGGGAAATCCCAGTACATTATTAACCTGATTGGGATAGTCCGATCGGCCGGTGGCCATGATGATGTCTTCCCGGGCAGCTGTCGCCTTCTCATAACTGATTTCCGGGTTGGGATTGGCCATGGCAAATACAATAGAATCCTTAGCCATACTTTTGACCATGTCTTCATCAAGTACATCTCCTTTGGACAGGCCAATGAAGACATCTGCCCCTTCTAATGCAGCAGCCAGATCGGTCTCGGCCGGTTTGTTGTCATTAAGAAATTCCTTCTTTTTTTCGGATAAGTTGTCTCGTGAAGGGTGAATGAGACCTTTACTGTCAAACATGTAGATGTTTTTCATCTGAGCTCCTAAGGTCACATAAAGCTTGGCACAGGATATTGATGCAGCACCGGCTCCATTGACAATAATGGTTACTTCTTCAATCTTTTTGTTGACGAGTTCGAGTGCATTAATAAGAGCAGCAGCACTGATGATAGCCGTACCGTGCTGATCATCGTGCATCACGGGAATATTCATTTCCCGCTTGAGCCTTTCCTCTATTTCAAAGCATTCCGGAGCAGAGATGTCTTCCAGGTTAATACCTCCGAAAGTGGGCTCCAGTATCTTGACGGTTCGCACCAGTTCATCCACATCTTTAGTATTCAACTCCAGGTCAAAACAATCGATATCGGCATAGATTTTAAACAAGAGGCCTTTACCCTCCATGACTGGTTTGGATGCCTCCGGGCCAATATCACCCAGACCGAGTACAGCCGTACCGTTGCTGATCACAGCTACAAGATTACCCTTGGTTGTGTACGAGTATACATTTTCCCTGTGCTCATAGATGGCCATACATGGATCGGCAACCCCGGGAGAGTATGCTAGCGAAAGATCTCGCTGGTTTGCGGTTTCTTTGGTTGGTATGACTTCGATTTTACCTGGTCTGCCTTTGGCATGATAATGAAGGGCCTCCTGGTTTAGTGCTTTTTTTTCTTTCATAAATGATTCAGATCTAGGAAAATATTGCTTTTCGATGGTGTAAAGGAAAGATAAATCAATAACTAGAATATAACTTCTTTTATAACCTTTCCTCCAAACTGAGACAATTGCTTGTGACGGCCATTGTGAAAATAGGTCAGATTGTGGTCCTCCAGGCCAAGGAGTTTAAGAATGGTAACATGAAGATCAGCAATTGGGTGGACTACCTCCACAGCTTCTTCTCCAAGTTCATCTGTAGCTCCGATGGTGTGCCCCGCTCTAACTCCACCGCCTGCCATCCATACCGGCATTGCCAGGGGATTGTGATCTCTGCCGTAGGCGACCCCTCCCTCTCTAATGCCATTGTCAGGTGTTCGCCCAAATTCACCACACCAGACGATCAAGGTTTCATCAAGTAGTCCTCTTTGCTTCAGGTCGGTGATCAGGGCGGCAACTGGTTTGTCAATGCTCTTGATCAGGGATCCATGGGCCCGGGCCAGAAAGTCATGAGAGTCCCATCCCGAAGAATATACCTGCACAAACCGTACCCCGTTTTCCACCAGCTTTCGAGCCAACAGGCATTTTCTGCCGAAGGCATTGGTTTCTGGTTCATCAATCCCGTACATCATCCTGGTCCGCTCATCTTCATTTTCGATATCGATCAGCTCCGGTACCTCCATTTGCATTTTGAAGGCAAGTTCGTATGAAGCCATTCGTGCGTCCAATTCATGGTGGTTGGGGTGCTTTCGGGCATGATTTTGATTCAGTTTCTCAAGTAGTTGCAGGCTTTCTTTTTGATGATAACGACTCACACCCTCGGGTGGCTCCAGATTGAGAACGGGTGACCCCACAGGCCGGAATGGAGTTCCCTGGTAATGCGCAGGAAGGAATCCGTTCGACCAGTTTGCCGGTCCACCCTGGGGCCAGGCCAGCTCTGGTAATACCACAAAAGCCGGGACATTCTGGTTGAGAGTTCCGAGGCCATAGGTAACCCAGGATCCCAGTGACGGTTCTCCACCAAACTGGTTTCCGGTATTGATGTGGTACATGGCTGTCGGATGATTAACCGATTCAGCTTGTAGACCCCGGTAAAAACATATGTCATCAGCCACCCGGGCCAGGTGTTGAAAAGGTTCGCTCATGTCAGCACCCGATTGTCCAACCTTCCTGAAGGCAAATGGACTTTGTACAATGTATCGTTGTCCCGACGACATGGCACTGAGTTTTTCATCGTGTCGCTGAAATTTTTTCAAATGATACTTTTCGAGTGCGGGTTTTGGGTCGAATGTGTCAATATGTGATGGGCCACCCTCCATTGTGAGGAAAATGCAGGCCTTGGCACTGGGGAGAGTCATGGCAGTCCCGGGAGCCAGGGGTGAGTCAACCGCAGATACACCGGCAATTTCTTCCCGCTGTTTGCATCCCAACAGACTGCTCAGGGCAACGGCTCCGACGGTTGAGCCCAGGCCAAACAGGAAATCCCTTCGGTTGTATTTGGATGATTTATCAGTACACATAGAGAAATTCATTACTGTTAAATAAGATCAGGCACAGGTCTGCCAGAGCTCGTACTTCTGGAGTAACCTGGTCGTATTCCAGGTCAGGTACATAGTTTATATAGATATCCAGTTCTTCCTTGTATTCAAAGGGCTCTCCTGTCATTTCTTCAAACATCTTTCGAGTAACGCTGGTGGGCCGATCGCGTGCAGGAAAGTCATTTTGCTCATGATATAACAGCATGTCCGACAGGTAATGGCTACACCAGGTCAGTTCGTCAGGTTCGGGTTCTCTTAGCCAAACTCTCCCTATGGCATTGGTGATTCTGTCCGAATAGTCATCATGTTTTTGGCAAAGCATTTGAGCAAGAGCCAAAGAGCGATTTCTCATTTGATGGCTATTCATCATAGCCAGTGCCTGAGGAGCGATGGTTGACAGGCTTCTTCTACCGCAGGAGAGTTCTGTGCCCGGACGATTGAGTACCGATAGGTAGGGATTGGGCAGGCTCCTTATCCGCTCTGTATAGATGGTTCTTCGATTTCGTTCTTCTGGTGTTCTGGAAGGCTGATATGCCTGAGAAATCGAACCCATGATATGTCTGGGTTGAAGAGCGACCTCCTCATTGATTTCGGGTCTGATTGGTATACCACCCATTTCCGGATTGAGCTCTCCAGAAATCAGCAAAATGGCGTCACGAATCTCTTCCGCTTCCATTCTTCGAGGACTGAAATAGGAATAGAGGTGGTTATCAGGATCCAGGTTTGCAATATCCACAGCTGAAGAAGGACGACTGGCTCGCTGAAATGTTCTGGAAGTCAGGATCAGACGGTGCAGTTTTTTGATTGACCAATCATTTTCCACCAGATATCCAGACAGGAGGTCGAGAAGTTCGGGATGGCTGGGAGATTTTGCTGAAACTCCAAAATTATTGGGATCTTCAGCCAGTCCGGAACCAAAGTGCAGTTGCCAGATTCGATTTACTATCGATCGAGCAGTGATTGGATGGCGGGGATGTACCAGCCATTGAGCAAATGCCTGTCTTCTGCCCAGGCGACCGGCAGGTACTTTATCCGGAATGTCATAAATGCTCTTCTCCTCCTCCATGATCCCGACTGAAGCCACGGCTTGCAATACTCCTGGTTGAACTTCTGGACCGGGAGAAAAAACGGAGCCGGCATTGAGCAAAAAAGTCCTCGGAACAGAATCAAAGGGTTCGGTGCCGACCCGGAATGCCCTGCCACTCATGAGGGTTCGGTCAGGTCCATTATAAACGCTATAAGCCAGCGGTTCAAATCGTTGACTAAGTAGTTGCAATACCTGCAATCGCTTGTTTAATACCTTTCGGTAGCCCAGATCGGCAAAGGTTAGTCCGTAATAGCGGGGAGGTTGAAGGTGGTCAGGCAGAGACCGTCGTTCTCTCTTTGACAAATAGGGTCTTCCCTCTCTTTCAAACCATTGTCTGGCACCGGCCTCCTCCTTGTTGCGAATTTGATCTCTTTCTTTTCGTGTATTTGAAATCCATTCTTCTATTCGCGCCTTTTCTTCGGGTATCAGGGTAAGGTTCTCTTCCGGTAAAAAAGACGCCGGACGATCGGCAAATTGTGTGGTAGCAAATACAGCCTGAATACTGTAGTAATCCATCGAAGGGATTGGATCAAACTTGTGATCGTGACATTTGGCACACATGAGGGGAGTAGATAGGAAGGTTTCCCCTACACTGTTGACAACGTCGTCCAGGAAAAGCTGGCGGGTCTCTTTGGCAACACTCATACTGGTGTGCTCCCAGGGGCCCATGCGCAGAAATCCGGTGGCGATGAGCATTTCCGGATCATCCGGGTTAATTTCGTCACCGGCAATTTGTTCCTGTACAAATTGGTCATAAGGTTTGTCCGCATTGAAGGACCGGATCACATAGTCTCGATATCTCCAGGCATTTGGACGTACATAATCATTGGAAAATCCATCACTATCGGCATATCTGACCACATCCAGCCACATTCGGGCCATTTGTTCTCCGTAGTGATGGCTATCCAGCAAATGATCCACCAGCTCCTCAATCATGAAGTTGCTGTCGATCTCTGAAAAGTGTTGAACCTGTTCCGGCGCAGGTGGAAGTCCGGTGAGGTTAAGAAACAGCCGTCGGATGAGGGTTTTCCGATCGGCGATAGCTGCACCAGTCAGTCCGGTTTCATCCAGTTTTTTTTCAATCAGGTAGTCTATGGGGTGTTTGTCTTCAGGTATGTCAGGCTTGGATACAGGTCTGTATGCCCAAAGCTCTTCCAGACGATAGGTCCGATTGGCCCAGCTGTCTGTGATGGCACCAGTTGTCGAAACGACCACTTTATTCCTGCCCTTCCACCTGGGATTGTTGCCTATGGCCCTGCGTTGTTCTTCAGTAGGCCATGGTGCACCACCACTTATCCAGGCTTCAAAAGCTTCGATTTCTTCTTTGGTTAACTTCTCGGAGTCCTTTGGAGGCATCGAAAGATCGGGGTCCAATCGTTTGATGGCATGGACCAGAGGACTGTCCTCCGGAGCACCAGGTTGAACGGCCGTCCGGCCTGATTGCCCGCCTCTGAGCAGTCCTTTTCGAGTCGAAAGATCGTAATCACCTTCAATCTCATCAGGGTCTCTGCCGTGGCAGGAGAGACATTTGGCATCCAGGAGTGGCTCAATCTCATAAATAAAGAGAACTGTAAGATCTTCCTCGCTCATGATAAGTGTAGATCGTTGGCTACACATACATGTAACAAAAAACAGCAATAGTAATAGATAGATCCGCATGGGCCAGCTGCTGATGTAAGCTTAAGTTACAATTTCTAATAGTGGTGTCCGAACCGGATGCCCCTAATATTGTCCCTTGTTTTAGTTCGTTAGGTACTATGGGAATGAGATCGCCAGGGGTTTGTTATGTAACTAAAAATATTCTTAAATGAAACTATAGTGATTTTTGGTGTCAAAGCACTAGCTTTCCGCTCCAATTTTGAGTACAATTTTACCGAACTGTTCGCCCTTTTCCATTCTGGAGAAGGCATCGGCCACTTCCTCCAGGGTATATATAGAATCTATTTTTGGATGGATCTTGTGCGAATCGACAAAGTCCACCATTTCATCAAAGTCCGAATCACTTCCCATGGTACTGCCAAGAATGCTGATTTGTTTCCAAAAAATCTGTTGTGGACTAAGATTCTGGATGGTGCCCCTGGTGCCTCCATAGATACCGATGCGAGCACCGGGTTTGCACATGGAGACCAGGTTCGAAAATCCTTTTCCACCGGCACTATCTACAATTACATCGAAACCACCGCTGGCTTTTTTCATGGATTTTGACCAGTCTTGTTCCGTGTATCGAAACCCTCCTGCAGCCCCCATTTTTTTGGCTTCAGCTATTTTTTGCGGATCACTGGATGTGACCCAGACTTCAGCACCCAGAGCGAGGGCAAACTGAAATGCCAGAAGGGCTACACCACCTCCGATACCTGAAATACAAACCTTATCTGTTGAGGTGAGCTCACATCTCCTAAACAGGACCCGGTAGGCTGTGAGTCCACCCAGTGGTAGTGCGGCCGCCTCTTCAGCGGATAGGTGACCAGGTGTGGGAACCAATCGATCCTCTGGCAGTACAATCCTTTCTGCAAAGGTTCCATTTGCAGGCATCCCGAGAATTTGATAGCCCGAACTCTGATGATTTGAATCGGTTCCCCAATTTTGATTAGGGTTGATCAGAAGGCTTGATCCATTGTAGAGCCCGGCGCCATCCGATCCCATGATAATACCTTCCTGGATGCCCGGGTATTTACCCTGCATGATCCATACATCTCGATGATTTAGGGCTGCAGCTTGAAGCAATACAACTACTTCACCTTCCCGGACTACGGGATCTCTGATTTCTTCCAGGGATGGCTCAGACCTGCCGTGTCGATATACTATTGCTCTCATTGATCATATTGGTTAGCAAGACGAGTTAGCATGTTTAATGCCTTGTACGATAATACAAAAAACACATAATCTATCTGAAAATCAGCTTGTTGTATTTCAATATGTGGATAAAAAATTAGGTTTGATGGGTACTAAACCGTTATATTGCATATGGATTTCTTATGATCTCACCCTCATACGAACGCTCAAGGCATATTTGTTAAGTCAAGTTGTAAAGATGACTTGCGACCAAACTCGTTAAAAAAATGCTAGAAATGAGACTCGTGATGAAACAAGTCGGCATTGTGCTTTTGTCATTACTGCTGTGTATGCTCATACATGATAGTGGTATCGCACAAGAAGAGCAACATTCCCAGAAATCTGAATGCGATAAACTCGTATTTGTTGAAAGTCCCTATAGTGATGTTACGGTGTCAAGGGAGAACGACACTCTTTCACTGGGTCATGCTAATAGCCTGGAACTCCGTGGTCAGCCTGATCGCAAATGCATGATACCAGTACTGGGGTATGAGGTTCATCACATTGATGCGGAATATGTGAATCAGTGTTTCCTGAAGGTTTATACCGTGTCAAAGAAAAAGTCCTGCCGTGTTACCCTTTTAGGCACTAGTCTTCGAATAAGTGAAGACGAGTTAACATGGCGCAATTTTGCTCAGAATGGGGAAGTGCTTGCCGCAGAAGTGCTTGAAAACCAGGATTACCTGATTTTTGATATCACCGACTTTGCCAGGAGAAATCTGAAGGAGGGGATGTTGACTTTCTTTCTTCAATCGGATGGAAAAAAGACAGTCGACATTGCCAGCCGGGAAAGTGGTTTGAGTGCTGAGTTGATTTTTGAAATGTGTTCAAAAAGCCGGCAAGCAGAAACCGTACAAAAGTTACATCGCCAGGAGAAAGCCACTATGCAGATCCTGCCTAATGCTCTGGAAGGCAAACTTACGGTCCAGCTATCCGGTGTCCCCGCCGGAGGGTTTGCCGATCTCATGATCATGGATGACGCCGGAAACATTCTGCAACATGTACCCTTGGCGATCAGGGATGGAATTGTTTTGACCCATTCCATCGATTTTGGTGAGTTGCTACCGGGCCATTATTGGGCATTGTTTCGTAAAGGCAGGGTGATGATTCGAAATGAATTTATGATTGCTCCCAGTCGCGAGCAGGACAGGCTTCTGGAGGTGCAGTTGGTGGCTGATAATTCTAAAGCCAGCAAACAGTAGGATAGATAATATGGATATTAGCCGTATTTACTGGGTAAGAACAATACCAGCTTTTCTAAATTTGAATATAGACATTCATTTTTCCATTAATGTGAATGATCGTGAATGATTACTACTGACTATTCCAACTCAGTGGACCTAAACCCAAAAGAACTAAGTAGTGACATTTGAAAAACTATCGCCAGGGTTTAAGTAGCCACTCTTTCAAGATGAGATCCAGTATCGAGAGTATACTTTGCAACAAACGGTTACAAGTGGTAATAGAGTACCATTTCTTCTCAGAATGGGTCGTTCATTAAGTGTCGAAACTTAAGTGAAAAAGATCCAGATAAAGATGTCATATACCAACCAGACCCACTATTTATGGCCCAGAGCCTAAAATATAGGGGAATCTACAGGTGCAATGTAATTATTTGTTTGAAAAGTATTTTACAGTGGGATATGCTTGAAATGCTAAGTGCTCTGGTCATCAATTTTTAAAGAATGGTTGAAATTTATCTTTATATATGATCATATATTCACAGAATATATATGGTGTAATATGATGATAAGAAGTATATAAATTCTTTAAAACTTATATTTACGGAATAATATTTGAAATAGTTTTTATTCGGTTATGATTGTTCCTAATACTACTCTATTGCACATATTATATGTTGGTGTTTTTGGAGCGGTTGAAATAAATGTGTTATAGTATAAGATTTGGATTTGCGATTTTGAATTTATTTACCTATTTTAATTGTAAATACACAAAAAGCCACGTTTATTCCTACCCATTGTTATCCTGACAAACTATTATTTTATTTTCATAATCTAATCATGAATTCTATGGATTAGTTAGTTTGTTACATTCTACATAAAACATTCCTGTTTTCAAGTTATTTGAGGGTATTTAATTGACCGGTACTGATGCCGGGGTAATACCTATTAACTGTAAGAAATATCCAGGGGCCGATGTGCCCTCCGGACCAGGGATGTATTCTTCAAAATACCAAATTTATTGTGATGAAATGCTTTAACAGTTTTCAAAGGAGCTTTGTATGTACCTGTGTCTCATTAATTTTATTATTTCAAGTTCCGGACTTGCTGGCACTGGGAGAAAACCAGGTTCTGATTTCTATTGATAGCAAGACAGATGTGAGTTGTCCCGGGATGACGGATGGAACCGCAAGTCTGCTGTTGGTGGGGCTTGGCACTTTCAGTGTGAGTATGGATGAAGATGATCCTGTTGGAGGCCTGGTTGCCGGTCTCATGCATTTTGACGATCTGGCTCCCGGACAGCATGTAGTTTACGTAGAAATGGCTCCTTTGGTGGGTTCCATTGAGTATGACACTCTGGAGTTCAACATTGGAGAGCCTGCACCAATCACGATCAATACTACCGTGAATCACTTGCATTGTAACAATCAGGATCCGGCTGTTGAGGTGAGTATTTCTGGAGGTTCTGGAAGCTACTCATCGTTGTTGGATGGCTTATCGGTTGGGTTAGGTCTAAATGGTCTCCTGGAGGCTGATGTGGGAGTGCATTTGATCCAGGTGGAAGATGACAACGGTTGCGTTGCCGAGAAAGAAATTGAAATTTTGGAGATAGTAGATCCGGTTCTTTCTCTGGATGCTGAGGTGAGCTTGGGTTGTCTCGATGTTCTCGACATAAGTGCCGATATCAATGGAGGTGCAGGAGGGAATAATGTTAATTGGATCACGGCAGATGGTAATATCTTAAACACGGTCGGTGCCACTGTAACAGTAGACCAGCCAGGAACTTACACAGCCGAAGTAACTGATGCCAATGGTTGCTCATCACAAGATGAAATTGTTGTTAATGCGGATGTGCAATTGCCCACGATAGATCTGGATGCCAATGTAAACCTGGGTTGCCTGGCGGAGATAGATATTAATGCCGGAGTAGCGACCGGGACTACGGTAGAATGGCAAACCTCGGATGGACATATACTAGGTAGTGTACTGGGGAAGACGGTAACGGTTGATGCTCCTGGTACTTATGTGGCAGTTGCCACAAATCTTCTGGGATGTGAATCCAGTAAAGAGGTGCAAGTGGAGGCGGAAGTGGAGCTGCCCACGATAAATCTGGATGCCAATGTAAACCTGGGTTGCCTGGCGGAGATAGATATAGATGCTGGAGTAGCGACCGGGACTACGGTAGAATGGCAAACCTCGGATGGACATATTATTGGTAGCGCTTTAGGGAAAACGGTAACGATTGATGCTCCCGGCACTTATGTGGCAGTTGCCACGAACCTGCTGGGATGTGAATCCAGCAAAGAGGTGCAAGTGGAGGCGGAGGTGGAGCTGCCCACGATAGATCTGGATGCCAATGTAAACCTGGGTTGCCTTGCGGAGATAGATATAGATGCTGGAGTAGCGACGGGGACTACGGTAGAATGGCAAACCTCGGATGGACATATTATTGGTAGTGCTTTGGGGAAGACGGTAACGGTTGATGCTCCCGGCACTTATGTGGCAGTTGCCACGAACCTTCTGGGATGTGAGTCCAGCAAAGAAGTAACCGTAGAAGCGGATATAGATATTCCTTTGATCGATGTAGGTGTTGATCTCTCTCTCGATTGCGGTGCCCAGATCGATGTCGTCGCAAACATATTAAACGGAATTAATGCCAATATTTTATGGACTACTATTGGTGGCCATATAGTTGGCGATTCCATAGGTGCGGGAATTAGCCTCGATGCACCAGGGGTCTATGTAGCTACGGCAGTCAATGTATTGACTCAATGCAAAAGCTCAGATACCCTTGTCGTTAGTGGACAGAGTGAGGTACTGGATATTGATCTTGGAGCAGACCTGACTCTGGGCTGTAATGAAATTCTCACCCTGGAAGCTACAACTACCTTGGGACTGGATCTCATGGTAGAGTGGGAAACGACA
>JAUILF010000337.1 GCA_030433135.1 Bacteroidia bacterium | reverse complement strand
TTGCTAAGTAACACAGTTACTACCGATGAAGGCCCCTGGTAGGTAGCTTTTTCAACGTGAATACTCGCCTTTATCAAGGGTACCAAAAACTCCTCACTTCCGATAAGCCTGTTATTAAACCAGGCCACTGTACGATGATCAAACATCGCTTCCCTGATTGATTCTTCGGACTTTTCTTCGGCAAAAACGAGGCTAATAGGACGATGTCCACCCTGGGAAATCTCAAATTGCCAGTCCACCAGCCCATGTATGTCCGACGTGCCCATCACAGTCAAATCTTCGTCAATGGCTATTTGCAGGGCCTCATCAGAATAGGTAATATCATTTACGACTTCTATGCCATGCAGCAGGTCCTCCTCAATTAACATACGGTGCATATCCGTCAGGGTCGCAACTCCATTGCGTTGCTGGGAAATCCAGTTGGGGTGATTCCAAAACACAAAAGCTCCCTGTCGGCCTGCTTCGCGGTAAGCCTCTACCGGATCATCAATCAGCAGCTTATTAGCATCTTCAATGAAAATGGCGTTGGCATGCCCCGGTGGCAGATCACGTGTAATCTCAACCCCGTGAATCACCAGCAGATCATGGGCTTTGGCGTTTTCCTGGGCAATGTAATAGGATCGATTGCGATCAGGATGTGGCAGGTCATCACCATGGGGTTGATACTCAAGGTGCTCAGTCAGTGAAATGGCATCCAATCCATCTCTTACAGCCTCATCAATACGGATATTGGGCCAGACAGATCCATCGGAGAATACCGTGTGGATATGAAAATCGCATTTGAGGGTCTGGTATCCCGGGATATCGGGGAAAGTTATCAGTCGGTCAGTTTTTTGTGCAGACAGACTGGTGCTCATAGCAAAGAGCATAGTCAGTATGTGGATAACCTTCATCTTCATTATTATTTTGGTTTGAACCGGGAATATGCATTAGATTTTCTATTACGAACCAAATATGCTGCAAATACGGGCACATAAGCACTTTTTGATTCTCACCATGATGATCACCATGTTTCCGAGTCAAAAAGTCCTTGGAGTCCCCGTCTTTATTGCCTATTTGGCTCTCATGACGAAATCCCAATACATAATCCCGG
Source organism: Bacteroidia bacterium (assembly GCA_030433135.1). GTDB lineage: Bacteria > Bacteroidota > Bacteroidia > Chitinophagales > Saprospiraceae > JABDMH01. The sequence continues at coordinate 5,907 of JAUILF010000337.1, read as the reverse complement.
TTGAAAAGTAATAAATCCTGAAGGTTAATTGTCGTACCATGCGATAAGTTATTAATACATTAATGATCAAGTTCTGTCATTTTTTGACATAAAATGATTAGTTCGTTTCTTCTCTCGCAGGTTCATATGCATTGAAAAGATATGGGGTTGAAAACCCTGGCAGTGCGATTTCTGCTCAATCGTCCGTTGTCTTCTTGCTGTCAGGACCACTGCCGTGCAGGGTGCCGACAGCATCGTCAGTAGGGGCGCTCTTTGTACTGACGAAACCTTCGTTTGTCAGCACCCAAAGAGCCAAAAATCTAGTCAACTCCTCCAGGTGGCGGAAAGGCCCCTAACTCATCTGGGTTATTTAGCTTTCCGAGTCCCGGGTACGGCCTGGGTGGATCGCTTGTATAACCGCTGGATCCATTTGGATTGTATCTGTCAATATGTCCTACACCTTTAATAGTAACACATTGAAATCCAATAATTTGGATGCCCTAATTTCCAAATGGATAAGGCTACGTTTTCTGTAGAAATTAGTTTCCTAATGAATCACAAATTCACTCCTTTACATCTGCTCACCAGTTACAAGCGATCTTCAGGAGGGTACTGAGATGCACAGATTGATGCTAGAGTCATAAATCGCCATGCCTGACAAGGCATGACGAGGAAAGATACCGGGATGTATCTAAGGAAGGAATAACGCAGTCAGGCATGGTGAGAATGACTTTCATTTACCAACGCGAGATGGGTATCTCAGTACCCTCCTCCATGGCCACGAGGAGTTGACGTCCTTCCACTTTCACTTTGTACCTATAAATCTTGTACCTCCAATGTCTCATCTTCTGTTTCATTCTTAAAGGTTTACTTCTAACGTTGTGATGGAATAGTCAGTAGTAGTCATGCACATTGATGGAAATAAGGAATGTCTATCAAATTTTGAAAAGCTGGAATTGTACCCATTAAATACGGCTAATAGCCATGTTATCAGATGGTTTTGCAAATTGTGGAAATCATAGATCGTCAGTTGGAGCCTCGTTTGACAACGCAAGCAGCAAAGTGATTCTTAGAAAATTATCAACTTCTTATATTACCCCATTAATTAAGCATTTTCGATTTACCAAGACGTCAACTCCCGGAGGGCTTCAGCTTCTTTCTCTTCATCTCAACACTTACCACGGTCACACCGATGATAATAAGTATGGCTCCAGCCAGTTGTACCAGCTGTAATCGTTCGTTTAATAACCAGTAAGCCAGTGATATGGTAGATATCGGACCCACACTGGCCATGATAGCAGCTTTGGTTGCTCCAATCCTGGCGATGGCATGGTTTACAATATACGAGGGGATGACAGTGGCTATGCTAGCCATAGCCAGACCATAGAGATATACCGGAAGAGGTAGATTAGCGAGGACATTCACCGTATCCGACAGCAAATAATGTGCTACCACCATCAGGCAGGCGATGGCCATAGACAGGCTGGTAAATTCTCTCACTCCAAACCTGGGAATGAGCCATTGACTCATCACCAGGAAGAGCGCAAAGGTCAGAGCACAGATCAAAATATAAGTAGACCCTATCCAAAAATCGCTGGTAAATGAAACAGATTGGAGGTTCTGACCAAACACGAAGAGCAGTCCGATATAGGATAGTGCCAGGGCCAGCAGCTGGTTGCCTGTAATCCGATGACGAAAGAACACTACCGACATTATGGCGATAAAAGTGGGGTAGATAAACAGGATCAATCGTTCTACACTGGCATCGATATACTGTAATCCCACAAAATCCAAATAACTGGACAGGTAATATCCCAGGGATGCCGCGACAAACAAGCCCACCCAGTATTTACGCGGGACTTCGTGCCAGGTTTTCACTACATTTTTGCGATACCTGAATATCATGAACAGATAGAATGGCAATGCCAGCATCATCCGGATCAACAACAGCGATACAGAATCCACCTCGTAGGCATAAGCCAACTTCACAAAAACAGCCTTTGTAGAGAAAAGCAAAGCTCCGGTCAGAGCCAGGAGTATGCCTCCGGTTTGGTATCCGATTTTCTGCATGAAGGAAAGATAAAAGATATCTCACCCCAAGGCAGGCACTTGACCCGGTATAAATCGATCAGATATTCAATGATATACGATACCCAAAATCCCTGGCTGTCAAAAAAGTTAGTGACTGACCACCAGCTTCTTGACACCGTATTTCCCATTGAGAGAAACACCTACCTGGTAGATTCCGCCCGCCAAATCAGCATTGACAGACATGGGGATGATATTTTCTCCATTCCTCACCTGCACAGCACGATTAGTCATAACCTGGCCCATCATATTGGTAATCTGCACCTGAGCCAAACCATCTTCTTCGAGGTCGAGTTGCAGATAAAAATTCGATGTTACAGGATTAGGATATACGCTCATACCCAAGACAGGCAGATCGTTGGCGGCATAGGAAGTAACCACTCTCTCTTCAGCAACAAATACGTTCCCCTGCATATAATCCACACTTGAGTTGCGCATAATGACATCAGCCAAAGTGGTGTTTTTGATCTCTTCCTTTTCTTCTATTGTGAGGTCGGGGTCATTCTCGTAGTAAAAACGATCTCCATCCCTTAGTTTACGAAACTGGTCTTCCAATATGGCCATGACCGATTCACCAAACAGAGCATCGTCCCTGATCCGATCTTCAGCCAGTAGTCCTACCCAGGCATCAATATTATCCACATTGTTTTCGTAGAGGTCACGTAGTCTTTCATTCAGATCTTCATCGCGGCACAATTCGCTAAAATCACTAATCGGTGCTTTGCCGATGGCTTTGCGAATGCTGTTGTAATCAGGCAGACCACGGTCCCTTCCCCGGTTGATGTTAATGGCAGCCAGGTCCAGTCCACCTTGTCCCGGAGGGCCAAAGAGGAAGTTTCGAATATCATCAATAACCTTGGCATCAAAACTTTGCTGTACCTGAACACCCATACCGACGAGGTAGGAATAAATATCTCCCATCTCCTGGATGGCGGCCGGATTAAAAAAGGCATTTCTCAGACTCAAGTTCCCAACAGGCATAGTACTTCCGTCATTATCCATACGCAGGATAGTACCATTGAGCAAAGTGTGGCCAAAACGGAAAGCAGCTACTGAAAACACATTCATGATCCCAGGATTAACGCTACTGTCATATCCAGTATACGGTGGAATTCTCAAACCCATGGTTGGCAGCCATTCCTCATAGGTAATGGCCTGGATAATTCCACCCAATATTTTTCTTGCTCTTTGATAGAGCATTTCATCATCCCAGTCAGGATTGTCCGCTTTGAGTTCGTCACACAACCTGTTATGTTCTCTTACGAACAGCGTATGGAGCGTTGTCAACAGAGGATTTTCATTGGCGCGAACATCACCCGCTACAAACAACTTCGAATTATAGGGATTTTCATTGTCCATAGGTGGGGCGAGCAGATCCTGGATAGAACCGAGTTCACCACTCACTGTATTGTATGGCAACAAGTCACCTGTAGACGTTCTCAGCTTCCCATCCCGGAAGCTCCGAAGCCATGATGCCCGGTATTCGTCCGATCCGTAGACCATTGAGCCATCTATGAAAGCAGTGATCTCATTCGGATATTCACGTGGGTGATTCAATAAGTGTCCGGTATTGGGATTGTATTTGGACCGGGACATTTTGAGCGAAAGGAAGCCGGTACCCAGCGGGTCGAAGACGGGATCTCCCAGAGGAACCGAGATATCCATGCGTTCATCAGCATTATTAGGAACCAGGGTAATATCGTGGTCAATCAACTGCCCGAAGACCCAGGCATAGTCACTAAGACCCATGGGGTCCGGTAAAGCATCAGGTTGGGAAAAAATCACATTGCTGATCGTGCGTGGGTTGGGTCGATCGTCGCCAGCGGGTTCTCCTATACCATCTGCAAATTCAGAAGGCATCATCCGCAATTGATCTTCTTCGACAGCACCCCATGTAGGGTTTGCCAGGTTGTTTCCGGTACCGTCGATAGTTCGATATTCCTGACCATACAGAAATGAAACCGACACAAAGGCCAGCAGGGTCAGAAAACAGTTTTTGGTGTTCTTTGGGTAAGGTTGCTTCATATAACTTTCATTTTATGAAGAATCATGTTGTACCAGAATGCAATAACGGGGCCATAGTCATTCTGGCGATTTAGGGAATTTGTTGTTTAATAGTCCCAAATATACAGATCTGCGGGTCGTTTTTACACCTATTTAACAAAAAGTAGGACCAATTCAACCAATACAGGGATGAAATCGGTGCATTTCTACACTTATTTGATCTGTTATTGATTATCAGCCGTTTGTGATATTCAATTAAATCACTACATGTACAGTTGCATTGTCAATGGAATGTCATTTTTCAGATCGGATCCCTCCCCTAGGAGACCGTTGAAAAACCCATCTCGTGCTGACAATTCAAAAATTATAATGCTCATTAAGAATGCCAGCCGTTCTCCCTGCGCCTGACTTCGTTGATCCTCAGTCAGATACAAGCCCCGGTATCTTTCCTCGTCTCGTCTTGTCAGGCGCAACGATTTACGGCTGCAGCATCAACCTGAGTTTATCAACAGTCTCCTGGTGATATCCACCAAAAAGCGGAGAAGTCATATGTCATCATCTTGATAATCAATTTTTGAATATTCTGACACTATCTTATCTTTGGGCACTCTTTTGAAAAAGTCACTAAACCAGGTGAGGTGGGTGAGTGGCTGAAACCACCGGTTTGCTAAACCGGCGTACTCTTAACGGGGTACCGCGGGTTCGAATCCCGCCCTCACCGCAATAGAATTCACATAAACCCTTGCTATTCAAATAATAGTGAGGGTTTCTTGTTTTGTAGTTGTCGTGTGGGTTGTCGATCGTCCATAGAGATAACTAAGTAGATCTTCAAATTTGATTCTTACCCGAGGCATCATTAGAAATGATTCATTAATACATATGCCTTAATTTGCAACATGCAATATCTTTGAAAACAAATACACCTTTCAATTTTGGATATCGTTCTTGATTCAAATATAATCCGAAGTGATCTAAAGTTGGTTGACAAGAACTTTGAGATACTTCTAGACTATCTAAATAGCACCAACTCAAAACTGATAATGCCATCAATCGTCATTGAGGAAATCCACAGTTTATATCAGAGGGCAATCAAAGACAGCTTTGAAAGCCTTAAGTCACTGCACTATAAGTTGAACTCAATGCCCAAGACTTTTTCTTTGGAACCACTTCCCGATATCAATTATCAAATCGAAGCAGATGAGTACGTCAAGAGCCTGAAAGCCAAGCTCAATGTTATGGAAGATCAGATCATTCCATACAGAAATGAGTATTTGCCAGAGATTGTAAAAAGAGCGATAAATAGAAGTAAACCTTTGGATAGTAAAGGTCAACAGTTCAGAGACGGCATTCTTTGGCTTACAATGTTGGATTATGCGAGGGACAATGCAAAAAAACAAATGATATTCATTTCTAATAACCTTAGAGACTTTGGTGACAAGGAAAGATCAAGAAATCAACTAGATGATGAATTAGTCCAAGAAGCAGAATCTCAAGGTGTCGAATTCTTGTACTACCATAGCCTCTTGGATTTTGCAAAACAACACGCTTCCACAGTGGACTTTATAAATGAAGGTTGGATAGAGTCTGCTATGGATATCCATAAGCTAAGAGCACTGTTCTGGGAAGCTATTGATTCTGACCTTGAAGAGGAAATTCTTCGAAGTGTGGAGCTTGGATTCATGGAAAACATTGTTGGTCACCTGGATTGGTCGGAGTATTTTGATATTCACTTGGAAGAATTCTTTCTCTATAAAAAGAGCGATGGTACTATTCTACTCGATTTGACCTATTCGGTTGAGATAGAAGCTGAAATTGAAGTTGTCAGGTTGGCTGAGG
>JAUILF010000336.1 GCA_030433135.1 Bacteroidia bacterium | reverse complement strand
CGGATGATGTAGAATTATCGTGCTCCGGGACCGTTCTCAGGGAAATTTCCCAAGGGAAAAAAGTCGCTATTCTGGATCTTACAGCCGGGGAACTTGGCACCAGGGGAAATGCAGAACTTAGGTTGGAAGAGGCCACAATGGCAGGCAAGATCCTCGGTATCGAAGATCGTAGGTGCCTGCATATCGAAGACGGGTTCTTTGAACTAACAAAAGAAAACAAACTCAGTATTATCAGAGCTGTCCGACATTACCAACCTGAAATCGTGCTGGCAAACGCCATCGAGGACCGGCACCCGGATCATGGCAGAGCAGCCAAATTGATTTACGATGCTTGTTTTCTGGCTGGTCTGCTCAAGGTGCAAAGCACTGGATTTGATGGAAAAAATCAGGATCGGTGGCGACCATCTGCCATATATAATTATATCCAGGATAAAGCTATTCAGGCCGACCTGGTGGTTGATATATCACCCTTTATTGATAAAAAGATGGAAGCCATCAAGGCGTTTGGATCCCAGTTTTTCAATCCTGAATCAAATGAAGCATCTTCCCCTATTTCGGGTCGGGATTTTCTGGAATACATAAGAGCCAGGGATAAAAGCTTTGGGCGCCAGATAGGCGTCGAATATGGCGAAGGGTTTACTGTTCCCCGGACAATAGGAACCAATGACTTAAGTCGCTTGATCTGAACTAGATAAACAGACAAGATGAGCCAATTCCAAATGAAATACATACAGATTGATGCTACCACCATAGATTCGTGGCGACACGATACTCCCGGTACAGCAGAAAACATTCATCTCAATAATGCCGGTGCATCCCTGACAACCACGAAGGTCCGGGAAGCGATCCGTCAATATCTTGATTTTGAGATGATGACTGGTGGATACGAAGCTGCAGAAGCATCAGCTAAGGATATCGAAGACTTCTATCAGTCATTAGCTACTTTGTTTCATACCAAAAGGAGGAACTTTGCCTTTACCTCCAATGCCACCGATTCCTATGCCAGGGCACTAAGCTCTGTCCCACTGAAGAAAGGAGATGTTATTCTTACTACGAGTAATGATTATGCATCCAATTTTTTGGCCTTTATGGTCCTTCGAAAAAGACTGGGAGTAAAAGTTCAGATACTTCCTAACACCAGCACCGGTGAAGTCGATCTGGATTCAGTTAAGAAATCCATTACTAAGTATACACCCAAAATCCTGGCAGTCACTCATATACCTACCAACTCCGGATTGATCCAGCCTGTTGCTGAGATCGGTAAGATCTGTAGAGAATTTGAAAACGTTGTCTATATGGTGGACGGATGTCAGGCAGCAGGACAGATAGAAGTGGATATTGCAAACATTGATTGCGATTTTTACAGTGGGAGTTTCCGCAAGTTTCTCAGAGGGCCAAGAGGCTGTGGTTTCCTGTATGCAAGTGATCACATCTTGTCAAAACAAAACCCACCCATGATGCTCGATATGACAGGTGCTACATGGACCGGGAAATATGAATTTAAGCTACAGGATTCTGCCAGGCGATACGAGATGTACGAAGTCAATTATGCATTGATGATGGGAGCCAGGGCTGCCCTAAAATATGCCATTAACATTGGAATGAATAGGATAGAAAGGAGAGTGATTCATTTGGGAGCTTTGATGAGAGAGAGGTGGGCCACCGCAGATATTCCGGTGTCCGTGCTGGATCGAGGTACCCATAAAGGCGCCATTGTTACCCTACACATACCCAACACGGACCCGGGCCATCTTAAGAAGTATCTGCATTCCTGCCACATCAACTGTTCTGTCAGCACCAGATCAAGCGCATTAATCGATTTTGATGAAAAGGGAGTTGAGTGGGCATTGCGGTTTTCACCACATTACTATAACACCGTCAATGAGTTGGATGAGGCTGTGACAGCAGTAACCGACTATTGCAGAGGAATTGCATAGAAGAGAAAACAAGAAATACTATGAGTAAGAAGATATTAGTCATTACTGGAGATGCCGGTGAAAGTTACGAAACGCTTTATGCTATACATCGTTTTAAAGAAGCTGGCTTTACGGCTCAAATTGCAGCTCCCAGTAAGCGAAGATTGCACCTGGTGATTCACGATTTCGAACCAGGCTGGGATACCTACAAAGAATCACCCGGGTACAAAGTAACTTCGGATCTCACCTTTGATGAAGCAAGTGCATCTCATTACGATGCCATCTTACTGCTGGGTGGCAGGGCTCCGGAATATCTAAGGCATGATGAGACCCTGATCAAGTTAGTACAGGAATTTGATACAGCCGGCAAATGGGTTTTCTCCATTTGCCATGGTATTCAAATCCTCATTGCAGCAGGTCTGTCCAAAGGTCGAAAACTGACCTGCTATGAGCATGTACGGTTTGAAGTTGAAGCAACCGGAGGTACTTATTGCAAGGACGAAGCTATCAGAGATGGCAACATCGTTTCAGCACAAACCTGGGAGTCTCATCCCGAGTTTTACAGAGAAGTTTTCAAGTGCCTGTCCTGACTCGATGACAAGCCTCTCAATCAATATTTCAAACACACTATGTGGAAAAATTCATATTAGTAAATAAAATATATGAAAAAATTCTCTTTGACGGGATCGCACCATAATTTAACCTAAGCACCTTCTATCAGAAAGCTATCCCCTTATGGACCTACAACATATGTCAAAACAGAGACATACAGTTATACATATGACTTTATCAATATGAAATGGATAATTGCTTCAAATTCATAGCCAATGTACATGTTGTAAAACACTATGTTTTTCATACTCCCGAATAGCCCGGTTGAGCTGGCCCTTACAGATAGTAAAAAGCTCTATAACACTTACATATAAGACGCCTGATCATATGATGAATTCGTTATGAATCCATGCTTTTTGGATGGCAATCCGAACCGCGACAGCTCCGTTAAATCATTGAATTCACAGGAAGATTTCATATCTTAATGTGAGAGTTGTGTTAAAAGAAACCCATTAGTTACACTTAAAGCTTTGAAAATGCCCGTTAACCCAAGCCCTGCAAGGCTGTGCTATGCCCTGTGCATGACAGTCCTCTGCCTAACTATGAGCCATGCTCAGGTTCTTGTTGGTGGATCACTTTATGAAGACCGCCAGCAAACCCTATCTACCAGTCACATCTGGCTTCAGTATGCCAATTCCTTTGAGTTCAAGGAAGGAATGTCGATTGATACCGATATGGGAAATATCTTCTACACCGGAACTGAAAGAAAACGGATGAACGTCCGCAGTACCTTTAAATACAGGTTATTGGATGACCTGCAAATAGGTGCTGGCATGGGATTTTTCTGGTTCTATGGCAGTACTAACCCGGCTCAGGAACTTCGTTTTCACCAGGTAGTCAGTTACCATAAGGATTTTGAATCCGGTACTATGCAACATGATTTAGCCCTGGAGCAGCAAATCCTGGAAACCTCTGAAAATGGAAAAGAATTTCAATCCCGGTTGCGGTACAAACTTGGCTATGTCATTCCTACCAGAGGTCCTCTGTATTTTGGTTTTTATGACGAAATCTTTGCCGTCTTAAACCCTAAAGATTCAGATCCCTTGATTAGTATGAATCGCCTGGCCGGACTTATTGGTTACAACACCTTTGACTTTTTCAAAATTGAAGCACAGGTCATGATGCAAAATCAATTTGTCCCTGTGTCGGGTATTGCCGACCGTTCCTGGGTATTTCAGATCGGGATTAAGCAAATTATTTAACCCGAAGGAAACAGGTCGAGTGGGACTTGACGGCTCTCATCCCTTGTGGTGTTTTAACCTTCCATACTTTTCATGACGCTACTGCTGGTGCCTAGTTAGGGGCCACTGCCGTGCAAGGTGCTGACAGAATCGTCATTAGGGGCGTTCTTTGGCATTGCCCCAAAGAACCAAAGGTCTAGTCAACTCCCCTTTTTGGTTCTGGCTTGTCCAGGTTAAGATTTCCAGGGATTAATGATAGTAATACCCGAGCTTTCTGAAGTGTCCATATTGGCCAGCAACTCAGTTGCTTCATGCAGGCTCACGCGGCTTTGGATCAGACTTTCGAGGGAAATCTCGCGGTTTTGGATCAATTCAAACATGGAAGGATAGCGAAATGCCTGAATACCATGACTTCCTTTGACTTCCTGTTCGAATGAAATCATCTGTGCCAATGGCAACCCAACTGTATGGTAGTCTGGAGGAAGCAGACCTACCTGGATATGCTGGCCCCTTCTCTTAAGTATCCTCATGGCATGGTGAATGACTTCTGGTTTACCGACGGCATCCAGGGTAACATCAATTCCTCCGGTTTGAAACTCCTCCAGATAGGTCTTCAGGCTATCGTTTGCAGAAGTAAACACTTCCCGTGCACCTAGACTCAGAGCAAGAGTCCTGGCCTTTTCTGAAGGTTCAACAGCTATGATCCTGCCGCCCAGGGCTTTGGCAATCATGATTGCCGCCAAACCGACCCCACCACAACCAAATACACATAACCATTGCCCGGCCATTATGCCAGCTTGATCAACCAGAGCCCTGTATGCCGTGCCAAATCTGCAACCCAATACGGCAGCCTCATCGAATGACATCCAGTCCGGAATAGCCACCAGGTTGGTATCAGCATATCGTACTTCCACATATTCAGCAAATGACCCCCAGTAGGAAAAACCAGCTTGCTCCTGCCGTTCGCATACCTGGTGGTTATGAGATACACAATACCGACATGATCCACAAGCCTGGATAAAAGGACTGGTGATTCTACGACCTGGAGTCCATTGCGTAACCTCTTTACCCACCTCCACGACTTCACCAGCAAACTCATGACCGGGTACATGTGGTAACTTTATGTCCGGATCATGTCCCAGCCAGCCATACCAATCACTTCGGCACAATCCCGTACTCACTACTTTGACCAGCACAGCATCGGGGTGAATTTTTGGAGGATCCACCTCTCTCACCATTGGCATCTTGCCAAATGCATCATACCATATAGCTTTCATCTGTTCTCTTTTGAATTGTGGCGCTAAAATCTTGTAAATTTAAATGGCAGATGACACTATTCTATACATTTCCCGGTAATGCTGTCGTCAACTTTTACCATGAAGCAATGTTCACCATGTATGATGTCCAGGAAAAGCACCCTATTACTGGTATTGTTGACACTAAACATCCTTGGTTGTACCATTGGTGGCAATGATGTCCGAACCCATGTATGTTTTCAGACAAAACACCATGAGGAGGTCATACCCAATATTACTATTTATGTAAAGTACGGTGCCACAGAGTACCCCGGATATGAACCTGAAAGCCAATTTCATGATGTGTGGACTTCTGACGAAAACGGCAGGGTCTGTATGTCAGATGTGCCCCTGGGATCACACTGGTTTATGGCTATTGGCTATGATGAAAAGATTCGCGAACAAGTGATCGGAAATATGCCACTGAGATTGGATTTAAACAACCTCACCATTGATACCATCCTGTATGTCGGTGAAGAATAAGTATCTGGCCCTGGTGCTCGTGGTTATCGTATGGTATCTATCAGCGATGAAATGCACGGGCCAGGACAACTACATTTCAGAAATCAAAGATTGGCATCAAAACCGGGTGGAGAGACTCAAAACCCCCGGAAGTTGGCTTTCCCTGGTTGGACTTTTTTGGCTATCCGAAGGTAAAAACACGTTTGGGTCATCCTCGCAAACTGATCTTCGTTTCCCACCGGGAACCCCGCCTTTGATGGGAACTTTCATACTTGAGGACACCAGCCTCACCTTGATACCGGAAGGTAACGTTGTGCTTAATTTACAAGGAAGAAGAATCACCACTCCATTATATTTATCAGCCATTGATGGGATAAATGAGAGTCTCCATTACGATAACTTGCAGTTCTACCCCATTACGCGTGGAGGCAGAACAGGCATACGATTAATTGATTCACAGCATCCTGCAATGGCTAGCTTCGATACAGTGCCTTATTTTCCCATCGACAGTGTATGGAAAATTCAGGCTCAACTCGAGCCATCTTCAGATGAAGATTCTATAGAAATTGCCAATGTCGTGGGTATGCAGATCAAATACCGCCCTGCCGGTAGGTTACACTTCGAGTACCAGGGCCAATCCATGACATTGACGGCACTGGAAGGAGGCGAAGACCAGTACTTCGTGATATTTTCAGATCAGACAACGGGTGCCGAGACGTATGGTGGAGGACGCTATATTTATGTGTCTCATGCTGGGTCAGACGGCAAAACCTGGATAGATTTTAACAAAAGTTATAACCCACCCTGTGTCTTTACTGAATTTGCCACCTGCCCCCTACCCCCACCTGAAAACGATCTTCCTATAGCCATAACAGCAGGAGAGCTCTATGATGGCCATTGATATTACCCGGCTTAATTTGTCAAGCAGATGCAACCTTTCGGTAATATTCAATAACTTGGACATCTTTTTGGATACGGATTCTTAACATGAGCACCAACAAGTCCCAGGTCCTGATATACGATACCACATTGCGTGATGGCACTCAGGGTGAGGGAATTTCTTTTTCAGCAGCAGACAAGGTACTGTTAGCCAGGAGAATGGATGAATTTGGGTTTGATTATATAGAAGGAGGATGGCCAGGTTCAAATCCCAGAGACATGGAGTTCTTCAAGTTGGCAGAAGCTGAGACTTTCAAACATGCCAAACTGGCTGCATTTGGTTCTACCCGCAGAGCTAATCTCTCTGTTGAGGAAGATCCCCAATTAAAGCAACTCATTGATGCCAACACACCCGTGGTAACCATATTTGGAAAAAGCTGGACTCTCCATGTCACCGATGTACTGAAGACAACGCTGGAGGAAAACCTGGTTATGATCAAAGAATCCGTAGCATTCTTAAAGAGCGCTGGCAGGGAGGTTGTTTATGATGCGGAACATTACTTTGATGGTTACCGGGAAAATCCGGATTACGCAATGGCTACACTGGAAGCAGCCATTGAGGGAGGAGCTGACTATGTAGTGTTGTGTGATACCAATGGTGGCACACAATTGGGAGAATTTGCCGACATCATAAA
>JAUILF010000335.1 GCA_030433135.1 Bacteroidia bacterium | reverse complement strand
TCAAGAGCTTGAGACTCGGGATCTTTCTTCAGCTCCTTTTTCTGTATGAGAAATGTCACCCGATCTATTATTTCTTGATCGTAACCAACCTTCTCTAAGACCTCAGAGGCCTTTTTGGCATGAAATGATTTTAGCTCATTCCTCCACTTCAGGTAGCCTTTACGATCCATCGGGTACTCTTCACGTGGTATCTGCCAGCGGCACAGATGTTGAGCCCTAACAGCAAGATGAAGTGCCTCAGAAGCATCAGGTTCAAATCTTTTCAACCGGTCAGACATTCTTTGCGCATACAACAATTCCTTGGGATGCATATCTCCCTGCCATTCTTCCTGATTGGGATCCTGGCCATTCATCTCATCAAAGAGATACATAGCCGTTTGAAATTCGCTACTGTTTATCATACTGGTAAAATAGGATTCCGGCAGGTGAATTCCAAGTGAGGAATCAGGTTAATCCTGCCAATTTGTGATATTAGCAGGGAGGTGGGAAAGGACTTACCTGGGAACCTCTTGTGGCTCGAGAGTAGGTCCAGCCACACTCAATTCACCTTTCGAAAAGTCGATGCGATCAATGTATACCTGTCTGTCTCCACTGGGGTTCTTCCAATCCGTATGTGCATGGTAGACAATAAACCACTCCGAACTGTCGGGAGAAGGAACCAAAGAGCTATGCCCAGGGCCTGAAAACCCCATGGTAGTGTCGGACTTTAATATGGGCTCTTCAAGAGGTTTAACCCATGGCCCCACGGGAGTACTGGATGAAGCATACCCTATGGCATAGGATGGATCAGCATAATGGTTTGCTGAGTAAGTCATGTAGTACCGGTCATCTCTTTTGAAGACAAAGGATCCTTCATTACAGCGACTGTGCATACTTTGAGGATGTTCCCAGGGCTGTTCAGCTTCAAGACAAAGAATGGGTTCATTGACCATGTGTAAAAGATCAGGAGAAAGCTCTGCCACATAAATTTTTCCATACATGTATCCGGTTGAGGGTTTCTCCCAGGGCTTTCCGACCACCCCAACTTTATCAAAGAACAGATAAGGGATACTGTCATCAAAGAACAGGTGAGCATCAATTCGCTGCCATCCCTCAATAGGAACCCATGGTCTGGCTACATCTGTAAATGGTCCCCCGGGGTGATCAGAGGAGGCAATACACAAGTCCATATCCGCTCCCCGGGATTCTTTCGATGAATAAATCAAATAGAATTTATGATCGAGCGGATGATAATGCACTTCCGGTGCCCAGAAACTGGATCGCAACGAATCACTTGCACTTTTCCTGTAGACCCATCCCAGGCTATCCCAATGAACCAGATCCGTAGACATCCAGGCTTTAAATCCTTCACTGGCAGCGTTCGTTCCATACAGAAAGTAGAGATCATTGTGACGCAGCACAAAGGGGTCTCCCATACGCAATTCACCGTCCATAAGCGGGTTGGAATAGTATAAAGGATTATCTTTCTTTTGGTTACCGGAAATACCACATGCGCACAATCCAATAACCACAATTACCACTACGGTTTTTCCCATCTCAACCTGGCCATTTTAACGCCCTTAAAGTCCGCGATATCACTTATATACCATTGTCCATCGTCAAAGATAATCTCAGGTGCCCATACCGGCAGCTCGGCAATGAGTTTAGAGTCATCATTAACTCCAAAGTTATACGGATCCTCTGAGCGGTAAACAAATGTAGTCCCGGTGCTAGATGAAGATCTGAATAAATAGTAATACCCCATATACTCCTGAACAAATGGACTTTCTGCACTGACTGCTCCATTTCCTGCTCTTCCACCTTGTGATACAATTGTATAGTCACTCCACTTCAGCAGGTCTCGCGAAGTTCTCAATATGACAAAACCCCATAACCAGCCATCTCTGGCAACCGTACTGACTGTCGAATAAGCATAGAAGGTGCCATCCTTTTCCATGATCATCACATCTCTCCCACCCTTTTCATAAAGCAGATTGTCCTCTCCATTCAATTTGGTCCGGCTGAAATTCCTCCCATCTTCAGAAACCATAGCCCTGATTCCGGAAGAATTATAAAAACAATAGTAAAGATCACCCACTTTCATGAAATAAGGTGCTTGCATGCGCTCTTGCCCATCGACACCCTCCCAGTCAGGATGTGCCCTGGCAACAATGCCAACTTCAAGCCATGGACCTTCCTCCAACGATGTTCCTTCCCAGCCATACAATAGCCTGCCTACCCCAGTTCCTCTCATACATGCCCAATGTTGCCATTTTCCATCATCACCCTTGACAAAACCATGGTCAACGACATGTTGTCTGCTCAAGTCCTCACCATTCAGACTATCGAGGTCAGGAGCAGTACCTATACGCCAGAATGAACCATCAATCACCGGAATATGTGGAGTTTGTCCTTCCAGGTGAAATAAGGACATTGCCAACACGACTACCAGACCAATTGTATACTTCATACTTACAAGCTTATATGGATCTTAATGTACTGATTTCCTACCGGGCAACTGTCCTGTGCTAGTCCATTACCAGGAACCATCCATTATATTCTGTAATTTAAGTTTCGGTACTTGATGTCCGGTGCATTCATAGAAGAAAAAATGCTCTATGACCTTGCGATAACTGCTATTGCAAATTCACTTCGAGAATGGGAGTTCTGCATGGAAGCGTGGCTACTGCTGCATGGCGATAGCTTTTCAAACAATTCGCTACTTTGTTTTTATGGCTTTAGGTCCACTGCCGTGGGGCCTTCTTTCCCATTGATGGAAAGAAGCAAAGATCTAGTCAACTCCCCGAGGTGGCGGGGATGTTTTTGGCTACTGTGGAGGTCTTGACTCATTGACTCCATTCCTTTTGTTCTGGTTGGATCGCTTGTATAACCGCTGGATCCATTTGGAGTAATATTTGTTTACAGATACTCTGATATGAATTACAACATGTTGAATCATAATAACCTGTCTACCCATTTCTCCAAATGGATAAGGCTACATTGATCTTTAAAATTAAGTTTCCTTGTAAATCAAAATCTCTCTTTTGCTCATCTGCTCATAAGTTACAAGCGATCTTAATGGCCACTGGGAGTTGACGTCCTTCTTCTTTCTATTCAGCATACTTGTGAAGATACCATTGAGATGTGCAAGACTTGCCGGCTTACGTAACTCACTATTTCTACTGATATCTTAATAAAGGTTTTTATATATCGTACAATCTCATATGGGTAAAAATGCGCATGCATTATGTTCTATTCGAACCATAAAATACTCGTTTTGTGTGACTTACTCAATATTGACAACTGATCCTTATTCATTTCTTGAAGGTCCCGAAACTTGATTTCTGTAACTTATAGGCAGGTTCTATTAACGGAGCAGTATAGCCCGTGATGGGCTTCTGGGCTTGAGTAGCTACATTTCTATCAAATCTATTTCCGGCTGATGTGTAAAATTTCCGGTGCTACCGTCATCCTTGTACTAATCATGATACCCTTGTTTGCGCAGCAGCCGAATCCGGTAGTTGTTGAAAACCAACACTCAGGCACCACTTCATGGAGGCTTACCAAGGTTAAAACGGATACCTGCTCCATCAGTGAAACTTTCGTAGAAACAACCTTTTGCCGGCAAAAGGAGATTGAGGGTTACACATCACATACCAGCATTCAAACCGGCGAGGAATTAATGGTATATGTATCAACTGAACCTGCTGACAGCTTTACCCTGGACATCTTCCGGATGGGCTACTACCAGGGGAAGGGAGGCAGGCTGATGCAGACCCTGGGACCCTTCGCAGGCCGGCCACAGGCCACCCCGAAGGATGGTGAGAAAAACCTGATAGAATGTATGTGGAAACCCAGCCTTTCATTTGAAATCCCAAACGATTGGGTGAGTGGTGTGTATCTGGGAAAACTGACCACCACTACAGCAGGGTGGCAAAGCCATATAGTCTTTATGGTCCGGGATGACCGGAATGCTGATTTCATTTTTCAATGCTCTGACCTCACCTGGCAATCATACAACCGGTGGCCTGCCTGGAGATCTCTTTACGACTGGGAAGCCGATTGGGGATATACTCCATGGTTCACCCGACCGGGTCCCGAAGTGGGTTTTGACCGACCCTACAGTTTCTATATGAACCATCTCCCGGCAAAACTTATTCCTGAAGTAAATGGATCCGGGGAATTCCTTCTCTGGGAATTCCCACTCGCATTTTGGATGGAATCCGAGGGATATGATGTCACTTACATCTCCAATATTGATACGCACAAAGACCCCGAAGGATTACTCAGATGCAAAGGCTTCCTTTCTGTTGGCCACGATGAATACTGGACCCGAGAGATGTATGAACATGTCACTCAAGCCCGGGACCGGGGAGTTAACTTGCTTTTTTTGAGTGGAAATTCTCTTTCGGGCGAAATCTATCTCAAACCCTCAACTGAAGGGAAACCTGAACGTGTTTTTGGAAGAAAACAATTTTTCCCGGATGAAGAATGGCTAATGGGATCTAAATCCTACGGTGTAGGACTGGCAGGATGGATTTGCAAAAAACCCGGCCACTGGTTATTTGACAATACCGGTATGCAATTGAACGACACCATTCCGGACCTGGTGGGATGGGAATACCACGGTTACCCTTTACCGGACATCAGGGGTTTACAGGTAATCGCAGAAGGTGAGGTAAGTGCTGCAGAAGAGGCTAACATGTATGCTTCCACTTACTACGAAACGGAAAGCGGGTCCTTTGTATTTAACGCAGCCACATGCTGGTGGTCGATGCTGTTATCAACGCCACCGGGATTTGCTTACCCTCAAAACTATCGCAAACTCTTTACCGGCCATGCTATTGATTTTCGTGAGAATGATCCACGGGTACAGACCATTACAAGAAACCTTCTGGATAGAGCCACAGCAAACCACAAGGAATGAAATCAGGATTTTATCATTTATCAGCCTTCATTATCGCAGCACTTTTATTCCCTGGCTGTCAGGGTGAGGCGGAACAGCGTCACATTCTGATCACCGAGAATGGGATGAAACTGGAAGTGCCGGAAGGGTATGTGATCGAAACTGTGGCCGGTTCGGACCTGGTGGACTACCCTATGTTTGCCACTTTGGATGACCGGGGCAGGCTCTTCGTATTTGAGTCCATAGGTAACGTCTATGAGAACAGTCAGGAAGCCATTGACACACCACAATTCCAAATAAAACTGTTGAAAGACCTTGATGATGATGGCATTTATGACCAGGCCACCATATTTGCTGATAGCCTCAGTTTTCCGCAGGGAGGAGTAGTTGTAGACGGCAGCCTGTATGCCTCTTCGGCACCGGATCTGATCAAGCTGACTGATACCGATGATGATGGAGTAGCTGATCAGAGAGAGGTGTTGCTCTCCGGCTGGGTGCTCAATGTCAATGCCAATAGTTTAATAGGTCCTTTCCTGGGCCCGGATGGCCTGCTCTACCTCACCAGTGCGATTGAAGGGTTTGATATCAAGAACCGGGAAGGTCATCAAATTAGTGGTGAAACCGCCAGAGTCTGGCGTGTCAAATCCGATGGATCAGAGTTGGAATGGATTTCAGCCGGGGGAATGAACAATCCGGTTGAATTGGCTTTTACTCCGGCGGGAGAAGTTATGGGCACCCTCACATTCTTCGTAGATCCTCAAAGGGGGCTGAGAGATGCTCTTACTTACTGGATTGAGGGAGGTGTCTATGGCAAAGAAAACTCCAATATTGAAAGAGACCAGCTGCCACGTACCGGAGAGCTCATGCCGGTAGTGACTCCCTATTCCAGGGTAGCACCCTCCGGACTGACCATTTACAGACAGTCAGGGTTAGGAGAAAGTTATACCAACAACCTCTTCAGTGTTCAATTTAACACCCATCAGGTATGGCGTCATCAGCTGCGCCGAAGAGGTGGAGGTTTTAGTACGGTAGATGATGTTTTTCTCACCTGCGATCATCCTGATTTTCATCCCACTGATGTCCTGGAAGCAGGTGATGGAAGTCTACTGATTGTGGAAACAGGTGGTTGGTTTATCCTCGGATGTCCGTTAAGCCAGGTTTCGAAACCACAATTGGAAGGTGGCATTTACAGCGTGAAGAAAGCCAATTCTAGCGAAAAAAGAGATCCCTATGGAAAATCCATTGACTGGGAAGCTTCGGGTGAAGAGGAGTTATTGAAGCTGGCAACAGACCCGCGAATCTTTGTACGTGACCAGGCATTCAAAGCACTGATCAAACATGAAACTGGTATTGATATACTCAAGAAGATAATGGACCGTGATAGCGAAGAATTACGTCTGAGGGCTACCTATGCCCTGTATCAAACCGGATCTGAAACAGCCATGCACTTGATAAAGGAGCGGCTCATGGATTCCTCAGTGGATGTAAGAATAGCAGCAGCAAAGTGTGCGGGATTAAGCAAAAACCAACTGTTTACAGATGCACTTATCCAGCAGTTAAGTGACACATCCAGGGCTGTCAAGAGACAAGTGGCCACAGCGCTAGGGCAGATCGGAAATCCAATAGCAACCCGTCCTCTACTCGAGGCTGCCACGGGAGAAGAGGATCGGTATGTATTGCACGCTATCACTTTTGCCCTGATACAATCCGGATCTGAAGCGGTCTTGCTCGACGCCCTGAGTGATCAGGATCCGGTAACACGACAAGTGGCACTGGTGAGCCTGGACCAAACCGAATCAAGTCCGTTGTCATTGGATGAGGTGCTACCATTCATACAGGATCCTTCAAACTTACTGGCCAGGACCGGACTTTGGGTAGCATCTCACCACCCTGGATGGGCCAGATCTATGGTCCCTTTCTTAAAAAAGCAAATCGCTGACAATTCGATTCGGTCCTTCGACTATGAGGTTTTTGAAGAACTACTGATAACCTTTAGTGAAGATGAACAGATCCAGCAGTGGTTGGCACAGAATTTAATGACTGTAAATTCCGATTCCACCAGGGATTTAATACAAATACATAATCGGCTTCTATCAGGTTAAGTCCAACACCACCGGCTTTAAGCGATATCAGAAACACCCTGCAATCCTCATCATCTGTAAAGTTTTTAATCACCTTTTGGCGGTCGCCGGTAGCACCTGTTAGTTTGGCATATTTTGTTTTGCTGGTTATTAGGTCT
>JAUILF010000334.1 GCA_030433135.1 Bacteroidia bacterium | reverse complement strand
GATGATTTCAGCTATAATATTGTGAGGGATCCGGTTCATGTACACGACTTCCAGGCAACAGTTCTGCACCTAATGGGTATCGATCACGAACAGTTCACGCACAAGTATCAGGGAAGGAGATTTCGACTGACAGATGTACACGGACACGTGGTGACTGATCTCTTGGCCTAGGCCCAGGAAGCGGCTCTGTGTCGAATTAGTACTTTGACTGACAAACGATGAGGCTAAATACGTTCAGACTCGTCCGTGGTCTGTAGTTCTTGAAAAAGCTGCAGATATTGCAGATTTATTACATGTTGGTCATACTTTTCCCTGACATGAGATACCAGTTGTGGAAGGAGCTTCTTGCGTTCATGCAAATGCTGCCAAAGGGTGATCAGTTTTTCTTCCAGGTCCTGATCGGATTGGTAGAGGCAGTATTGTTTCATGGATGAAGGTATGTGTTCCGGCAGAGCTAGCCGGTCAGGCAGTATGGGCCAGCACTCACAGAAGATGGCTTCCACCACACTTATTCCAAAGAAATCCTGTCTGCTGGTGGAAACGATGATGTCAGACTTCCAGAGCCACTGATAGTATTCCTCTTCGCTTTCAGCATATCCCCACTGCAGGATGTGATCCTCTAGTTGCTTGCGTACCTGGGAGAATACTTCCGGTGATCGTCGGTTGGATTTGCCCAATACTACAAGATCAAAAGAATACCCCTTCTCCGAAAGTCGAAGCAGTGTATTGAAGAACAGAGTAGGGTCTTTGTCATATTCCCAGCGATGGTTCCATAAGATGATGGGCCTGCTACCAGAGTGCGATATCCGATTTGAGGACATCTTCTTAAAATCCATTCCGGGAAAAATAACTTCCGATCGTTTGGCCAGTGTCCGGAGAGCTTCACGAGTGTTGGGTTGTGGGAGTTGACCCAGATATTCCCGGCATGCCTTGAGGAAGACCGATCTGTGAAAATGAGAGTTGAAAATTACCCGGTCGGCAGTAAGTGCACTTGAATAATTGATAAACGCATAATGATTATCCCAACCTTTCTTCCGATCCTGGTCATTAGGGGAAAGGGGATAATTAAATTGACTTTCATGAAAATAGAGAATAAATGGAACGGTGGAAAACCTCAATCGTGTCAATGAGATCAGAAGGCCGAGATCGATCATATCAGAAACTATGATCAGGTCAGGATGGTAAGACAGGTCATTAATTTTCCCGGCCAGGGTAATGGCACTACCGTGCATTCGCCATTTCCAGTCACGACCGGGCAGGCTGATGCATTCTGTATCCCAGTGTGGACTGGATTGCAATGAGGAGGCCCATTGGTGATGACTGTGGGTTAAATATGACTCAATCAGGACTATTTTCATGTCGATGATGAAGGGCTTTGAAGTATTTAGCTAAATTTAAATTTTTATACCGGTGTGGACTCCATGAAGGAAAAATCACGTGCTAGTTATATATATCCCCAGATTGAGCAACTGGAGAAGGAGTTGTATAGTAAGCAAATGCAACTCAACTGTCTCATGCGGGTCACCCAGGCCATTAATACCAATATGCCGGCCAGGGAGCTTTTTGATATGTACAGCCAGTTTTTGACCAAGGAGTTGGGAGTTAGAAGATTAGTCATGTTATTTCGCGAAAACGGTCAATGGCGCTGCATGAAAGCTGTGGATTATAAGCCAGCAGATACTAATCAATTGGGCGAGCTCCTGGTGGATAAATACAAGGATTTTTCCAGAGTAGGGGAGCTAAGCCCGGATTTATTAAAACCTTTTGAGCTGATCATTCCCGTCTTTCACAAGGATGACCCATTGGCCTATGTATTGGTGGGAAACCTGGAGCGCTCAGAAGATGCCTATGATCGATTTAAGTTTATGATTACAATTACCAATGTGGTGGTTGTGGCTATTGAGAACAAAAGGTTGTTTAATCGTCAAATCGAACAAGAAGCATATAAGAAAGAATTAGAGTTGGCTCAGAATGTGCAAAAAATGCTTATTCCTTCGGAACTTCCGGATGAATGCCACTATGAATTATCATCCATTTATCGACCGCATTCCAACATTGGTGGAGACTACTTTGATTATGTAAAGCTGGACGACGGAAGCTTTATTTTATGTATTGCTGATGTCTCAGGCAAGGGCATTCCTGCTGCCTTGCTGATGGCCAATTTTCAGGCAACCCTAAGATCGTCCATGCGTATTTATAATAAACTGGACGACCTGGTGCAATATATCAACAGGATCATGGTGGATATCACAAGAAGCGAACGCATTATCACTTTTTTCATCCTCAAATTTGACCAGGCATCAAGAGAAATATCCTATGTTAATGCAGGGCACAATCCCCCCATCTACATCAGTGGATCCAAATCAAGGCTACTGGTGGAGGGATGTACTATTTTAGGAGCAGTAGAAAACCTGGACGAGATAGAAGTTGGTTCGATTTTGCTTGATAATGAGGAGACACTAATTGTCATGTACACAGATGGACTCACTGATCTGAAGAATGGATCTGGCGCATATTTTGATGAAGACAGGATATTGGACTTTGCTTTTCGTCACAGGCAGGAGTCAGCAACCAATTTTAACAGAAGACTGTTAGAAGCATTAGAAAAGTTCAAGGGTAAGCAGGCATATCCGGATGATATTGCGGTACTTACAAGCAAGATCAAACCGTCTTACCTGAACTAAACGGTTGATAAGGGATGAAGAATAAGAATGTAGCGGCACTGTTGGCTTTTTTCGGAGGATTTATTGGATTACATAGATTCTACCTGGGGCAGGTTGGATTAGGGGTATTATATGCTCTTTTTGTTTTTACGGGATTGTCCGTCATCCTCGGTATTCTGGACGGCATCATCTTCCTTACCATGAATGAAGAAGTTTTTGATGCTAAATATAACCGAGATACACGTTATCGTCATCGCAGGAGATACCGGGGATCACGCCACCAGGATACGGACTTTGAACGCTATGAACCACAGAGGCCCCAACGAAGGTCTTCAGACGGGGGATCGCGTCATAATCGCAATCGCAAAGCACAACAGCGGAGACGCGGTACACGACGCCGGGTTAAGAACAATCCGTTTAAGCAATCAGGAATAAAAAAGTTTAAGGAGTTTGACATAGAACCTGCCATCGAAGACTTTCAACAGGCTTTGAAAGTAGATCCGAATGATCTTACTATTCATTTCAATTTGGCCTGTGCTTATTCTCAACTTGAACAGACCGAAAAGGCGTATGATCACATCAGTAAGGCAGTGGAAATGGGTTTTACGGACTTTGAAAGGATTGACAATCACGATGCTTTGGCCTATGTTCGTATTCAGCCACAATGGGAGGAGTTTAAAGCCAATGGTTATACCTTCCGAAAACAACTGGCTGAACCAGGAGAAAACTTACTGGACAATGATCTGCTGCTGCAGCAGTTGAAAAAATTGAATGAGTTGAAAGAGAGGGGTTTGATTACTGAGGAAGAGTTTCTGGAACAAAAATCGAAATTGACAAAGTAGTTATGTAGTAACGGACAGGTCTAAGAAAATATGAAAGCTGCAAATCTTATCTCAGATGAAATCGTATCGATTAAGACTTCGACCACTGGTCAGGAAGCCATGGATTTGATGAATGATCACTACATCAGTCATCTGCCTATTGTCAATAACGAGCAATTTTTAGGACTTATCTCAGAGGAAGATTTATTGAATAATGAGTTGAGTGAAGCTATTGGGTCATATCAACTCTCCCTCAAAAAACCATTCGTTCGAGAGACGGATCACGTTTTTGAGTTAATGGCGCAAACTGCTCATTTGAATCTGACCCTCATTCCTGTGGTGGATCATGAGGATAATTACCTTGGCGTGATCAGCCAGCAAAGTCTACTGAAATACTTTTCCCAAAGTTTTTCATTCACAGAGAAGGGAAGTATCATCGTGCTTGAAATGACCAAGTCTGACTATGCCCTTTCAGAGATTGCTCGCGTAGTGGAATCCGAGGGTGTAGCTATCATAACGTCCTTTATTTCACTGGATGAAGTAACCAATAAGATCTACGTCCACCTCAAAGTAAACCAACTGGAAGTTCACCGGGTGATAGCAGCATTGGAACGGTATGAATACGTTGTACATTCGATGTATACGGAGGATCAGGACAGTGATGTTTTTAAAGATCGGTTTGAGTCCTTCATGCATTATCTGAATGTCTGATCCCTGGCCTGGACATCTGAAATGTGGTAAAATAGATGATAAGACAATACTGGTTGCAGGTATTCTTCCTACTCATTATGTATGGACAGACACATGCAGCAGAAAAGGTATTGGTTCAGTCTATTCTTGTAGAAGGAAACAAAAAAACACGTGAGGCATTAATTCTTCGTGAAATTGACTTCCAACCCGGTGATTCAATCAGCCTGCAAAACCTGGCTGACCGGATGGAGTCAAACGAAGACTTGCTGATGAACACTGGTTTGTTTAATGAGGTTCAGCTCAACATCTTCGAATGGGATACCGAGGCCAGTTTCATCCGAATATCGATCACAGTTGTGGAATCATGGTATATCTATCCTGTTCCCATTTTTGAACTTGCTGATCGCAATCTTAACGTATGGTGGACAGAACACGACGCTTCCTTCAAACGAGTGAATTATGGAATAAGATTTTCCTACCTCAACTTCACAGGTAACAAGGATAATCTCAAACTGTTATTGCAAGGTGGTTACCTGGGTAAAGTCCTTCTATCCTATGAACGTCCATACATCAATCGGGCCAAGACCATTGGCTTGAACAGCACTTTTTTCTTCGAGCACCGCAGAGAATTTCCGTACGAAACCAGATATAACAAACGACAGTTTTATGAAGATGTGGCTCAGGTAAATCTGAAAACACTGAAGTCCTTCATTACCCTACAGTATAGACCCGGGGTGCGCAACCTGCACGAGATCTTCGTTAAGTATGAGCAAAATAAAGTGACTGAGGATGTGCTTGAGCTCAATAACGACTTCTTTAATGGTGAAACTACGCAGAAGTTTTTTGAGCTGTCCTATACATTTAGCAGGGAACGAAGGGATAATCGATTTTACGCATTAAAGGGAAACTACCTGGAGTTGACAGCGTCCAAAGAAGGCCTCGGTTTTTTCGATGATCTGAATAAATTTACAACCTCTGCATTTTATGCCCATTATTTTCCCATCTTGCCAAAACTGAATTATGAGGCCAGGGCAAAAGTGCAGGTGGAGTGGACTGGTAACAGGCATCCTTATTGGGGATTGGAAGCACTGGGTTTCGGTGAAGATTTTGTCAGGGGTTATGAATTGTATGTTGTCGATGGAACCGATTTCTTTCTCAGTCGTAATTCACTTCGGTTAAATTTGGTCAACCGGGTTTTTGATTTGGGGAAGATTATGCCTTTCCGGAACTACAGAAATTTTCCATTTACACTGTGGCTTAGTGCTAATGCCGATTTCGGCTATGTAAACAATGACCTGTTTAATGATGATAATCCTTTTAACAATGGATGGCTAGCAGGTGGTGGTATTGGATTGGATTTTATTTTTTACCGGAAATATGTCTTCCAGGTAGATTTTAGCATCAACCACATTTTAGAAAGTGGAGTTTATTTAAACGTTAGGACAGATTTTTAATGCATATACTAATTTACGGCAAGGATGTTTCGAATGAACAACTTCCTTCGGTACGTCTCTTGTTCGACATTCTACATAAGGAGAAAGCTCAGGTTTTTGTCCACGCACCCTATCTCGACATTATCAAGGACCACTTTGACATTCCGGTAAATTGTATACCAGTTAATGACTATTATGACCTCAAAGATCTGAATCTGGATTATGTATTTACCCTGGGTGGTGACGGGACTATACTCAATGTTGTTACCCTGATAAGGGATCTTTCCATTCCAATCATGGGCATTAATCTGGGTCGATTAGGATTCCTGGCCAGTATTGAACAGCAGTATATCGATAGAGCCATTGATTTTCTCAAACAGGGTAAGTTCCGGCTTGAACGCCGCTCTATGCTGTCTTTAGAGTCAAACCAACCCTTGTTTGGCGAGAACACGTTTGCACTAAATGATTTTACCATCCTCAAGCGTGACAATTCTTCCATGATCATCATTCATACCTATCTCAATGGAGAATTTCTCAATTCCTATTGGGCTGATGGCCTAATTGTCTCAACACCTACCGGATCGACAGGGTATTCGCTCAGCTGCGGCGGCCCCATCCTTTTTCCCGATTCCAGTAGTCTGGCAGTGACCCCGGTAGCTCCCCATAATCTCAACGTCAGACCATTAGTCATTTCCGATGATGCGGAATTGTCGTTTGAAATTGAAGGAAGGACTGAAAATTTTCTCTGTACCCTGGATTCCAGATTCGAAATCATTGGAAAAGACTGTCGTCTCTCCGTAAAAAAATGTGATTTTGGAATAGATCTTGTTCAGTTGGATGAAATGTCTTTTGCCAAAACCATGCGCAACAAACTGATGTGGGGTTTTGATACCAGAAAGAGCTTTTAATTGAAAATGTATATCAGGTAAAATGATAATCCCGTTCAATTTAACATCTGCACTGTAGTGGAGGCTGGACTTTGTCTGTCAGAATTGATATATTCAAAGAAATATTAATCGTTTGGCGCGTTCGTTTGACACTTATACTGAGGATATCTACTCGATCTTTAAGGAGATCGACGGTACTTCGTACCATGATATCATCAGGTTTTATGAATGCAATGAAGCCGGACTCGATCATCTGGACCTCAACCAAAGCCTGGAAATCAGCATTACCTACGCCACGGCCCTTTTTGAAGTAGGCAGGTACGAAGATTTCATCACCCTAAGTAAGGACCTCCTGGAAGCACTTATCTATTTCAATATCAAGTATTTTCATGGTGAGGACATATTCAATGTCTTGTTGTTTAAGAAGGCAGCGGCCCATTACCAACTTTTACAATTGAGGCAGGCAGAAACCATATTGTGGGAACTATTGAAGATCAATCCTCATAACTCTGCAGCTGCTTATTTGCTTAAAAAATGCCGGATCAGGAATGAACCACTTTTTCTGAAGAGGGCAAAAGCGATGAGTATCATCTTATTTCTGTTGGCTGCTTCGGTGATTTCCATTGAGTTGCT
>JAUILF010000333.1 GCA_030433135.1 Bacteroidia bacterium | reverse complement strand
ATCCGGTTAGCTTCCCGTTTAAGGACAACATGTCGATCGGCAACAGAAAAAAGGAAAGACGATTATAGTGCATTTCAAATTCCGGATGCACACCGTTTTTCACGTCATCAGGATGATATTCGGGAACGAGCCTTCGATAAAATGTGCTCCAGAATGCATGCTCCAGGTGGAAGATCGATCCACAAATTCGCTGGCACTCGGCCATCAGCAATCTGGACAACCCATAGGATTTCAGGTCTTGCCTTCTACTTCTTTCGAACCGTGCCAAGAACTGCAGGCTATAAGCCGCACAAAGGCAAATTGCTTTCCACAGAATCTCTGGAACAACTTCTTGTTTGGGAAAACATGCCAGTGGTGGGTAAAGAAGAACAGGACTCGACTGATCGGAACTGGAAAGAATCTCATCCTTTGCCCAATCGGCCATTGGGGATTGTTGTATGTACCGGAGAAACTCTTTATGAGCTGCTTCCTGCGTGGTAAAAGATATCGTGGAAGAAATAGTCACCTGAGTGAATTTGCTTTCTCACTCAAGATTCAAAACTTCATATCTCCGGGAGTCTATCTATGTTTTTACGAGGGTCACTATTGATTTTTGTGGTATACTATTGTTTCCAGAGGTAACTATTGTGTACTCACATTCATGGTTCTATCATAAGATCCTGGCTCAGTTCCCTGTAACTGAGTTATCCCTGGCGATCCATTCTGTGGGCGAAAGACCATTTTTTTCCCTAAATAATTTGGTGAAGTATTTAGGACTTTTGAAACCTACCCGGTACGCTACTTCTGAAATGTTCAATTCTGAATCCAAAAGCAGCGATTCGGCAGCGATCAATTTGTAATTCCGGATATAATGACTCGTAGAGCTACCCGTCAATGCCTTCAATTTCTTGTGGAGTTGCGAGCGACTAATCTTCAGGTCTTCACAGATCCGTTGGATGTCGTAATCCTCATCACTGAGATGGTCGTTTAACAGGGAATTCAGATGATTCATAAATTGATCTTCCAGCTTAAGGTTCGGATCTGAGACAGGGGCCGGTGTTGTGACCTGACTGTATCGTTCCTGTAGCTTGAGCCTCATCCGGATCAATGTCTCAATTCGTGTTGTTAATTCATCCTGATGGAAAGGTTTGGGCAGATAGGCGTCCGCTCCGCGTCTCAGACCGTCCAGTTTGGAATCCATATCGGCTCTGGCCGTAAGGAGAATGATCGGTATATGACTGGTTCGGAAATCGTTTTTGAGTGTATCACAGAGTTCATACCCATCTTTTACTGGCATCATGACATCACTGATGACTAAATCCGGAACTTCCTGGATAGCTCTGTCGATTCCATCCTGTCCATTACTGGCAACCAATAGCCGAAATCTGTGCTTGAGGAAATTTCCCAGATATTGAATAACATCCGGGTTATCCTCAACAATTAACAACACATATTTTTCGGGATCATTTTGTTTGAAAACAGGAGTGGATGTTTTGGAAGCAGGAAATGGTTCTTTAATACTGACATTCAAGTCATTTAAAGGAGCCCTTCTGGAGATGGGTAATAGAATTTGGAAAGTAGTCCCTTGCCCCAACTTGCTTTTAACCTCAATGCGGCCATGCATCAATTTGACAAACTCCGCTACGAGGGTAAGGCCAATACCAGTGCCTTCTCCCAGCCGGGTCATGGAATCATCCACCTGATAAAATCGATCAAAAATTCGGGATACCTTTTCTTCCGGAATGCCCATGCCGGTGTCCTTAATACTGATTCTTAATTTTTCCTCTTTTCCTTCTTGTCGATCAGCCTGCAAGTAGATGTGATCTCCTTCAGTGGTAAATTTCAATGCGTTGGAGAAAAGGTTATTCATCACCTGACCCAGTTTAACCTGGTCGACATCCATCCATACTTCATCTTCCCGGGGCAGAAAATGAAATTGTTTACCTTGTACAGCTGCCAGTGATTGATAGGATTCACAGATATAGTTTAAGTATGGAATAATATCAATCTGCCTTAATTCCAGTTTGAGATTTCCCGACTCCAACTTGCGCAGATCCAGCATTTGATTGACCAGATTGAGTAAGTTATCTGTATTCCTCTTAATTAGTTCAGGCGCTTTGGGATCTTGTTCTATCTGATCGGAAAGTCCCCGGATAATAGTCAGCGGAGTGCGAAATTCATGGGTAATATTGGTATAAAACCGGGTTTTTACTTCATCCATTTCTTTTAACTTTTCCGTCTGAGCCCGGATCGTGGCTGTACGATTGCTCACCTCGGCTTCCAAATGTTTTTGAATGCGTTGTTGATTTCGGTACCAGGTATGAAGCAAGAGTGCCACCAAAGCCAGGCAAATCAAATAGAACCAGGTTTTCTGATAAAAGTAGAAACCTACATTTAGTGGAATCGATAGCACATTTTGCGACGGAATTCCCCGGTAATCCCACGCTTTGATCTCAACGGTATATTTACCCTGGGGTAAATTCACCAGATATAATTCATTTAAACCACCCACATAATTCCAGTCTTCCTGCAGACCTCCAAATCGATAAGCAAAAATGCTTTTTTCCGGAACTTCATATTGAGAAAGACCGTAGGATAGTTTCAAATTCCGATTATTCGCAGGGAGTTGGATGCCATTTTCCATGAGATTCCCTAAGTAGGCCGACCCCTGTACAATCACGTCACCGGGCAAAGTGGCACTCGATAAAAAGATCTTATTTGCCGTTGGACGGCCGATGTCACTTTTTACCTGGATGGGGTCAATAATACTAAGCCCGGCAACGGTACCAAAGCCCAGGTGGCCGTTTCTCAATTTGATACTCGACCACCGGTTGCATTCATTATGAACCAAACCATCTTCCTCATAAATTTGTCCCAGTATATTCAAATCATTATCGATGACGGTAATCCCGTTAAAGGTGCCGATCCAGTGATCTCCATCTTCGTCCTGCAACATGGTTGCCACGGAATTATTAGACAGGCCATTGGATTCATTGATATTGGTCAGGACATCAGACTTTTGGTCATATATAAACAGACCTTGTGAAAAAGTGCCCAGCCAAATTCTTCCCTGAGGATCTTTGTCGATGGAAATAAAATCTTTATCCAATTGCGGATGATTCAGTCGGACAAATCCATTTTCAACATTATCTAGATCGATATATTGCACCGATTTGTTGGCCACCAGCCAACATACATTTTCATGGTCGAGTAACATTTGCATGTTGAGTTCATCTCCGATGGCCGTAGCAACAAATTCAAAGGCTTCCGTTTTTTTATCGAAGAGCAGTAAATTCTGATCGGAATCCAACACCAGAAAGTGATTTGATCCCTTAGGCACCATCCTTATGAGCTTGCTGTGGTAACTTATTTTATCACAAACATATCGGTTATATTTTACAACAGATTGCCCCTCGATTTCCCAGATGAAGTCCTGCTCATCCCGGTAAATTTGCCCGTCAAAAAGAGCACTGCGGCAGGAATTGAAGGACGACAACTGCCAGTCATCCTCCTGTCTGTTAAAAAGCATATTTCCGGTAGCATAAATTTTGGATGGTTCCAATTCGACCATGCCACGTAAGGCATTTGCTGGAATGGCGGTAATTCCATTGGAGGATCGAACTTCTATAATCCTGAAATCATAATAGAGTTGAAAGAGATATTTGGTAAAATCCGATGAGGTGAAATTATGGTTATCGAAGGTGTGTAGGGTAGGATGTAGTAAATTTATGACAGCAGTATAGTCATGCCATTGATCTAGTGTGTCCAGGAGATAAGAAGCATACTCCAGATCATTTTTATGAAAGGTAAATAAGATGTTTCCCTGATCATCCCGGAACATATAAGATCGAAGTGGTTCAAAAGACAGGAAGGAAGGATACCATTCGGAAAATTGCTCAAAGCCATCATCGGTGCGATAGATCTTGCCATCACCTGAGTGCGCAAAAATCTGATTGCTACCCGGGAAGATGGAAATGTTGGTGCTGGTGGGCCCCAGGACTGGGGTTAAATCCACTACTTCGGGTCCACCAGGTTTCTTTTCGTCAAAGAGATAGACCGTCTTACCCAGTACCCATACGTAGCTATCTTTCCACTTGAAAAATGGTGAAATATTCCTGGTTTCACTTATTTTCTGATTCAATTGAACTTCATCCAGAATGGAGATGCCGTCATCACGGATTTCAAAAACATAGGCATGTTTCTGATACACACCACAAGCGATAAATTTCCCGGCATCATAGATGGCATTGATAATCGAAATGGGATTACCCTCTGCATTCGCTACTTCAAACCAGGAGAATGATCCATTGTCAGGCCGAAAGGAGTAGAAGTACGGTGTACTCCAGGTACCCTCGGCTTGCTCCTCCTGCCTGATCATGCGGCCGAAATTTAAGCTGTCACCCTTCATGCCCAGGCTGTGAATGATAACATTGGCATCGATGGAGTCAACGATCACGTTCTCGAGAAATGGCTGATAACCATTGATCTGATAGAGCAATTGACCGTAAGAAATCTGAGCATGCTGACAGGGTATGATATTGAGTTTACCCAGATTGTCAATGAAGGCATATTCGACACAACGATCCGGCAAGCCTTCAGCAATGCCGTAGGCTTTGCTATTGAGTGGATGAAAGGTGGATATGGGCTCTTGCTGACCAAATGCCGCTTGCAACAAAAACCCGAACACCACACACCAAAAGGCTTTTATAGATCGATCCATTCTGATGAAGATACGATGATCACTGAAATGGATTGGCATTTAACTATCATGGTGCATACGTGACCAGCCAATTTTGACTATAGTAAGCGCCAGAGGTGCGACATCTTCTTTCTCCAGAAACAAATAGGTGGTAAGAGTAGCCCGTCAGGCCCTGCTTTCAATTTAGCAACTTACTGCTGCGCCCCGATGGGGCTTAAATCTTATTACCATCATGCCTGCCACTTCCCTAGCAGGCAAGGTCATTACGCCTCTCTGAGGCTTCTGACTTTCATCATCGAAGGTCAAGAAGATACCCCTTCGGAAGATCCAACCAGTGTGTATTCAGTCTCTGTCTACAGTTTCAGAAGAGCTTCTATCTGCGGCTCCAGCGGAGCTGAATCTTTGTAGCAAGCCAATCATAACATAGTAAGCGCCAGAGGTGCGACATCTTTCTCCCAGGAACAAATATGTGGTAAGAACTAGCCGGTCAGGTCCCCCTTTAAATTCAGTAGCCTGGCAACTACGCCCCGATGGGGCTTAAATCTTATTACCATCATGCCTGCCACTTCCCTAGCAGGCAAGGTCATTACGCCTCTCTGAGGCTCATAACTCCCATCAGTCTATCAGAATCTGTCTGTACAAGTACGTATCGACATCAATTACAAAATCAACTCCTTATCCTGTTCATCCATGGGTAGGAAGCTAATATCCAAATAGGCTCCGCTGGCATTGTCATCCGAAACTATCTGAGGTTTTCCCTTGACTATTTCCACAGAGTTTTGATGAATATGTCCCGAGAAGATGCCCAATAAATTTGAAGCACTAAATACCTGCTTATGGAAGTCAATTGTTGTTTGAGAATGGCCACTTTCCGGCCACCGGGGACGTCTTTCTATACTGAAATTACGGTCAGTTGCTGCACCCCAATTGGGGTTACCACAACCAAAATAGATGCCCTTTCCGGGAGCATACATCGGAATATGGACCAATAAGACCAGGGGGAGACCACTGTCAACCTGTTCTGCAAAGAAGGCCAGCTGATCCTCATTAATTTCATAAGTAGAATTATCAATTGCCAAAAACCGGATACCTTTGATATCATATGCCGCCATTAAAGGATTATTCCCCTGATACATCGGCAGCAATCGCTTCCCAATCCAGGTATCGCGCAAAGACTTCAGCGTTCCTTCCATCCCTTCGTAGTGCCAGTCATGATTTCCCGCCGTATAAATGTATGGAATACCCGTAGCCTCCAATCTTGGTAGCACCCACTCGATCGCTGCCTCTGATGGAAAGCTGAAAATATCACCGACCAGAGTGATTAAATCAGCATTTTCTTCTATGGCCAGGGCTAACGACTGCTCAAAGCCTTCCTCAGGATTAGTTATTTCTCCGGTTTTAAAATGGGTGGTTTGATTATAAGCCTTTGCCATTCGACTGCTATACTCTTGATATGGCATACCCCTGGCATCATCTCTAAACAAATGCGTGTCGGCTATATGCACCACCTTCACCGCCTCTTTGATATCCTCCGAGTAAAAAAACACCTTCTCCCGATCGACTGTAATGCACGACCTTACTGAATTTCTATCCTTCTTTTTTGAAGTTTTAACCACCTTTTTATTAAGTTTTGGTAGCTCTAGATGAGCGCTTACAGGAGTTTCACTTCCCTCAACAAGTACCTGTCCGTGAAGGTTATCGCCTTCTTCACTTACTTCAGGGTGGGCAACCTCGCCAAATCTCTTTTGAAGGTCGGCAACGGTATCATCAATTACTTTTTTATCTACTTCTATAGGGTAAGACTTTAACTTTACCTTGGAAGACAGTTCATAGTTGAAGTCATCAACCAGGCCTATCTGGAATTCAAACTCGAATTCGTTTTGAGTGTCCCAGTCGATTTGGTTCGCTTTTTCCTGATTTGGCAACGGCTCCCCTAAAATTTTGAGCTTATTACTTTTAATGTAATCAGATACAGAGTGTGAAAGCAGATGGTTGACTTCTTCAACGAGGATCGATTTGCCAAACATTTTTTTAATCACACCATGAGGTACTTTGCCCTGACGAAAGCCTTTAATGTTAGCCTTGCGTGCATAGTCCTTGATTTTTTCTTCCACTTTCGGTTGATAATCACTTTGTGATAACTTAATTTTAATAAGACCGTCTGTGGTACTTTTTTTATCTAGCGTAATGTCCAAGGTGTTCCAGTTTTTTGTGATTCAACTAAAATTATGAACCCTCGATGCCAGTTTTATATGCCTGGAACCGAGGGTTCTCTTATCGTGCGGGTGGAGGGACTCGAACCCCCATGGATCGCTCCGCCAGATCCTAAGTCTGGTATGTCTACCAATTTCACCACACCCGCATTTGCCGTCTACCCTTATAATTCAATTCTTAATCAAATTATGCCCATTGGGATGGGTCAGTCGTCAAAAAAGGAGTGCAAATTTATAGA
>JAUILF010000332.1 GCA_030433135.1 Bacteroidia bacterium | reverse complement strand
TTTACCTCGCCGATTTTTGAGGGTAAAACGATTCTCATTACCGGAGGTGGTACAGGACTCGGTAAATCAATGGCACGGTACCTGGCTTCCCTGGGAGCGAACCTGGTTATCACGAGCAGAAGACAGGATGTCATTGAAACTGCCGCCAGGGAAATCGAGGATGAAACCGGTGCAGCAGTACTGGGGGTGCCGGGCGATGTAAGGGATATTGTGTCGGTGCGTGAAGTGATCAATGCCGCCAGGGAAAGATTTGAAGTGATTGACGGACTAATCAATAATGCAGCAGGAAATTTTATTTCACCTACTGAAAAACTATCACATCGGGCCTTTATTGCGGTGATCGGTATTGTGCTTCAGGGCTCAATTAATTACACCCTCGAAACAGGCAAGGACTGGATTGAGAATAAGACTGCCGGTGTCGTACTCAATATTATCACCACTTATGCCTGGACTGGAACCGGTTACACCGTACCCAGTGCCTGTGCCAAGGCCGGGGTATTGGCGTTGACCCGTTCCCTGGCAGTGGAATGGGGAAGGAAATATGGCATTCGTATGAATGCCATTGCTCCAGGACCCTTTCCGACCAAGGGTGCCTGGGACCGTCTCTTCCCGGAAGACTTGAGAGATCAATTTGACCCAGCCCATCGCATACCCTTGCAACGTGTTGGCGATCACCAGGAACTTGCCAACCTGGCCGCATACCTGATGTCCGAATACAGCGCTTTCGTGAACGGAGAGGTTGTCACCATTGATGGTGGTGAATGGCTGGAAAATGGAGGTCAGTTTAACGATTTTCGTCATCTCTCCGATGATATGTGGGATAGTTTATCCAGAAACCGAGCCGGTAATAAATAGGTGCTCAGAGTGAAATTGTAAAATCCTGCAGTAAGGGATTTGCCATTCCGTGTCTTGAGGACTATTGACGACATATAGCAACTTTTCCTGATAGCATGGTTTTTGTCTCCATTTGCTTTGTAGGCTACGTTTTTGCCTTCGAGCGTATCTCTCCTTTGATCGGGAATATCCCGGTTTAGCCAACGTTGTCCCCTATTATTGATTGGAGTCTTTTTGACTCAGTTAGACCCTGATATACCATGAACACCAGACACACTCTATCCCTTATTATTGTTATGATGATAGTCGCTACCACAAGTTGGAGTCAATGTGACCGCAAACAAATGGTAGATGATTATGAGCAATATTTTCTTGGCACTCAGATCAGCACGGCTGAACTTGATTGGACCGGTGATGATCAATCTTGTGAACCGGGCCATGTGAGCAACATGGCGATGCAGGCCATGGTGGAGCGCATCAATTACTACAGGAGACTGGCGAAGGTTGGTACTGAGATTTCGTTGGATACAAGTCTCACTGACATGTGCCAGAAAGCTGCTCTGATCATGCACAGCAACAATGAGCTTGACCATAATCCACCTATGGGCTGGTCATGCTGGACTGAGGATGGAAAAAAGGCTGCCAGTAAATCCAACCTGGCGTTAGGAGCTCATTCAACCGGTGCTATTTCTCTGTATATGAGGGATCCGGGCACGAACAACTGGGCAGTAGGACATCGTCGATGGATCTTGTTCAGCCGGGCTAATCAATTTGGCCTGGGATCAACCAGCAGGTCACATGCTTTGTATGTTATTCACAACAAGCAACCGGCATCCGAAGATCTTACTTACATAGCCTATCCCAATGCCGGCTACTTTCCGGCACCTCTTATAGCAGATCGCTGGTCCTTTTCCTTGCCTAAGGCAAAGTTCGGGGAATCTGCTGTTACTATGGAGGATGAATATGGTATGCCTATTGAGCTGGAAGTGCAGCCAATCCGGAACGGATATGGAGATAATACGATTGTCTGGGAGCCGGCTGCTGGTAGCATTTCCCGGTTTGAGGAATTTGATCAGAGATTTACCGTACATGTAAGCCATGTGGTAGTAGGTAATGATACCCTTGACTTTACTTATGAAGTGGTACTAGCACCGGTTCAGCATCCACCGGCTTGCCGTGAAGAATCACAGGCCTGGGATGATGATCAATGTGCCTGTGTGGATCTTCAGACAACATCTACCCGCGAGGTGAGTGATGTAACCCTCAAAGTATTTCCCAATCCGGCTAGCGACATGATCAGGATCACTACAGAATCGGGTATGTTTTCCATGGTAGAGATTTATAATATAGCAGGCAGTCATATGCTACAGCGTAACGTAATTGAGACGGACCAGATTGATCTCGCCATTTCTTCCTTACCAGAAGGTGTATATCTGGCCAGAGTGTACGGTCGAGGGGTTTTTAAGACGGTTTATTTTGTAGTGCAGCGGTAATATATTTGGAAAATTTGTCATGTGAAAAAAGCTATTTAACAGGTTCTTTTTGCGTATAAGTGCATAATCTCTATTTTAGTGAGATGAAGCGGTTTATCTTACTCTGTCTGTGTGTCCTTCCTATTACGTTATTTGCCCAGCAACAGATCTACGGATCCTGGGTTGGGAAAATGAAAAGTTCGCAGGGGAATTATGTATTTACTCTGGACCTGGTACCCAATGCAAAAGATGGGCACGGTTATGTCAAGGGAGTAGCGGTTCATAATCGTAATGGCATCAATGAAGTCATTGAATTGACCGGAGTACTGTACGCAGATAACTCTATTTATCTGTTCGATGACGGTGATATCTCGCAACAGGTCAAAGATGGTCAGGGTTTTAGCCGCTTACAGTTTCTATTCAAATTCGATGGCAGTGATCCCGTACTTGATGGACACTGGCAGGAATACCATGATTTTAGAAGATACCGAAAAGGACGGCTTGTCCTGAAGAAGACGAAGCGTAAAGCTGGAGTTTAGCGGATTAGCTAGTTGGCTCGTTGGCTTGTTAGCAAGTTGGCCTGTTAGCTCGTTGGCCGGCTGGGGCATTGGGTACTGGGCATTAGGCATTGGGCAAATTGCCCCCTCATGAAATAGCTTGACAGCCTCCCTTACTAAAGACTAAAACTGTGGATAACTTTTCAGGTTCATTTAAATTGTAAGGTTTATATTCTCCTACCGGATCAAGCGGAGATGAGCTCTGCTGGGGAGCTATTCAATTTAGAGGATGTCTTTATGAGCCAAATTGGCTCTCTCTGCAAGATATTTGGAAAGGCCATTCTAGGTTAAGCGATGTGTACGATTGTCTGGATACCAACGATATACCAATTGTACAGGATGCGTTTGGTGATCAATACATTTACAGATCTGGTCACATTTTCCGGCTAAATTTAGAGTCAGGAGAACTCGATGATTTGGAAATTACGCTGGAACAGTTTCTAATGGAAATTGAAATGGATGCGATCGAATTTTTATCACTCCAAAAGATCCGAGATTTGAGGGAGAAGGGAGTTCATCTCAAAAACGGAGAGATATCCGCATCAAAGGTGACCGGTGCCTATTGGAGAACAGATAAATTATTTGAAAGAACTATATGGCCAGATCAAGGATAGTAGTGATGGAGTAGAAGTGAAATTTGGAGTTGTCAACAAAAATAATGATTGAGATTAGCTGTTATGAAATCAAGCTTACCTTGTGTGAGAATATTATCATTGCAGTTAATGATTTTTACCTTTTGTCGCACAAAGAGTTCTCCGAGTTCTCGAAGGTGACCGGATAATACATTATGATAACTGACTACCACAATACCATAGCACCACAATACCACAATACCAAAGCACAGCAATACCCTTGTCCTTACTCCTTTGCTTCCTGGGCTTCCGGTAGCATGACCACCTCAATGTAGTTGTCAGTGTCAAAAATCTCTTTGGCCATTTCCTGTAGGTCTTCCGGATCAAGTCCTTGTAAAAGAGGCTCATAATTATCCAACAGTATTTGGTTGGGGTCCAGACCATACAGATAGTAGGATCTCAAACTATTAGACCAAAAACCGTTTTCCTGCAGGTCGGTGATGCGGCCCTGACGCTGTATTTCCACCACTTTCTGGATGTCTTCTTCGGTTATTTCACCTGCGATAAGTTTTTCAATATCTGCTTTAGCTGTATTGATGAGATTATCTACTTCTTCGGGTTCTGCATTAAACGACAGGGAGACAGCGTAGCCCTCTTTGGGATATTTTGATGACCCTCCGGACACGCTTACTCCGTATACGCCTCCCTGATCTTCCCGCATGGATTCTCGCAACTTGTTGCGCAATACATCAAGCAGGGAGCCCAGGTCATAACGATCTTCACGAACATCCCAATCAAAGCTACCCGACCAACTCATTTGCACCTGTGCTTTAGGCGCCTCACCATAGTAGAGTCTTTCAGTATGGGTTCCCTTTACTACATTGGCTCCTACATCTTTCCACATTTCATCCCGGTCAATAGATGGTAAACCACCAATGTATTTTTCGATCAGAGGCCGAATGTCTTCCGGAGTAAAGTTACCTACAAAGACAAAAGTAAAGTCCGAAGCATCGGCAAACCGGTCTTCGTAGACTTCCATGATTTCATCTAAAGAAACTTCCTCGAGGTCCTCTACTGTGGGAATACCCCGTCGGGGATGATCCTTGTACTTCAATTTACTGACCTGGTCGTTAAAGTAGTAGTTGGGGTCCACCAGTAGATTCTGAAGGATCTGCTTTTGCCTGGTCATGATGGAATTATACGCATCATCATCTCGTCTGGGATCGGTAAAATACAGGTAGATCAGTTGAAACATCGTCTCCAGATCCTTGATGGTGCTGAAGCCGGAAAATCCTTCCTCAAGTTCACTGATAAATGGTCCTACTTGAACCTGTTTTCCCGCCAGCACTTTCTGTAGCTGAATCTGATCAAATTCACCCACTCCAGACTGGTTGATGATGGCTGAAGCAATGGAAGCGGATTGATACTCATCATCAGGATAAATGGAGTGCCCACCGGGACTAAAGGCTGAGAAGCGGATTTCATCATTCTGAAAGTCGGTTGGCTTTAGAACAACCTTCACTCCATTAGATAGAGTCCACTCCGTGATATTGACAGCCTCCAGGTATTCTTCAGATGCCACACTGCCGGTTGCTGGCATTTCGGCCAGTAAGGGGATGTTGGCAACATTGTCTTCATAGGGTTCCACGTTGGTCTGATCAACCTGATCGATCAGAGTGAGGATCTCGTCTTCTGTTGGCAAAGGAACACCTTCCTTATCCGGGCCAGTCACCACGATAACGCGGTTGCTGCCATCAGTGATCCATTTTCGGGCTAATTCATTCACTTCTTCGAGCTGGATGGTCGGTAACAGTCCTTCAATCAGCTGATGCCGTTGCGTAGGACTGGGTATAGGGGTGTGATTCAGGAAATGATAGACATATCGCATGGCCAGGGTGCCGGAGTCCGTTTTGTCTTCTTCCTTGGCGGCAGTTTCTGCCTCACTAATCATTTCAATCCTGGTACGATCAAGCTCGGACGCAGTAAAGCCCTGTTCCTGCACTCTCTTGTTTTCCGTTAGCGTGGCTTCCAGAGCTTTCATAATTTCTCCCTCGCCACTGGAAGTGAAAATGGTATAGGCATCCAGATTGCCCACCTGTTGTCCATATCCTGAAAACCCGTAAAGAAAGGGTGGATCTGCTGATTGCCTTAGCTCACTCAAACGATTGTTGAGCATGCGGTTGTACAGACTCTGTATGAAGGATTGTCGGAGATCGCCGATATTCTTCACCTGCTGGTGATCATGCTTGTACATCACTCTGGCTGTAGTGAAGTTGGCTTCCTTATCACTGGCGATCGAAATCAGGGTCTCATCGTGATCAGGAAATCCAAACTCTTCTCTCTCACGCTCATTCTCCGGATTTTCAAGTTTGCCGAACCTTGCCTTAATATCTGCTTCAATTTTGTCCACATCTACATCTCCGACCACCACTACTGCCATCAGGTCGGGTCGGTACCAATCCCGGTAAAACCGTTTCAATGCATCATATGGCGCATTTTGCAAGATATCTCTGGTTCCGATTGGAAGCCTGTCTGCATACTTGGATTCATGAAAAATCACCGGTAAATACTGGTTGCGCATTCGTTCATCTGCACTCAGTCCGGAACGAAGCTCTGAAATAACCACTCCCCTCTCCTTGTCTATTTCCTCATCTTCAAACGTTACGGCATGTGCCCAGTCTTCAAGGATCAACATACCCTGATCAAAAATGTCCTGGGAGTCGGTTCTGACCTGCAGCATGTATACGGTTTCGTCAAAACTGGTATAGGCATTCAGGTCGGCTCCAAATCGTGTTCCCACACTTTGCAGGTAGTCAATCAATTCACTCTTTTCAAAATGCTTGGTGCCATTGAAGGCCATGTGCTCGACAAAGTGAGCCAAACCTAGCTGGTCGTCATCTTCATTGATGGATCCAGCTCGCACTGCCAGTCGAATCTCGGCCCGGTCCTCGGGTTTTTCATTGGCCTGAATGAAATACTTCATTCCGTTATCCAGCTCTCCCATCTTGACCCTGGGATCAACTGGAATACCTTGCTGTAGCGGGTCGGGTTGCAATGAATCTGTAACAGTCTCAACCTCCAGTGATCGTGTTTCTGCCGAAGCCGGTACAGTAATAAACATTGCAACGGCTACAAAGATCGAACATAAGTATCTCATGATTAGCATTTAAGGGTTATCTACGTACAGTAAATATTTAATATATGTCAATGGCATTATCTGACCTGTGTCAAATAGTCGGGAGAACCGCAAACTAGAAAGATCCCGGCTTTTGCATTCCGGCAAAAGCATCGTTGAATTTGCCCTTGCTCATCATGTGCATCATCTTTCTCATTTGATCAAACTGCTTGATAAACATATTGATTTCATGAATGTTGTGTCCACATCCTCTCGAGATTCTTCTTTTTCTGCTCATATTGAGTAATTCAGGGCTGGCCCTTTCTTCAGGTGTCATGGACTGGATGATGGCCTCTACTTTATTAAAGGCTTTATCATCTATGTCCAGATTTTTGGTGACTTTGTTCATCCCTGGAATCATCTTCATCAGTGATTTGATGTCACCCATCTTCTTGATCTGCTTTAACTGGCTTTGAAAGTCATTGAAATCAAACTTGTTCTTTTTGATTTTCTTTTCCAGTCGTTTGGCTTCCTTTTCGTCAAATTGTTCCTGTGCTTTTTCAACAAAGGATACGATATC
>JAUILF010000331.1 GCA_030433135.1 Bacteroidia bacterium | reverse complement strand
TCACCGAGGTTGACACCAAAGCGGGAGTACAGCCCAAACCTTTTAATATGATTTCCCCACTGGTCATTATGGTGTTGACCATGCCTCTGATGTTGATTTATACCGGATGGGACAGCGCTCTGGAGAGCAGGCCCACGGGCTCCTGGCTGGAGGTCGCCTTTGTCGCCCTGGGAAATGGTTCGGGATCTACGGCGGTATTGGTGGGTGTAGTGGTTTCCATTTTGTTGTCGATGATATCCTTTTCCATCCAGGGGATTTTTGATCTCAAAGAAAATGTGGATTTGATTTTCAAAGGCATATCCGGACTGATGCCCATTGCACTTTTGCTATTATTTGCCTTTGCCATTGGTACCGTGTGTAAGGAATTACAAACAGGTCAATACCTGGCCGACGTAGCAAGTCAATGGCTTTCACCGAAATTGATCCCGGCTCTGATATTCCTGATAAGTGCAGTACCGATGGCACGTGAAATGCAGGTCAATGAAATCATAGCAATCGCGGCTGCTCTCGGTGGAGGCATTTTCGGAGATCATTGTTCTCCCATTAGCGACACGACTATATTGAGTTCGATGGCTGCTGCCACCGATCATATCGATCATGTTAAAACCCAGATTCCTTATGCCCTGATCACCGGAACTATGACCGTCATTTTGTACCTGGTACTTGGGTTTGTCAGCTAAGCCTTTAACTACTTGGTCTTTCCTCAAATGAAGATGGTACCTTTAGCCCTTTCCTGGCCAAAAAGAGAAAAGTAATGACGATTATTCAGATTACAAAAGACGAAGTGCTTCAAATTGTGCCCCTGTTCGATGCCTACCGGGTATGGTATGGGAAAGACTCCGACACGGAAGGTGCTCTGCGGTTTCTCACTGATCGGATGGAAAGAGAAGAGTCGGTCTTGTACGGTGCCAGGAACGACTCCGGAGAATTCGTAGGATTCACTCAATTGTATCCCCTTTTTTCTTCCACTAGATTAGGTCGAGTATGGTTACTAAATGACCTTTATGTTGATCCTGATTATCGAGGAAAAGGTATTTCCAAACAATTGATCAATCAGGCCAAGACCTTATGTCGCAAAACGAAAGCGGTTGGTATGATGCTTGAAACCGAAAAAACCAATGATATTGGCAATAACCTTTATCCTGGTACCGGTTTTGTATTAGACCATGAGTTCAATCACTACTTCTGGAAGACCATGTAGGATGTGTGGAAAGCGGATCGGTAGACGGGAGAGACATTTATATATACATTTGCAACTTATCTAAAAGAGGGTACTATTTTGCTTTGGAGTTCTGCAATTAATGGATTTAAACAATACTTGTTGCTCGAACGCAACATGGCAAGGCCTTCCATCGAAGCCTACGTTAACGATGTGCAGAAGTTGGCTGATTTTCTACTTGACTTTAGCCCAACTACCAAACCGGCACAGGTGACACAGGATCACCTGGAAAATTTTCTCGCTTATTTGAATGATCTCGCTTTGGGAAGAAGAACCCAATCAAGGATTTTGTCAGGCATTCGTTCATTCTATCACTATCTCCTTTTGGAGAATGAAATTGATAAAGATCCTACAGCTTTGATCGAAGGGCCCAGGATCGAGCAAAAGATTCCAGAAGTAATGTCTGTCGAGGAAATTGAGCTGGTACTGTCTGCTGTCGATCTGAGTCACCCCCAGGGCACAAGAAACAGGGCCATACTCGAAACTCTGTATGCCTGTGGTTTAAGAGTCTCTGAGTTGATTGGATTACGGATTTCTAACCTCTTTCTGGATGTGGGTTTTGTCAAGGTCATTGGTAAAAATGACAAGGAAAGACTGGTGCCAATTGGTGAATCAGCAGTAAAGCATATTAATATATACCTGGAAACAGATCGGAAGAAAGTTCTGAAGGAGGATTCGGATAGTGATATCCTTTTCTTAAACCGAAGGGGCAAAGCATTGAGCCGGGTTATGGTGTTTAACATCGTCAAGGAAATGGCGGCAAAGGCAGGTCTGCACA
Organism: Bacteroidia bacterium; assembly: GCA_030433135.1. Classification (GTDB taxonomy): domain Bacteria; phylum Bacteroidota; class Bacteroidia; order Chitinophagales; family Saprospiraceae; genus JABDMH01. The sequence continues at coordinate 5,229 of JAUILF010000331.1, read as the reverse complement.
AAAATGTCAGTCCACATACCTTTCGACACTCCTTTGCAACCCATTTGGTAGAAGGTGGCGCTGACCTAAGAGCCATACAGGAAATGCTGGGACATGAGTCCATTCTGACTACGGAAATCTACACGCATCTCGACATTCATATTCTACGTGAGACGATCTTGAGTTGTCACCCTCTGAATCAGTCATAGTACCTTCAATTATTGAAAGGCGTATAGGAACTCAAGTTATTGGATAAATTTGCATCCATGTTTAAATGGATTGTGGCTGGAGTATTAGTGATAGGGGTGCTAAACTGGCAGTGTGCAGTAAGAGGAGGTCAGTTGCCGGGGGGGCCCAGAGACGAATCTCCTCCCGTCATCGACACCACGCGGAGTACACCCAACTTTCAAACCCGTTTTAATGAAGAGTCTATTATTCTCACGATGGACGAATGGATAGAACTTGAAGACCCGACCACACAGGTGCTGGTCTCACCACCGTTGGAGCGAAGACCTGACATTGAAGTCAGAGGCAAGGCAGTTTTATTTACATTTCATGAAGAGGAAGTATTGCGTGAGGATGCGACGTATACCATCAATTTTGGCGAAGCTATCCGGGATATTACCGAATCAAATCCTCTAAAGAACTATTCTTTTGTATTCTCTACAGGAGACGTGATCGATTCTTTGGAAGTTGAGGGCATGGTGATCGACGCCTATACTGCAGAACCAGTAGAAGATGCCCTGATCATGGTGTACGAGCAGGATCTGGATTCGATTATTGTACAGGAAAAGCCATTCTATGCCTCCCGAACCCTTGAAGACGGCACTTTCCACATCGGAAACATGAAAGAAGGAGCTTTCCAGATAGTGGCCATCACAGATGCCAACCTCAATTATCTGTATGACCCTCCCTCAGAGTCCATCGCTTTTCTAGACACTATGTATCAACTCTCGGGTACAAGTGGTGATCCGGTACTTATGAAAATGTCACAGGAGCGAGAACTGCTTTATCTTTCAGAAAGCGATACATCGCAATGGAATAAGGGTGTCTTCAGATACAACCGCGAACCGATTGACCTGATCTATAGTCATGATGGTGCAGACAGTAGCACCTATATAGATATATTAAGTCAGCAGGTCTCTGTTTGGTACAACCCCCGCACATCCCCGGTGCGTTTAGTCTTTCTAACCGATACCAGTACCAACGTGATCGATACACTGCGGTTGAGATCCAATTTGTCGGAAATTCCCCCGGACTACAGGATCTCCAAACTGCCCCGGATCAAGAATACCGGTCACCCTGCCGATCCACATTATCTCTGTCTCGATCAACCGATCGTAGAATTCGACACTACACACATGCTGTTAATGGAGGGATCAGATACGATCGTACCGGAAGTATCCATTTCCGATACTACGGCGATGTGCCTGCGACTTGACCACAGGTGGCAACCGGACAGTACCTATCAGTGGATATTATATCCTGAAGCATTGACCAGTGTATCAGGAGTTACAAATGACACGATCAGAGAGCGGGTAGCCATAGGAAATGAAGAAAGATTTGGTAATATCGTTTTACATATTGAAAACCTTTCGGCCGAATCTGGTTACCTCGTTGAGCTGTTGATCAAGGATAAGCCGGAAACAACCTTTTACGTTGAAAACCAGACAGAAGTGAATCGCAACTTATCCAAATTGAATCCGGGTACATATTCTCTGCGAATCACCGAGGACCAAAATCGGAATCGACGCTGGGATCCGGCCAGCTACTTTGCAAAGAATCAACCTGAAAAAACTATGCTTGCAGAAATCGAACAACTGCGGGCTAACTGGGATGTAGAAGTATCAGTGACATGGAATCAAGAATGACTTTGAGAGGTGAAAACCTTTCCAAAAAATATGGCAGAAGAACAGTAGTATCCAGTGTCAGTCTCGAAGTAAATCGCGGTGAGATTGTAGGACTTCTCGGACCCAATGGTGCAGGGAAAACCACGACCTTTTATATGATGGTGGGATTTATTAAGCCAAACGGAGGCATGGTTTACCTCAACCAGGAGGAGATCACCCATATGCCGATGTATCGCAGGGCCCAAAGGGGCATTGGCTACTTACCGCAGGAGCCAAGTGTATTCCGCAAATTAAGTGTCGAAGACAACATTATGGCAGTCCTGGAAATGATGGACATTACGCATCAGGAACAAATAGAGCAACGGGAGTCTCTACTGGAGGAATTTGGACTTGAGAAGGTACGAAAAAGTCTGGGGGACACCCTCTCGGGTGGGGAAAGAAGGAGAACGGAAATAGCACGAGCTCTGGCTTCAGATCCCAAATTTATTTTACTGGACGAACCCTTTGCCGGGATTGACCCCATTGCCGTTGAAGACATCCAGGGTATTGTAGCCAAATTGCGAACCAAGGATATCGGCATTCTGATCACAGATCACAATGTACAGGAAACCCTCTCCATCACCGACCGGGCCTACCTCATGTTTGAAGGCAAAATTCTGAGAGATGGAAGTGCTGAAGAACTGGCGGCTGATGAACTGGTACGCAAAGTGTATCTGGGGCAACATTTTGAATTGCGTCGGAAGAAGTTGTGAGTGCATTACTATCTGTTACAGAAATGTAAACCCACCGCAAAGGAGTCATTAAATAATGCTCTTTACATGATATTTTCTGTTCAATTTTTGCCCCAATCACCTCTTTGGCATCACAACGATTTTTAATATTGTTTAACTATGTTATTACGTCTATTTGTTGTGTATTCATGATCTAATGCCACATTTATAACGCATTATAAGTCATTTATCCATATTTTATTTTTTGATAAAAAAATATTTATGGCCTGATAATCAATGCATTACGAGACACACCATCACAAAAGCCCGATTAAGGCTGGTTGTCTGATGCCAGATTCTGCTCTAGTTTTACATCGTGAAATTGATAGAAAATCCAATGAAGTTCTGCGCAGAAATTATTCATGATTTCTATACACTATGAAAACACAGTTGTAATTCTTTCATCCGATTTTTGACTCATTGTTTCACCTAAAAAATTAATAAACTATGAAATGCTTTAATGTAAAATCGAAAATGCTTGCCTTCGTTTTCTTCTTCGCTCTGACAGGACTGGCAAATGCTAATCCTGATCCAAAGAAAGAAGATCTGAAGGAAGTACGTGCTCAGATTATCGAACTGATCGAAAAGCCTGACTTTTCGCAGGTAGACCTGGATCAGGAAGAATCTACTTTGCACTTTATGATCAATAAGGACAACGAATTGGTAGTACTTTATGTAGATACCAAGAATGATTATGTTGACTCATACCTGAAGTCACGACTCAACTACAAGAAGTTGGAAGACACTCATGTAAAAGGTCGTTTTGCTATGAAGATCACCCTTAAAAATGGCAGTATTTAATGATTCTCATCTCATCCTTCATAGCTGACTGAGAGTGTAGCCGGAGTTTTAAAGAGAACTCCGGCTTTTTTTTTGCCCTTATACTCCCGGACTTATCCCGACTTATGCAATAGAACTTGCTATACTTAAACGAGCCGAGTTCTTGCAGCCAGACCTAAGCCAGCACTTTACTGCACTATCTTTCCTGTCATTTCAGCTGGTATCCGTTTATCGACAACCCAAAACCATAGTGGAGGGATCAGTGCCATCAGGATACTGCCCGGATAGCCCGTGGGAAGCTGAGGACTTTCAGGAATAGATTGTAAAGTCTGGTATTTTTTGCTGGCCTTATAATGATGGTCTGCATGTAACGATAACTCATACAACATAATCCGACCTAGCTGGTGTTCCGAGTTCCAGGAATGCTGCATACCTACTCTTTCATACTTTCCTGAGGGGAGTCGTTTTCGCAGCAAACCATAGTGCTCGATATAGTTGATCGCTTCCAGCAGTGTAAATGCCAAAATCCCGATAATTACGGCGTATGCCAGGCCTGCGAAGCCACTCCACCATAGCACAATCACACTATAAAGTACTTGTAGTACCGCAAATTGGATCATCTGATTATGCCAACTTATTATAGCCTTTCCCCGGGCAGTCAATCGCTTGCATTCGAGCCTCCATGCACTGATCAAGCTGCCTACCGTAGACCGGACCCAGAACCGGTAAAATGATTCCCCCAACCTGGCTGTAGCAGGATCTTCTTTAGTCGCCACATACCGATGATGACCACGGTTATGTTCAATGTAGAAATGCTGGTACCATGCCGATATAAGCAATAAAATCGCCATAACCCTTTCCCACCGATTTTTCCTATGACCCAGTTCATGAGCTACATTGATGCCATTTGCTCCCAGGAAAGTACCCAGGCCCAATGTCAGTCCAATGACCACATAGAGAGCCAAATGACTCCCGGTGACCGTCTTGAGATAGCAAAAGACCAGGAAGTACATTATCGGAAGGTTGATGTAGAGCAGAAGATCAAACCAGATATGCCCCGCACGAGTCTTGAGATCCGCCCCTGCAATATGTCTTTTTTCAATACTCACAAAACCTGACAACCAATCTGCTGCAGGCAGTATGCAAAAGGCAAATATGACGGCAAGCCAGCTATACCATCCTTTTTCCAACAGTCCGACATAAACCAGGGCCGGTCCGGTATAAGCCAAAAGATACTTTAGATCACGCCATGTCATACCCCTAAAGTTAGGGTATTGTCGCCTGACTGGAAAAACTCTCGAATCTTTACCATACCTGTGTCGCAGTGTAGGTGGCACCAATTTTCCTCTGTATCTTGGAGTGATAAGAACCAAAACAACATTGACATGTTGAAGACAACAACACCTACCCTTCCCGGGTACGAAATTACTGAGGTACTGGACATTGCACGGGGCAGCACTGTTAGAACACGACACGTTGGGAGGGATCTTGGAGCTGTGTTCAGGAGTGTGGTAGGTGGAGAAATTACCGCCTATACGCGCCTTCTTGCCGATGCCAGAGAAGACGCCATCGACCGAATGGTGGCAGATGCAGAAAATCTGGGAGCTGATGCCCTGGTTAATGTACGTTTTATGACCTCAGCGGTAATTCAGGGTGCATCAGAAATCCTGGCTTATGGCACAGCGGTCAAGATTAAAAAGATACTTTAGCATTTATGTCGAAAACAAAGTCCATTACTAATCGCAAGGCCAAGTACGAATACCATTTTATTGATGTGTATGAAACGGGGATTGTGCTCAGTGGGGCTGAAGTTAAGTCTCTGCGAGCAGGTAATGCCAACCTTAACGATG
>JAUILF010000330.1 GCA_030433135.1 Bacteroidia bacterium | reverse complement strand
CGGGAGTCAATCGAACATTGAAAGTTCCTTTGAATGATTTAAAGGCTTTCTTTCCAGTCTCATAACATAAAGTGAGATAATCTTCCACTGACTCCTCAAAGGATTTCTTGAGTTTTTTTTAATTTAAGTCAGCAACTGAAAGGTAGTTGCATTGTTTCGAGACAATCTTTAGAATTCCAATTGACTCCTCACATGGTCCATACCGGCCTTGTCTTTGAATGCAAACCAGGCATCTCTGTAGTCAGATTCATCGATTAGGTATCGGAAATTGGCAAAGGGTTTTCGCATGGACAATTGTTGAAATAATCTGTCTTTGAAAACCTCATCATCTAGTGATGCTGCGAAAGATTCCATTACCCTGAAGGCCTCACGTGATCCCATCTTGTAGAATGTCAGATAACTATCCTGATCATTTTCTACTTTCTGAATCATGTCTTCCCATAACTCTTCCTGGTCCTCTATCATATGGCGAGGTGGGTGCTCCACTATTTCTCCTGTGACCTTGTGATAGTGAACTTCCATTCCCATGTCCAGGGATTGGGCAATGCTCGAAATTTGCTGGTCGGTAAGTTTGTGGTCTTTTACTGATCTTTCAGAATTTACTCCATTATATTGACCAGTCAGGTCGTCGGGTAAAGGTTGACTTTGATCTGGCAGTTCGGTTGCTCTGGCCTCTTGATTTTCAACTGGTTTTAACATCCTGACATAGCTGAGGACCTCTTCCAGTTTTTCTGTAGAAAGAGCATCGATGGCCATGTTAATATGATTCTTCAGCGCGTTTCTATCCATTCCTGGTCTTTTACCTAAAGATATCAATCATGATTTGCATTGACAATGATATGGGAAGGTTCCCATAGCTATCTTATGAGTTACGAATACAGGGAGAAGAAGTGACTCAATTGAATTTACCACTCAATTCCATTGCCCTGGGCCAGCATCTTCCCAAACATTTTTCTGGACAGAGAGTCCGGTACCATCGCGTTGATGATGCGATATAGCCTGCCGGGAATAATGGAACTTTTATTATTCCTCAATGCCATCAATGTTTCCTTAACTGCTTTTTGAACAGACAGGGGAGGAGCAGGCATTTTATCCTCATCAAATCCGAGGTGCTTGACTATGGGAGTTTTGGTGGGAGAGGTGATCATGACAGTCAGATGTACACCATACCGTTTTAGTTCTTCATGGAGACCCAGTCCCAGGCTGTTGATGTATCCCCTGGTTCCCGCATCATTTGCCATAAATGGTAAGCCGTGACTGGCCCCCATGGCCGAGACAAGGATTACTCCACCCTTTCTGCGATTAACCATGAGTGGACTGAGATAGTGTACAAGTTTGAGATGAGCTATCACACTGGTGTTTATCATATTGATAAGATCCTCTGTCTTTTTGTCAATAAACTCTCCTGGATCTCCCGTGCCGGCATTGGATATCAAAAGGCCTATTTCCATTCCGTTGGTTTGCCTGATGACCTCATCAATATCCCTGGCATTGGATAGAACTGCTCGGAGGACTTTACAGGATACTCCAAATTCTTGCTGAAGCTCCTGACCCAGCTGTTGTAAGAGCTTCTCACGTCGGGCAATGAGGATTACATGGAATCCATCTGCAGCAAGTTGTCGGGCAAATTCTTTTCCCAGGCCTGAAGATGCTCCGGTGACCATTGCCCATGGTCCGAAGTGGCTCTTATCAATCAAATTTTTCATTACAATGGTTTTAAATTTCAGAAATAAATCATCTTGACATTCATGGTAAACGGGGTTTTCTCGAAACTAAATGCGGCATCCTTAAATTTGGGAGGGCCGAGAAAACCTTTGGCATTATTGGAGGCACAAACTCCTTCCAGGGGCATGCCCAGGAAGTTTGTATCCAACTCCCCATTTGAGTTTTCATCATGGATGATAGAAAAGGCATATTTGCCTGGAGGCAGGCCTGATAGAGAGAATGTCGCCGATCCCGAATCTATGGATGCCGTTGAACTTCGCATGGCTCTATCCGTTTCCAGTGGAAAGCCGGTTGCATCACGGAAAATGTAAATTATGACCTGACCCATACTATTTTTAATATTGTTGACTTCCACCGTAAAGGTTTTTATTTGATAATCCGGTGGGTAAGATCCCAGGCACAAAAGAAGTATGATGTGCATCAATTTCATTGTTCATCATTTGGTGTAAATGTGGGTAGATTGGCAATCTTATACTTGACACAAACGGTCAATAATTTGAAGATTTCGGTCAACCGGATTTGGACCGGTAGGCTCTGGGTGAGGAACCGAAGACCGATTTAAATGAACGGGAAAAATGAGCGACGTCGTTGAAGCCAGTATTAAAAGCTATTTCACTGATGGACATTGTATCTACATCCAGAAGCTTCCTGGCTCGTTCCAGGCGTTTATTTTTAATGTATCTGGCAGGAGTATCCCGGTAAACTTCTTTGAAGCGCCTTTTAAATGTGGATTCACTCAGGTTGCAGAGATAGGCCAGATCCTGTACTGATATATCCGTATGAAGGTGGCTGTGTATAACTTCTTTGATGTTGATTTCATCCTGAGAGAACAATTGTTGAAATAAGACATCAATGGTTGAAGCATTTTTAGTCTGCAATAGTAGCAGAATCAGTTCTTTGATTTTTAGTTCTAACAATTGATCGGAAACCAGAGAGGGATTGTCAAAATAAAATTGAAGACTTTTGATAAACTCGCCGACCAACATCGTATCATCCAATTTTTGGATATAGCTTGTTTTACTATTTCTTTTTTGAGGCGATGGGAGTTGATAATCGTAGATTTCCTGCAAAACTTCTTTTGCAAGATGGACCACGATAATTTCATAATGTCCGGCGGTTCTGCGAGATAAAAGCTTAGAAAAATATCTCCCACATTTCAATAAAACTGACTCATTGGTCAATACCTTCACTTGTTCATAAGGTGCATTTACAATGGTATCGCCCTGGCGGAAGTAAATAAAACAGGCATCATTTGGGTAATCAAGAGTGAATTTCAATGGAGCCTGCGCCAAGACTTTCTCTATGAGGCATCGGTTTTTGAAGTCAAACTTTTGGTGGTTCAAGATCATAGGGATTACGGATCTTCCTGCAGTTCCTTTCGAATGTATTTGACCACCAATCCACAGGCCGGACTCACCATAGGTACGTGACCAAATCCCTGCATTTCGTATAGTTGTGTATCCTGATGGCCAGTTAGTTCCATGAGCCGCTTCAGATAAAGATTCTCTTCGTATCGGGCAGGGATATCTTCGTGTCGCCCGCCCGTAATCAATACAAAGGGAGGGGCATCGGCTCTAACATGATGGACTGGAGCATATTGATCAATGATTGGTTGAGTGCGACTAAATCCCTGATCACCTCTGATGGTTGAATGCGTGATAGCCTGTCCGCTCAATGGTAGATAGGCACGTACCAGATCGGGATCAATCTCATATTTCTCCAGGTATTGTTTATCTAACCCGATCATACTGACCAGGTATCCACCGGCAGAATGTCCGGTAACAAATATCTTCTCTGCATCACCTCCGTATTTATCAATATTTTCAAAAACCCAGGCAAGGGCAGCTGCTGCATCATCAATGCATGCCGGAGCTTTAGCTTTCGGGTACATTCGGTAATTGATGGCTACAATAGCCATACCTTTCTCCATCAATTCTTCTTGAAAATGTTTGTTCCCATTTTGCAATCCACCACCGTGAATCCAGAGAATGGTGGCAAAGCCAGTGGAATCGGTGGGGTAGTATATGTCCAGTTTACAGCGTTCAAGCATGTATTCATCCAGATCACTGGCATAGCGATACGGAATGTCATGTTCAATGATATATTCCTGTGCTGTAAGTAAAGTGAAATGGCTTACGATTAGCTGGGCGACAAGAAGTAGTCTCTTCATGAGTAGGTATTTTTCAAAGGGAAGACACAATGAATCTTAAATATAGTTTCTATTCCTTTACTTACGCTAACCGGGACTATTGACGGTACTGCAAATCCACTATTTATAGCCAAGAGCAAATGAATTTCCCGGGTTGAGTTCGTCCATTGAACAACAGATCCTGATCTACTGAGCCAGGTAGGTAACATTTTTGTCCAGAAAAGTTGCATAAAGTTCCAGCAGGTTCTGCTCGCTGTCAATTACATTAGATAAATGGATCAATAACTTGGTTTTGTTAACCTGGTCTGTTTTGTCCAGGATGCTGTAACTGAAGTCCAGTAGATTGTCCATTTTCTTTTCCAGAATATCTGTGGTTGATTCGATGTCGGATAGCTGGGATATAATGTCGTATTCGATAAGCTCAGCCTTATTAGCAACAAAAAATCGCAGTCCAATATTTTTTGCCGCTGTCAATTGAATGCCCCCGAGTCGCTGGATCATTTCAGCGATGGATTCACTGTCGTCATCTAGTGAAGTCTGGATTGAATCCGAAATGGTATAATGCCTGTCCAATACTTCCTGCACGCTAATTTGACTCTGCTTAATTTCATTTTATATTGCCAGCATAGTCTTTTTAAGGTAGTTTTTATTTGATATATTTTCTTTGAGGTTGTTGATGGAGACGGCAATTAGAACTCCGATGACGACAATGGCAATTTCTTTGAGAAAATAAATCAGACTTTGCCTACTTTTTTTCATAATGTCTGGGATTAGATCTCATAGATAAAAACATATGTCTGAAAAAAGAAACCAAATTTTGGGGATTTACTCATTTATAACATCAAACCAATCTGTCGGAAAAATTTGAGTGATTGGTCTTTCAGGAAAAAAACTCTATTCTTCTCTAAGTGCGATAATCAGTCTTTGATATTTGGTAAGCGCCGGTGCCCCATTATCTGTAGCCTCCAGAATAATATGAATGGTTTGACCTTCTGTCGCATCTTCAGGAATCTCTACCTCAGCATCCATCGAGGTTGGATTTGAAATGTCAATATTATGGGGATAGGTTCCAACCTGAAAATGCCACCATCTTACAGTGACCTCGTTTCCATCCGGGTCCGTTACAAACCCGTGAAGTTTGATCTTCTGCCCCGGAGAGGCCAGGATCATCAACGGACTCCCGATTCGAACCTCTGGATGATGATTAGCCGCCGAATACGACGAAGTAACCGACCAATGCATACGAGCGGCGAAATCTCTTTGTGCCTTAGGAAAGAATTCAGGGTAAGATCTGGTTTCATTCTGAGCATCTTGAGAGCCCATCCTTTCTGCCATTTCTTCGGCACTGAGATCAGATGGAGCAAAAGCTCCAACGGTGTTGGCTGGCGCAGCGGATCGACCACCCCAACCCCCATAAGTAGCATTTTCATAGGCTCGTAACCCATTTCCCAGCATATTCATAACGGTGTGGTTATCTCCTTCCCCCAACCATGAACCTTTTTCCTGTACCGGCATCCATACTACATATCCCATCTCACGCAACTCCTCATTGGTATAACCCGACAGACCAAAATAATCTACTACATCACCTTCCACCATCTGTTTTCCATCACCCCACACCCGATACAGGGAACCCATCGGACCCTGGTCAAGGATGTTTTCTTTCATCCAGGATGGGGTCAGATATTGAGCATTTTCTTCCGAGGCCCTGATCTGGGCTCCATAGCCATAACGGGGTCCATCCTCAAATCTCCGGTACTCTATACCCGGCCAGTTGAGTTTGATATAGGAGGCATAAGTATCATCCTGGTCACCCGATGGGAGTAGTATTACTTTTCGGTTGACTTTGTTTTGAATGGCTTCCCATTGGGTAGTATATTCGAATTCATCCTGGATGGATTTCAGTGCCCTGGCAATGGTGCTGTGTCCTCCCCAGGCCGTAATAAAGAGCTGGCCGGGCTTGTTGTCCAGAATTAATTCCTTGATCAGTTCCGATCCAGGAGAATCCTTGGATATATCACCATCGAATTCAATATTTCCAAAGCGAATTTTTGATTTCAGATAATCAGGTGACGGATAATCCGGATCGTGTATTTTTAAATTAGAATAGACCTGCACATATGCCTCCACGATATCGTGAATAAAGCGCTCGTCATCAGCCCAGCGCCATGATTCACATGGGCAAATATCCAGTCCGAATCGATCGTACTCCCTGCCCGGAACAAACCATTTCGTTCCTTTTCCATCTCCTTTCCAGTGAAACTGACTGCTGGCATAAACCAGCCCTTCAATCGTAACCTCATTACTATACATCAAAAACCGGATCAGCGAGTTGTTATCATCCAGCTCGGGATCGGCAGTAATAATGATTCGTGGCCGATTATATTCAAGGGAGGATTGAGCAGATACCGGCAGAGAGGACGTTGCTACTGAAAGAGCAAGCAGTGAAAACAAGCATTTTCTCAGGAGTAGAGTCAGAATCATCTTGTACCAGGTATTGAAACTGTTGACAAAAAGGCAGCATATCAAATTTACTGATTCGAATGCTTTTGCCAAAATACAGATGGATGAATTCCCTTTAAAGCAAACAGTTGCCTGAAAGCACAGCTAACGTAGGATCTTCTCCATCTTTCGGCCCTTAGCCAGTTCGTCTACCACCTTGTCCAGGTAGCGCACTTGTCTTACTAGCGGGTTTCAATCTCCTCAATCCGGTAACCATAGATCATCCCGGTGATCAGGTGTGCGTTGGGATTCAGATCGGCTCTCTCAAAAAAGATTTTGCAGGATTTTTTCATCGATGAGCGTTTGCAGTTGGCTCTCATTGTACCCGGTAAGCCATTCTATCACTTGCTGAAGTTCATCTTTTGTCCTGCCTTTCTTTTCGACTTTGGTCACATAGTGCGGGTATACCGAAGAGAAGGTCATGGTGGCCATCCGCTCGTAGTGTTTCTTCTGTTTATCCATGCTCGATATTGGTAGTGTTCTTACTTTTAAATGAAAGAGATCAATGATACTATTGATGTTAATGCCAAGAGCTTAAATTTAGGATGTTTCATGACATTTGCATGGAATTCACCCTTCATTGCGACAACAACCAGGAGATGCGGTCGTAAGAGAAAGCGTAATGGATCAGGACTATAGATGCTATGATAAGCGACGCATTCTTAAACCCCATATCATACATAGCCCAGGTACCAAATCCGAAAAAAGCCCATTCAAGCAACAATCGAATAACACCTGGTGTCACAACCGGGGCTTCCCCGGAACGACTGGGGTCATTGGGTACCGCAAAAGTAGCCCATAAAACAGCCAGTAAGAGAGGTATTCCGATGGCCAGCAAATAGCGCATCCAGCCATCACTTTGACG
>JAUILF010000329.1 GCA_030433135.1 Bacteroidia bacterium | reverse complement strand
TCAAAGCCTAAATTGTGGTACCGTCATTTCAGTATCCATGACCCGATCTTTCGGAGGGGGAGGTTGTCCAACAGTGACCCTGTCCGGTAGTAGCTCTTTTACAATTAGTACCCCCACAATAAATCTGCAAAGTCCGCAGGATCTTCAATTTCCGGCCTGTTTTCCGGATGACCAGGTCACTACAGCATTCAAGGATTGGCAGGCGATATTTGGATTTACCGGCTCCACGGGAAGTTGTACCTATCGTGAGGAATTCTATATAGATGGTAGTACTACGCCCATTAGCAGATCAACATTTAATGCACTAGAATTTGTGGACTTCTGTTCGGATACCATAGAGGTAAATTATCGTATCTATAACACCGGATGTTTTGATTTATCCACAGGATCTGATGAGTTAGCGGGACAGGTTGTTCGGACTTTCGGACTACAGCAACCTTATATGAAAAACTACGATTCTAATTACATGATTTGCTCTAACGAACCGGTGAATTTGGAATTGCAGCTTTCTCCATTGGTCTATCCTAATAAGCGCAAGGATTTATTTTACGTCACGGCCATTCATCCGAACGGACTAATCCCGGGAAGTCAGAATATCCAGGCAGATCCCAACGTATTAGTCACCAAAGATGCTATCCAATCAGATATTTGGTTCAATCAATTTTCTACCAATCGTACGGTCACCTATCACGTGATTCCGTACATAGATTGTGATTCAACCAGTGGTGGCATCAGTCCATGTACCGGAAATGCAGTTACTATTCCTGTTGTGGTTAAACCATTTGAGTGCCCGGAAAATATTGAAATTGAATTGCGGGTAGATCAAGCGGATACTACTTATCATTATCCTCCTGATCTTTTATGTGGCTATGGTGAAATCATTTTTGATCCACCCTCCGGCAGCAACTTTGGAGTGGGTACGCAGGTGGTCGAGGTCTTATTTGGTGATCCTCAACTTAATCCCTGCAATTTCCTGATTTTTGTGCGGGAGCGAGGTGTAAAAACCTGGTATGTCAACGATTCTGTTGGCACTCCCGGTAATGGCACCTCCTGGTCCCAGGCCTTTGACAATTTGCAGGATGCGCTGGACACAGCCATTACCAATGACCGCATTTGGGTAGCTGACGGTATTTACTATCCCAGCAAGAAGTTTGGGAGTTCAGACCGTAGTAAAACCTACTTTATCAATAAAAACTTAAAATTATACGGAGGTTTCTCGGGAGGTGAGCAATTTCTGCAGCAACGAGATTGGTCGAAAAATGTGACGACTTTAAGCGGCAGAATCGGAGCTGCATCATCGCAATACGCCTATTCCATTATGCATCTCGATGGCTCAGGATCAGAAGATGTGACTTCCGACTTTATGCTTGATGGTTTTTGTTTGACCGGTGGCAGAGGAGATGGTACCTCATACACCGAAAATCGAGGAGGTGCTATTTTCCTTGAGGCCAATGGAAGTGGTAATGATTGCAGTCCAACGATTAGAAATTGCACTTTTAAGTCAAACTATGCAAGATTTGGTGGAGCGGTGCATCATTTTGCCAATGGAGGTACGGTCTCTCCCACCTATATTCAATGTCTTTTTGTAAGTAATACGGGAGAGCAAGGAGGAGCTGTTATGAACGTGGCGAATATAAGTACTTGTTCGCCCCAATTTATCAATTGTGGTTTCTTCCTCAATCTTGCTTCTGATTTCAGTAGTCTGATGTCCAATTCAGCCACGTCAGCTACCTGTAATCCATCTCTCATGAACAGTGTGCTATGGCAAAACTGGCAGTTTGGTAATGAGCCGGATGAAGTATCAAATAGTGGTGCAACCACGACTTTTTCGCATTGTATTGTGGAAAATAGAAATGGAGCCTTTGCACCTTCCTGGGTGACCGATGGAGGAAACAACATCTACATAGATCCCCAACTTGTTGGCCTCTATACTGGTAATTATCGTTTGTCGAAGATATCACCGGGTATCGATGCCGGTACTCCGGATACTACTGGTTTACATTTACCCATGTTCGACCTGGAAGGTCGTCCGCGTATCAATGGTGCGATCGATATCGGACCCTATGAAAATCCTTTTGTCAATTGTCCGCAGGAAATTGTTATCGATGGATTATACGGGGCAGTCGATGGCATCTATCTGGCACAGCAATCCATTCGTCTGGCCAGTAGTTTGATTTTACAAGCAGGGAAAAACATCACCCTGAATGCACCGAACGTCGAATTCGAATCCGATGTCGAATTAGTCAGCAGTACCGCTTTAACCGTGCTGCAGGAAGGGTGTGAGGAGCCATGATGGGTGTACTACAGATATGTAAATGCATGGGGCGCGAATAAAAATGGCAACGCAGGCACTGGCCCGTAAGGTCACCCTCAGTTAGAGAGTACCCTATCGCTAATCACATCAGAAGCCTCAGAGAGGCGTAATGACCTTGCCTGCCACGGAAGTGGCAGGCAGGAAAGTAAAAAGACTCAAGCCCCATCGGGGCGTAGTTGCCAGGCTACTGAATTTAAAGGGGGACCTGACCGGCTACTCTTAATACCTATATATTCCTGGAGAGAAAGATGTCGCACCTCTGGCGCTTACTATGTTATGATTGGCTTGCTACAAAGATTCGGCTCCGCTGGAGCCGCAGATAGAGGCTCTTCTGAAACTGTAGACAGAGACTGAATACACACTGGTTGGATCTTCCGAAGGGGTATCTTCTTGACCTTCGATGATGGTAATAAGATTTAAGCCCCATCGGGGCGTAGTTACCAGGTTACTGAATTTAAAGGGGGACCTGACCGGCTAGTTCTTGATGTCGGTAGCCAATTTTATAGGATTTGAAAAGGCTCTCGAGAACTGGTTTCTTGGTACATTGCGACAACTTTGAACAAACCAATGAAACCTTTCGGCAAGGCCATCATATTTTTAGTGCTCTTAACCCTTCTCGACTTTTTACTTCGCAAAGGTTTCATAGGCCACTTTTTTCCATTTCCTCTGCCACAGAATTTTAATGTGATGTTGCTATTCACACTGTTTGCCGGTTGTGCATGGATTATCACAAAACAATTCGCCCGATCAGATCAGATGAGCCTGGATGACCTGGGTATATCCATGAGCGGTAAAAATCAGGTAGAATTCCTTGTTGGCTTCCTGGCAGGCTCGGCTCTCTGGGGAATTGTAGCATTAAGTCAATCTCTTTTTGCAGGATTTTCGTGGATCATCAGACCGGAATTTAGTGCGATTTCATTAATTTATGGCCTCCTCTTTATCTTCATTGCCGACCTGGGCACCGAGCTCTACACTCGTGGCTATCCACTCTCCAAATTGGAAGAGAGTTTGGGTGCAAAAGTCGCTATTGTCCTGATGGTTTTCTTTGAGATTCTCAAGAGTTTTGCTTTTAACATAGGGGGAGATTTGCTTTTTTATGCGGTCCTGATTCCGGCCCTGCACATTGTTTTTTTTAGCATCATCTACTTCAAAACCAGACGATTGGGTGCATCCCTGGGGGTGCATACAGGGGCCAACTTTATCACTATCAGCATTTTTGATCTTCGCGTGGAACAACCTGGCCAGGCGATTCCGGCCGGCATTTTTAAGGCAAATACTGATCTGGAAACCCTATCAATTCATGCCTTGCAAATACCGTGGGTGGTTATGGCTGTATTGTTTATTGTGGTGACCTACATTTGGTGGGCAAGGGGTTTTTCGAATAGTATACAAAATCAATGAAACACCTGAAACAGGTCTAATCTATCTTCTATTCGTTTCAGCATGTTATTTAATTGCTTCATTCCATGCTCCCACTTCACAGGGCAGGTCAGTTAAACCCGAGTCCTGGTACTCAGAAAAGGAAATACATACTAAACAAAAAAGTGCTCGGTGCCATCCCTTTGTGACATGTATTTTACCTAATATTATGTTCCAAAGGTGTATGTCTTGAGTATCGCGTCGGTAGTTTTCAATATGTAAAGATTTTGGCAACCAATAATACTCGCATATACTCCCTGCATATATTTGATTTTTATAAAATGTTCTCCTGGAAACCTTTCAACCCTTGCAATGATGAATTGTCAAGATAAACTCATTAACATGCTACGAAAAAACCTTTACCTGGTCATCGTTGTGGCATTGGCTGCATGCACCGAACGACCTGACAATCAAAGTACTGCACAAACACATGAAGTAAACCTGGAAGAGTTCACTTCCATGCAAATGACAGGTGTAGAACAAATCTCTGTTGATGTAGACCTGGACGGGGCAGTCGAACGCTTATCAAAGGCCGTGACTTACAAGACCATCTCCAATCAGGATCGAGAAGATTTTGACACTGAAGCGTTTTTGGGCTATCACGATTATCTGGAAGAGGTTTACCCTGAGGTTCACAAGGTTGTGGAGAAAGAAGTATTGGGCGACCCTCGGCCCTATAGCTTATTATATACCTGGGAGGGTAAAGATCCCTCACTGGAGCCTGCCCTGTTTTATGCCCATATGGATGTGGTTCCAGTTCCGGAAGATTCCAGACATGAATGGACTGAGGACCCATTTGCAGGGACGTTGAGTGACGGTTACATCTGGGGGCGTGGAGTACTTGATGATAAATGTCAGATACATGGTATTCTTGAAGCAGCTGAAATGAAAATCAAAGAGGGTTGGCAACCATCACGTACCATTTACTTTGTTTTTGGACAAGATGAAGAAGTGGGAGGGGATGAAGGTGCCAGATTCATTGCCGAGGAATTGGAAAAAAGAGGAATAGAACGGTTCGCATTCGTCATGGACGAATCTGCACCACTGATTCCAGGTGTATTTCCTGGAATACCCAATAACACCGCACTTATAGGAATAGCCCAAAAAGGATTTATCAGTCTCGAATTGGCGATTCATGGCGTCGGTGGGCACTCATCTCAACCACCAGAGGAATCCAATATCGGCATATTGGCAGAGGCGATCACCAAATTGGAAGCAGCACAGTTTCCCTATAAGATTCACCCAGCAGTTCGACATCAGTACCGTTATATGGGTCCCGAGTTGGATGAAGAAAATCAACCTTTGTATGCCGCGGTTGCATTTGGAAAGGATGATGAGATAACTGCATTGGAGCAAGAATTCATTGATCAAATGGCAGAGAACCAGGTGACGCGAGCCATGCTGCACACCACCATTGCTGTCACCATGTTTAATGCCGGGATAAAGGACAATGTGTTGCCTCCTTCTGCAACTGCCGTGGTCAACTTCAGGCCGATGCCCGGTGATTCTCCAGAAGTGATTATTGAGCATGTGAAAAAAGCTATAGACGATGATCGTATTACCATACGGGATATTTCTGCTTCAACCCCTGCTACTAATGTTGCCGACCCTAACAGCAATGCTTATAAGGCACTTGAAAAGAGTATAAGACAAACATGGGGTAATGATTTAATCGTATCGCCATTTTTTGTGATTGGCGGGTCAGATTCCAAACATTTTCAGGCACGGTCTTTTGCTCCGGATGTATTTACCATGACTGCCATACAGCTAGAATCTCCAAAGGAATTTGAAGGGTTTCATGGAGTGAATGAACGTATTCTGGTTGAGGAGTATGGTAAAACCATCGGGTTCTTTTATACCATTTTTGACAACCTGGAAGAACTCTAGTATATCATGTCACTTCATAGATTAGTAAGACTTCAGTACATCTTTGCCCTGGCTTCTGTGACCTATCTATTAGTAAGCTGGTGGCGAAAGGAGACTCTCGGAGAAGCCTTGAGTGCTGCCCCCATCGGAGCATCAATACTAATGTTTATCGTTTACGCTGTATGTCTTCAGTTAGCCAGACTCCCTAAAACACTGTGGTATCGTTTAGCAATGGGGGTTGCTGTGGTTCTATTTGGAGGTGGCGGAGTGATAGGAAATATTTGGCGTTATTTACAAGATGGTCTGGATGAATATGCATCATTTGGAGCATTCATCATTGCCGTTTCTATCAACTTGTTTGGAACTATTCTGAATGTCATGGCCACATTGGCAATGTTTAAAAGCAAAAATTTGAAAAACTGAGTTTATGAAAATTCTCAACAAATTATTTCTCGTCTCGCTGGTCTTGATGGTAATAACCTGGCCCAGATCATGAAGGATGGTAAGATTTATAAGAACATAATCAATTGAATTAGCTTTGGATAAATTATTGGTTAGAAAAATCCTGGTTACAAACGTACTTCTGCTACTAAGCATGTGCGTTTTTTCACAGGAACAGGAATCAGCTGGAGAGAGTGCTTCTGATATCGCCAGGGAACTGGCAAACCCGAATGCTACTTTAGGTCAGATGTTGTTTCCCATAGATTTTATTGGTTATAGTGGAGACATCAGTGGCGCAAACAATCAAAGTGCCACTCTTATTAGTTTTCAGCCTTCTCTGCCCATAACTTTATCAGAAGGTCTTAATCTCTATGTACGACCATTGATTCCAATGGTTATTTCTCAACCCACAATTACATCTAATGGTTTTGAACAAAAATCTGGTTTGGGCAATATAAGTGCGGATGTAGCCATAGGTAAGACATGGCCATCGAAGTGGATTACCCTGGTTGGAGTGTTTGGCGGATTTAAAACAGCTACGGATGCAGCATTAAAAGCTAGTCACACCACAATTGGTCCGGAATTTATGGTGGCTAAGCTGACCGATTTCGGAGCCCTTGGTCTTATTGTGTCTCATGCATGGAGTTTGGGAAATGGTTCTGATGCAGACGTTAACAGTTCTTCTGTTTTACCTGACGGGCTGTGGGCTTTGTCTCAGAACCCGGATGGAATTAGTATTACCGCAGGCCAGTATTTTTATACAATCAATTTAAATAAAGGGTGGCAAATCACCGCTTCGCCAACATATACGTATAATCATAATGCCGAAGAAGGAAATAAATTCACTTTTCCATTAGCCACAGGATTTCAAAAGGTGATTAAGGCCGGTAAGATTCCAATTAGACTGGGAGCTCAGTATTGGTATTATGTGGCATCACCAGAGGCATTTGGACCTCAACATCAATTTAGACTTACCGTTGCACCTGTAATTCCTCTGCCCTGGTGAAAAGTTATATATAAAGGGTTTATGACTAAAACAAATAGATATTTTCTTACGCTTGTTGTCTGTTCTTTTTTGATCAGTGGATTGAAAGCGCAACAAACCACTTCAAGTACGTATGGTGAAATGAGAGGCAGTCCTGAAGATAGCCTTAGTACAGATGATTTTGTGGGAGCATGGAAAATACCCAATACTGAATTCTTTCTCAAATTTGGTGGTTATTTTAGAT
>JAUILF010000328.1 GCA_030433135.1 Bacteroidia bacterium | reverse complement strand
AAGATATTCCAGGTATCAAGAGATGCAAAGTGAGGCATCTAATTTTGAATACCCAAAACCCAATGCCCAAAACCCAAAGCCGTTCAGCCTGCAATAGCCACCTGGGTTGATCTGTTGAGGCATTGAGCGGTTGATTAAGCGGTCAAGCTATTTCATGAGGGGGCCCAAAACCCAATGCCTAACAATTCAGGCACAATATTTGTGAAAATATCACCGACGATGTAACATTCGTTTCGGCAGGGCGTTACTTCAATAAGCGAACATTCTCTTGCTCATTTTTCAAGATTATTCAATCCGGAATACAATGAAATATGCAAGAGTTTACATACTCCCTCCTTTTCAGTAGCCATACTATCCTACAAACCCCCTATAGATGATGAGGCAATGTCTTTGTTTGGTTGCCCTTGTATGGCAGTGCACACTTTTTGGTCAGAGCTATGTCGGTAGTGGCAATGATGATGGCATCACAGTTTCATCCAGTAGTAGTTATCATGATAATAGCTGGGCTGAACCGGCATCTGCCGTGAATACCATCAATGGCAAGGGGATGTTGCACGAATACTTTCAAGCCTCCCGTTTTCTCTTCCAGTCATCCATTGGTTTTGAAGATGCTCATGTAGAGGAAGTACTTGACCTGGGCTATGAGGATTGGATTGATGATCAGTTTTCCAAATCTCCCACCCTGGTTTTACCTGAAACACAGTCGATTTTCCAATATCTGGACAATTTGCATCCGGAAAATCTGAGACGTCCGGGGTGGACCCATTTTAGCTATGCGTGGTGGCATGTTAATTCTACCAACGAAGATCTGTTGCGACACAAAGTTGCCTGTGCATTGTCTGAGATTCTGGTTGTCTCGCGCAACTCTGATCTGGGGGGGTATGGCGATGCATTAGCATCCTACTATGACATGCTTTTAAATAATGCCTTTGGCAATTACCGGGACTTGCTGCTCGATGTTGCGTTGCACCCGGCCATGGGTCATTACCTCAGCCACCTGAGCAACCCCAAGAGTGATCTCACTACCGGCCAACACCCCGACGAAAACTTTGCCAGGGAAATCATGCAATTGTTTAGCATTGGTTTGTACGAGCTCAATATGGATGGTAGTCGCAAGCAGCAAGGTGGCCATGATATTCCTACCTATGACAATGAAGATATTGCCGAATTCGCCAAGGTGTTTACCGGGTTGGGTGTGGGAGATGTATTGCCACAACTGGTAGACCCCGGAGATACGGCTACATTCTGGACCGGTCTCTGGACGGCCAATGTGGTGATCACCATGCGCATGTATGAAACCGATAATCCCAATACCGGTTGGCGTGATGAAGGACAACATGAGCCGGGTCCCAAGTATCTGTTGAATGGAGTGGTAGTGCCGGGCGGTCAGAAAGGTATGGACGACATCGAAGACGCAATAGATTGCCTGTTCAACCATGATAATGTCGGGCCCTTTATTGCCTACCGATTGATCCAACGGATGGTAAAGTCCAATCCTTCACCACAATACATACAAAGGGTTGCCACGGCATTTAATGGCAATGGACCATACGGAACTGTAAGAGGTGATATGAAGTCCGTGATCAAGGCTATACTTCTGGATGAAGAAGCCCGAAGTGAAGATGCCCAGCAGGATGAGCTCAACTCAAGATTAAAAGAACCTTTATTTCGCTACACGCATTTTTCACGGGCAGTAGCTAAGACCAATCCCAACAATTTTTACTGGAATGTAGGATATGAATTTTATGAAGAAGCAAAGCAGGCCATCCTGGCATCGCCCAGTGTTTTCAACTTTTATCTGCCTGAGGATAAGCCCAATGGACCCATCAGTGAGGCAGGATTGGTAGCTCCTGAATTTAAAATTCATGACTCCAGGACCAGTGTCGGATATATGAACAATGTGTACCGGTGGGTACAGAGCTGGGGTGAAATTATGAGAACCTGGGAGGGTGGCCTGATGAATAACACGGAAGTCAATTGGGACATTACTGATTTGTTAGAGATAGCCAGAGACACAGAAACCTATATCAACTGGATTGACAAGCACCTGCTTGGAGGTAATATGAGGGACTCGACCAGGGAGATTATTCGTCATGGGTTGGATCAATTCAGACCCGAAGTATCCTGGCACAATTACCAGGAAAACCGGGTGCGAATTGGTATGTACCTGGCTTTAATATCACCGGAATACAGCATCATGCGCTGATTACTATGAAAAGAAAAACACTATGAGGAAAATCAACAGAAGGGAGTTTCTGGGACAGGCCAGTTGTGCCGGTCTTGGCTATCTCACCTTTATGAATACACTGATCAACCTGAAGGCCATGAATTCTGCGGCTATTTCCAATTCGGCAGTGGCAGGCTGCAACGACTATAAGGCTATTGTATGTATACTATTGGCTGGAGGAAATGACTCCTACAATATGCTCATGCCCTACAACAACAGCCACTACAACGAATATGTGACTGCGAGGAAAGGGGTATATGGCAGTGGAGCCGGACTTGCTATTGCGAAGAATGCCCAGTATGATAATGGGACTCTGATACCAGGAACAGGGCTTAGCCTTGGTCAGTTGAACTACAGCAGGATGGAATCTGGGGTCAACCGCACCTGGGCGGTACATCCCATGATGACGAAAGTCCGGGACCTGTTTAATGATGGCAAACTGGCATTCCTATCGAATATCGGTACGCTGATACAACCTACCACCAAGACCACCTATCAAAATGGCCAGGCTCTTCCTATCGGGCTGTTTTCGCATGCCGATCAGATCCAGCAATGGCAGACAGGCATTCCGAGCATACGGAGCCCTTATGGGTGGGGTGGCAAGATGGCTGAAATGATGAGTGATTGCAATTCCAATCAAAGTATTTCCATGAATGTGTCGCTTTCGGGGTCCAATATTTTTCAGACCGGAAATTCCACGGTGGAATATGCCATTGACGGCAATTATGGTGCAGTGGGTATTGACGGTTATAGCCCGGAACCAACTTACCTGGCGCAGGAAGTCTATACCGAGGCCATCAATAGCTTAATTGGAGAGGACTATAAGGATATTTTCCAAAAGACCTACATGGATGTGGTGCGCAATGCCCGGGATGGCTTTCTCGAATTTGATGAAGCTATTCAGCAATCCATCACCTTCGATGCCTCCGATTTTCCGGATTCCAGTATTGGGGCATCTCTCGAAATGATTGCCAACACCATTGATGTACGCAATATCCTGGGCTTCAAACGTCAAATATTCTTTATTACGGTAGGTGGCTGGGATCACCACGACGATGTGATGCCCAATCAGCATGCTATGCTGGGAATGATCAGCGATGCCCTGGGTAGTTTTCAGGATGCTATGGGACCTGGAGGAGTCAACATGGAGAATAACGTGGTAACCATGCTTATCTCTGAGTTTGGCCGTACCCTGGCTTCCAATGGAAACGGATCTGATCATGCCTGGGGTGGAAATACGATGGTTATGGGTGGCCCTAATCTGATCAATGGTGGTACTATATATGGTGATTATCCTTCGCTGGCTTCCGGTAGCGAATTTGAGGTGGGCCTGGGACGATTTATTCCCACTCTTTCTACAGATGAATATTTTGCTGAAGTGGCCAAATGGTTTGGTGTACCCAACAGTGATTTGACCATGCTCTTTCCTAACCTGGGGAACTTTTATGATCCCTTTTCCAATAACATGCCGATAGGATTTCTAAATGCATAAACGACTGTCAAAGTGAGATACATTTACCTGGTTTTAATTTTAGGATTATCGTGTTCCTTATGGAGTCAGTCGGCTCCGGATCGCCATACCACAACCGCTTCTGATGGCTGGATTTCCTGTGACCCTGCTGCAAATCCTAACAGTGTACATGGGGTATCACATTGGATCAGATACGATTTGGGCGAGGTAAAATCATTATTTGATCTGACTTTCTGGAATATGAACCACCCAAATTACATCACCTCGGGTATTCGTCATATGATTGTCGAGTACTCAACCAACGGAAGCAACTGGACCCTTGTTGATACCATCACCGTGCCCAAAGCTCCCGGCTCTGGCTATTATGAAGGGGTGAATGGACCTGATCTCGAAGGTGTAAATGCCCGGTACCTCCTGCTGACGGCAGTGGATAATTATGGGGGAGGGTGCTATGGTCTTAGTGAAGTTAGAATTTATACGCAGGATAAAACCGAAGATGAGTTCAACCTGGCATTTTCACCTTGCGAGAGTGAAGGAGTATATCAAAACCTGACGGGTGGAATGGAGTTGGGTGGAACTTACAGTGGTATGGGGGTGACTGACAATGGTGACGAAAGTTTTGATTTTGATGTCCAGAAAGCTGGCGCCGGCATACATACCATTGTATACGATTACCCCGGTGGAACTATGGAGGCGGATGTTGAGGTACTTCCCTGTACCGATCCGTTCTGTATGGATTGTATTGAGTGTCAGACCGATGATAACATCATGGTTAGTATGAATCCCATTCCCAGCGATATCTATCTTGGCTACCAAATAAATTCAGATGGAATGGTACCAGGTGCCAATACCGTAGAATTTGATGGTTACAATGCCATCACTCTTATGCCCGGATTTGAAGTCCAGTCTTCAGGGGTATTTATTGCTGAGTTTCGCACTTGTGCAGAAAACAGAATCACCAATTCCGGTTTTGAAAGTGGTAATAGTGACTGGACACTGGATGTTATCACAGGTAATACCGCCAACCTGGCTATCGATAACAGCAATCCCTACGAAGAGTCATATGCAGCCAGGGTCACGGTAAGCAACGCTACAGGCACTTCGTGGCACATCCAGCTACGTCAAAACGACCATACGATGGTAGCCGGAAGGGAGTACGAAATTTCCTTTTATGCACGATCCGCAACAGAGGGTGTGATGAACTTCCTGGTTCACCTCAATCAAAGTCCCTGGACCAGTTATCTCTATCAGGAGCTTACACTATCTCCCTACTGGACCAAATACACTTACACTTTCACCGCTCCAGTGACTGTGAATAACAACCTCAGAATTACGGCCCAATATGGCAGAGATGAAAATACCTATTGGATTGATAAAATCAGATTTCTCGAACTCGACTAAACAAGATCCATGCCTTTACTTCGTATATCATCAGTTCTATTCTTTCTGTTACTCAGCTTTCACCTGGCAACTGCTCAGCAGCTCAGAGAATCAGGCAAATCTCGTAATGCATCAGGGAATGAATATGAATTCATAGCAGCCGATGAAGGTATTTATACCGTCAAAGTAGTAGATCCTAGTGGAGAAATTATCAGCATGCCTTTGAAGAAGAAAAAACTAGCCAGTGGACAAAAAATCAAATTCAAGCTGGATCAAAGCAACTGGAAGAGAGGGCAATACCATATCGTGGCATCTAGCCGGGAGGGCAAAATGGTTTCACTGCAAATGGTTTCGGACGAACCATCCATGCAAAAGCCAGAGAAAAGGAAGCATTGACTTTGTGAATGTTGTCAAACCAAAAACAATCACGTATATTCTGATGTCTATTCCCGGCCACTTATGTCCAAACTGAATCAATAACTACATATTCCTGATCGAGAACCAGAGATTCTTATGTATAGATTATACACTTTCTTTTTTCTAATAGTTTTTGTTCCATTGCTAGCCCAGGTCAATCATCCCACACTTGTATTCGAAAACAAGTTCACTGGTTTTTCTGAACCTGTAGATATAGCTAATGCGGGAGATGGAAGTAATCGCATTTTTATTGTTGAAAGAGCAGGCTTCATCAAAATAATCAAAAATGGTGTCATTCTTTCCACTCCCTTTCTCGATATAGATTCCATTGTGAGGTCCAATGGACAAGAGCAGGGTCTACTTGGTCTTGCCTTTCATCCCAATTATAATAGTAATGGATATTTCTACGTGAACTATATAGATGAAGATGGGGATACACAAATCAGCAGATATAATGTATCCGTAGGTAACGATGATGTTGCCGATGCCACCAGTGAGTTTCCTATTCTGAATGTGGATCAAATTGATGGTGAGGGTAACCACAATGGGGGTTGCATCAAATTTGGTCCGGATGGTTACCTGTACATAGCCATGGGTGATGGCGGTGGAGGTGGTGATCCGGATGAAAATGGTCAGGATGGCACGACTCTATTGGGTAAAATGTTGCGGATAGACATTAATAGTGGCAATCCGTATAGTATCCCGTCGGATAATCCCTTTGTGGATAATGCGGGTGTACTGAATGAGATTTGGGCATTGGGACTTCGCAATCCCTGGCGCTTCAGCTTTGATAGTGAGACCGGGGATATGTGGATTGCCGATGTGGGCCAGGGCGTGTGGGAAGAGGTGAATTTTCAACCTGCTGACAGTGACGGAGGTGAAAATTACGGATGGGATTGTTATGAAGGGAACAATACTTACGAGACTACTGGATGCCTGGGCTCCGGTGCCTATACCTTTCCTATTTTTGATTACAATCAGTCGGGCAGTCAATCTATCACTGGAGGATTAGTCTATCGAGGGAATAGCACTTGCCTTCGGGGCTTTTACATTTGTACAGATTACATTTCGGAAAAAGTCTGGACTATTGCCCCTGATGGATCTGGTGGTTGGTCAGTTCAAGAACACAACCCCTCGGGTATAAATGCCATTGTGGCTTTTGGTACCTCAGAATCCGGTGATGTGTATGCTGTAAGTTTATGGGGTAACATCTTTCAGATTGGTAGTGAAGATGACACAGTATCCGGTGATCCAATTGTCGAAGGATCCTATTATACCCCCGGGGTATTATTTTCCGACGGTCGGATCGCCACCGGAGATCAGATCAATCTTTCGGCCGGAGAAGCAGTGCAACTTCAGTCAGATTTTCAAATCGATCCGGGTGGTCAGTTAAATACTACGGTGGGATGCCAATGACGGCTTGCCCGCTGCAGCTCTTCACTGGTTTAGATGTTTATGGTTGAGGGGTTGAGATGTTATGTTGACGCATTCTGGCTGGTTACCAGGTACCTGGAACCCGGGACCCGGCACCCCCGAGATTGTTGGCTTGCTTTTTGAAATAGTAGTGTTGTATAAACCTAACAAACAAATGCAACGACTATTTTTCACAGGCCTTCTTATTGCTCTTTTTTCCATTTCAAGTTTTAGTCAGGACACAATCAATTATGGGGAGACCCTTCTGGATACGCTTGAGCAAGAATTGTCGATTCACGAATATGTCTTTTCTGCCGCCGCTGGAGATCTTATCTGGATCAGGATGCGAGATCTCGAATATG
>JAUILF010000327.1 GCA_030433135.1 Bacteroidia bacterium | reverse complement strand
ACCCTACTGAAAGTGACGCTGGATAATACGTCATCATTGTACCCAGTTTACACTCCCTTGCTCGGGCGAGGTCTTCGGCCAGCGCAAAACCTCGCCCGGCTGCGGCCCGGCGTCCCGCCGCGCCGCCTATTCTACAAAACTGTCCCTCAAATTTTTAGCATGGTTTTATAGGCAACGGCCGTTTCCCACGCAAACAATTCCTGTCCATCCCAAAATTCATCCTGACGAAGAAAGGCGCGAGGCGGAACGCCTGCCACAGCCCGCAAGAAATTAAGAAAATGACTCTTGTCGCCAATGGGGGAAAAGGTAGAGGCCCAAAAGGCCAGCGCCCAGACCAACTGAAAGCGTGACAAACGTAAACGCTTCGATGAAGCTAAACACCAACAATAGCCCCAGAACACCTCCGAACAGACAAAGCACCACAGCTTCAATAAGAAATTCCAGCAAAATAAAATTCTTCTTGGCGCCAATAGCCTTCTTGATGCCGATCAGTTTGGTGCGCTCTTTCACACTCACAAACATGATGTTGGCTACTGAAAACATCCCAACCAATATTGCGAATATACCAATCACGAACCCAGCCAAATTCAAGACACCAAATATAGAATCAAGGGCATCTGCTATGATTGACATCTCATTGACGCTGAAATCATTGTTTTCTTTGGGTTTCAGTCGTCGGTGGGCTCTAAGTACTCCGGTCACCTCATCCCGCAGCTCATCAACGGTAAACCCCTCTCCTGCTTTGATATTCAGTTGATTAGCCCAGGGGTTGTTTTCCATACGAACATCAGCCACCTGGCGTGCCAGCGTATAGGTGATTACTACCGTGTTATCATAGTCAAGAGGATTTACCAGAGCATCCCCCGCCTTTTCTATCACACCGATCACCTGCATATTCTTACCCATCAATTTGACGGTTTTGCCAACGGGGTCAACTGTACCAAACAGTTCTTCAGCAATGGTGTAGCCCAATAAAATGCGATTGCTCCCACTCTCGTATTCATGCATGGTAAAATACCGCCCATTCTCAAACTGCATTTTGAAAATATCGCCAAACTCATGAGTAGCGGCAATGACAAAGGCTCCCTCAACACTGTTGGATCTATGCTTGATGGTACGTGAGCCCAGTATTACCCGTAATGAAACCTGATCGACAGATTTCACCCTCGTCTTGATTACCTCATAATCTTCAATATCCGGAACCGGTCTTTGAAAGTACTTCCAATAGGATTGATTGGGATCCTCATTCCAGGGCAACTTGCTAATATAGATGACGTCGTCTCCCAGCTGTTCAAAACTGCCCCTGATGTTGTCTTCCAGTGAATCTACTGCAGACATGACGGCGATGATGCAAAAAATTCCTACGGTAATACCCAATAGTGAGAGAAAACTCCTCAGCTTGTTGGCGACCAGCTGCTGAAATGCCTGGTCAATACTTTCCCTGATAATCCGGTAGAGAACTTGCATACCTGTATCTGATAGTCACAAATGTAAACCAAAACACAAAAGGGTCTTCACAAATTCGATTAAACGGGCTTACAGATCTGCCAAGTTCGTAGCTATCTATAGTGCTTCATGTATAATTGCTGTGAAGACATAAGTTTTTCTATTTTTGTGGTTCTTTTTTAACCAAGGTTGTTGCATGAAGTCCAAACTTTCACAATTTAGCTTTAATCTTCCCAAAGAACTGATCGCTTCTTATCCACTTCCCAATCGTGATGACTCCCGCTTGATGGTGATTCACAAGGATACCGGTAAGATTGAACATAAAGTTTTTAAAGATCTGCTGGACTATTTTGACGATGGTGATGCCATCATTTATAACAATACCAAAGTGTTTCCAGCACGATTGTATGGCCGCAAGGAAAAAACCGGAGCCAAGATTGAGGTCTTTCTGCTCCGTGAACTTAATCAGGAAGCCAGGTTGTGGGATGTTCTGGTGGATCCTGCCCGGAAGATCCGGGTTGGAAACAAACTTTACTTCAAAGATCAGAATGACAATGATGTTATCGTCGCTGAGGTAGTGGATAACACAACTTCCCGGGGCAGGACTATCCGCTTCTTTTATGATGGCCCCGATGCCGAATTCAAAAAGGTTCTTTACGAGCTGGGTAACACACCACTTCCCAAATACATTGACCGCGAGAGTGAGGAAATTGATCGTGAGCGTTATCAGACGGTTTACGCCAAGGAAGAAGGAGCCGTTGCCGCTCCAACTGCGGGTCTGCACTTTAGTAGGGAATTACTGAAGAGACTGGAAATAAAGGGAGTGGATTTTGCCGAAGTAACACTGCATGTTGGTCTGGGTACGTTTCGCAATATTGAAGTGGAAGATCTTTCTAAGCACAAGATGGATGCCGAGTATTTCCGTATTGAGGAGCAAGCCACCCACACTGTGAATGAAGCCAAAAAGAAGCAAAACAGGGTGTGTGCGGTAGGTACAACCAGCATGCGTACCATCGAATCGGCGGTATCTGCCGAATCACTTCTGAAGGTAGGTGAAGGTTGGACCAACCTTTTTATTTATCCTCCCTATGAGTTCCATATAGCCAACTCAATGATCACAAACTTCCACTTACCCAAGTCAAGCTTGTTGATCATGATCTGTGCCTTTGGCGGTTATGAGTTGATCATGGAGGCATATCAGGTGGCCATCAAGGAGAAATATCGATTCTTCTCTTACGGTGATGCAATGATGATCATTTAATATGATGATTATTTGGCAATTATAATTGATTGCTTAACATCTCTTTAAAAAGAATTTGAAGTTTTTTCTCTTCGACGGAACTTTTCGGTACTATTCGTGGTCTTGAAAAAGTGTTACCTCGGAGTAAAAGATATTTGCGTATCTCATACTATTTAATAGTTTTGCGCAAAATTACGACTGTACCCGGGGCTTAGTTTATATCACTGAAATCGGTAAATTGTATGTATTGGACGTTAGAACTCGCTTATCATCTTGAAGATGCACCCTGGCCCGCCACCAGGGACGAGTTGATCGATTATGCTATTCGGTCAGGTGCACCTCTAGAAGTAATCGAAAACCTGCAGGAAATGGAGGATGAAGGAGAAATCTATGAATCCATTGAAGATATTTGGCCTGATTATCCCAGAAAGGATGACTTTCTGTTTAATGAAGATGAATATTGATTCCAAATTTAGACCAGAAAGGATGAGCAGGAGGTTGTCAGGCGTATTTGACAACCTTTTTTATTTTATAAGCTTTGATATCTTTAGGCCCACTATGTAACAGGACAAGACCCTTCATTCAAAAAAGGTTTAAGCTAAGTTCCCTGCTTTTATGACCCCTTTTATTATCGCGATCGATGGCTATTCATCCTGTGGCAAGAGTACATTGGCTCGTGATCTTGCCTCAGAACTAGGCTTCAGGCATATCGACTCCGGTGCCATGTACCGTGCGGTTACATGGCTCATACTGGAATCTCAGTTGGATACGGAAGACCGGGATGGAATCAGCGCCTTGCTCTCAGACATGCACATGGACTTTCCACCTCATGGTTCTGATTCTGACATTTTACTCGGAGGCCGGGTCCTGAAGGATGAACTTCGTACCAGTGAGGTGGATCAACATGTATCCCTGGTGGCTTCTATGTCCATGATCAGGAAAAAACTGGTGGAAATACAACAATCGATTGGGGCAAGTAACCATGTAATTATGGACGGCCGTGATATTGGTTCGGTAGTCTTTCCAGATGCACCACTAAAATTGTTTGTAACGGCTGACATTAGAGTCAGGACCGAAAGAAGGTTTCAGGAAATCATGCGGAAAGGCATGAAGGCTAACTATCAAGAAGTAAAATCCAATCTCCTGGAGCGCGATCATAAAGACATGCACCGCGAGCACAGCCCGTTGGTAAAAACACAGGATGCAGTAGTCATCGACAACACCAATCTCAACAGGTCAGAGCAATTAGAAATGACCTTGGCATTGGCTAAATACAGAATTGAAAAACATTAATGGTACATTTTTGTAATCCACTGTAAATATTTACTATCTTCTCCCTGTCTGTTCCTGAGGTGTTGGGTAGCTATCCTACTCATCTTCCCAGGAAATTAAATCTCAAACCAAATCAGGATATTGTGAAATTTGAAATCTTTACCAGTAAGGGCAAGTTCTACTTTCGTCTAAAGGCCCGAAACGGCCAAATCATTTTACAGAGTCAGGGTTATGCGACCAAAGCTTCGTGTATGAATGGCATCAAATCTGTCCAGACCAATGCCACTAACGATGCACGCTTTGAACGAAAAACCAGTAAGGACGGACGTTTGATGTTTAACTTGCTCGCTGGAAACAAGCAAATTATTGGTACCAGCCAAATGTATAAATCCAAGGCGTCTTGTGAAAATGGAATCGCTGCGATTGGTCGCATTGCACCTATTGCACCGATTGTCGAGGTGGAAGGGTAAGCTGTTCGATACGCAGACTCTACATTGGATCTCCGGCGTCGGGATCACATTGGGGGTGGCATGACCTGACCCTGTTTCCAATAAATGTGAAACATAACTATTGGTTTGTCTCTGCTAACGCAGCAGTGTTATATCCCCCACTTTAACCTTGGTATCTCCCCTGATATCGATCGCCTGAACTTTGTATAAGAACACTCCCGGGTCCAGTTTCTGCCCCCGGTAGGTTCCATCCCAGGAAAAACGGTCATCGTCGGGTGCATATTCAAAAGCACTATAAACGTTGTTTCCCCAACGGTCGAAAATCTCGAATACCGTGATTTGATCAATGTTATTTCCGGCATGTACCTGTACCTGGTCATTTACGCCATCTTGATTTGGTGTAAATGCGTTTGGCACAAAAATACCTCCCGGGTCGGACACCCTTACCATAATCGAATCCTCCTTGAGGCATCCGGATAACGATAATACTTCAACTCCTACCCATTGATTCTGCAGCGGACTCACCTGGATCCGCTGACACCCATCACAATCAATGGAGTCACCAGTCATCCAACTAATCGACCCGATTTCGCTATCTGTCAGTGAGGTCCGGACCAGGATATCCAGTGTATCACCCAGGTCGATCACATACTCCACCTGATCAAAACCCAGAGTAAATGGAGGTATACGCCCCAGATCAACCAATGTGTCATATTTGCAACCATTTATGTCCTCAACAAAGACCCGGTAACTACCAGGTGTAAGAAATGAAAAGGCATTCCTGGACGTATAAAAAGTATCGTTGAGCGAAAATGAATATGGCCCTGACCCCCCTTGTACACTGTCTATCAGAATCAAACCATCATCTCCACCTTCACAGTTTGCTGGTTGTACATGGGTGTATAATGCCGAAAGATTATTTAGTACTTCTTCCACCAGTATCCGGGTACTAGCCGTGCAACCATTATCCCTCCCGGTAACCATCAGACTGTAGTTACCTGGTTGGTCCACCCGTATCCTGGAATTAGTATCCGGGCTGGATATATTACCATCAGTTGTATTCCACTGATAAAAAACTGCCGTGTCTACTTCTGATCCGAGTGTGATCTCCCTGTGAGTGCAAACTATCGCATCCATTTCGATGATTGAAACAGCAGGAGAAATGGTATCAACATATACAGTAGCCGAGTCCATCAGCGCGCACCCACTGGGCAGGTGCATCGCCCTCAGTATATATTTTTGAGCCCCGGTTACCATCAGTGAGGTAGCAGTGGTCTCATTCATGGATTCATCGGTCCAGGTATAGTCAAATGTGGACTGAATATTACCAATCTGCACCCAACCCTGAGGTTGCAGGCAATTTATATGCTGTACCTCTATTTCGGGATCAGGCAACATTGGATCTGAACTGACTAACACAGAATCAACAGCCTGACAACCATTGGGTGCCTTTACCACCAGGAAGTACGTTCCGGCTTCCAGCGTAGTAGCGACGGTGTCCGGGACATAAAACCCATCAGGACCAAACCAGTTTGATTCAGTAAGGATACTTGTTGTCTCAAAGTCCAGTAACACGGAATCTCCATTGTAGGGTATGAATGTATCTTCAACATCTACCTGCGGTATCACAAAATCAGACTGAATGAGCACCTCATTTGTATAGGTACATCCATTTACTTCTGTGGTAGTCAAACTATAAATACCCGGCTCTTCCACTAGCGGATTAATTCGGTTTGAAGCAAAGCCAAGGGGTCCTGTCCAGGAGTAATTCCACCGGCCTAGTTGGCCAACGGGTCGAATCGTAATTTTTGACTCAGAACAATTCAGAGTATCCGGATTTAAGGTGAAAATCGGGGAAACGGTGTCAGCCAGAACTTCATGCTCGATCTGTCTCTGACACCCATTGATATAGGTGGTTGTAAGACTGTAAATTCCGGGAGCCGTTGCCAGGGGCTCAACATCACTACTGTAGAATGCTGAATCATAACTCCAGTTATAATCAAGTCCCGGGTATAGGGTATCCAGGGTCAGCAGTGAACCAGGATCATTGCATGTAATTGTCATCGAAG
Source organism: Bacteroidia bacterium (assembly GCA_030433135.1). Taxonomy (GTDB): domain Bacteria; phylum Bacteroidota; class Bacteroidia; order Chitinophagales; family Saprospiraceae; genus JABDMH01. The sequence continues at coordinate 802 of JAUILF010000327.1, read as the reverse complement.
AAATACCGGGAAGGAAGGAAATGGTATCTGTTTGGACTAAAGCCTGCCTGGTGAGCCGGCACCCCTGACTGTCAACAAGCTCTAACTGGTACATCCCACCCAGTGTGGTCATAAACTGACGTCTGGAGGTGTCAATACGCCCTCCAGGATCTATCCAGGTAAAACTAAGTCCCGGACCCGCACTGGTTTGAAAATCCAGCAACGCTGCAGTATCAATACAGTTTATGGTGTCACCTTCAAGCGTCAGTGTTGGTAGCGGATCTGTAATAAAGACTTCAGCTTCACTTTCTGCAGGACAGCCATTGGCACCCAATACCATCAAATGGTAAGTGCCGGGCACATCCACTCTGGGATTACGGGCAGCCGACTGATAAGCATCGGGACCGGTCCAGCTTACCAATATGGGCTCACGATCAATATCAAAGTCAAGGATGATCCCGGTATCGCGACACCTAAAGCCTCCTCCCAGAGCATTGACATCAGGCGTACTAAAGTCCGATAATATCTGACTGGTTGCAGATCCCATACAACCATTATTCATTTCAACTTCGAGAGAAAGGCTCCCTTCTTCCCTGATGGCAACAATAGGCACACTATCTGAACTCCCATCAGGTAATGTCCAATGGAATGAGCTAACCTGACCCGAGGGATAGTTGGCAATACGAGTACCGATCAACACCTGCTCAAACGCACAGTCCAGCGTATCGAGCAAGATCTCAACCTGTGGGGCCTCATCCATTAACCTGATTTCTCGTCTTATGGTATCAACACACCCATATTGATCTTCACTCACCAACTCCAT
>JAUILF010000326.1 GCA_030433135.1 Bacteroidia bacterium | reverse complement strand
CAACTGAATTTTCCACCATGCCCTTCGACACTGATTTTCCATTGATAAAAAGCTCGGCTTCTCCTCCGGTAGATTCTACAAATGGTTTGAAAGGAAGTTGGTCATATTTCATAGAAACTTCTACTTCACCTATTGGCAAGGTTTCGTTTGATATGAGTTGATACGTTTCTTTACCAAAGAATCGGTAAGTATAGTGGAGTTTTCCGTCTTTAACATACAAGGAATAACCACCGCCAGCTCCACCACAGGCAATAATTACACCTTCTGTGTTCGCGTCTTCAATATTCACTTTGGCGGTGATCTTATGTGATCGTTGATAGGTAGGAGGCGCACTCCCTTCCGGAATTCTCGAAGTACCGGCTGAGTAAGTAAATTTAGTTTTGCCCGATACGACTGACGGTCGAGGTATTACTCCTCGTTCGGCAAATCGATCGTCCAAAGGATAAACTTGATACTTCCTGGCCTCTTGATCAAAGAGGTTCACCAGCTCCTCGAGCTTTTCCGGATTGTCATCGGCTAGATTGTTTGACTGAGAAAAGTCCTCTTCGATGTTGTATAGTTCCCACGTATTATATTTAGGATCAGTGAATCCGACGGAACCGGTGAGTTTCCACGGTGCACCATGAAAATTGGCCGCCACCCAGCCGTCATGATAGATTGCCCGATGTCCCCCGGTTTCAAAGTATTGTGTTTTATGGACCTCATCTGCATCGGCCGATGAAAAAGTGGAACTGATATCTACCCCTGCCATTGGGATCTGCTCGATGCCATCAACATGAGTGGGTGCCGGCAAATTCGCTGCGTTGAGTATGGTAGGCACGATATCAACCACGTGAGTAAACTGGTCCCTCACCTGTCCTTTTTCTTTAATGACCTTTGGCCATGACACAACCATACCGTTTCTGGTTCCTCCAAAGTGCGAAGGAACTCGTTTCATCCATTGAAATGGCGAAGAACCGGCCCATGCCCAACCAACTGCATAGTGGTTTTCATGCAGAGGTCCACCCAATTCGTCGATTTTATCCAACTGAGCCTGTACATTGTCGGGAATTCCATTCTGGGTCATAATTTCATTAAGTGTACCCGTAGGAGTACCCTCTGGACTGGCGCCATTGTCTCCAGCAATGTAAATAATCAATGTATTGTCTGCTTCGGGTGAACTCTCAACCGCTTGTAGGAAACGTCCAATCTCGTGATCCGTGTGCGCCACGAACCCGGCAAAGATCTCCATCTGGCGGGCAAACAATCTTTTTTCATCTGCATTCAATGACTCCCATGCCTGTATCTCCTCAGGCCTTGGTGTCAATTTTGTGTCTTCCGGTACAATACCTAATTCTTTCTGTCGTGCCAATGTCTCTTCGCGTAGCACATCCCATCCCTGATCAAATTGTCCCTTGAATTTGTCTATCCATTCTTGCGGGGCATGATGTGGAGCATGAGCGGCTCCGGTTGCCAAATAGAGGAAGTAGGGTCGATCCGGATCAACAGACTCATGAACCTCGACCCAATTAATAGCGCGATCCACGATATCCGTCGTTAAGTGATATCCTTCTTCAGGTCTTTTGTCGGGCTCTACAGCTTGGTTATTGAGATAAAGTTGCGGCTCCCATTGACTTGTAGCCGCACCATTGAATCCATAATAGTGCTGAAAGCCCCAACCGGTAGGCCAATGTTTGAAAGGTCCTACGGGATTCGATTCCCAATCAGGGGTATTATGGTTTTTACCAAACATCGCTGTGCTGTAACCGTTCTCACGTAAGGTGTGAGCTACGGTCACCGCGTCTTCAGGTAACTGACTATGGTACCCCGGAAATCCGGTGGACAACTCGACGATTGTACCAAATCCGACAGAGTGGTGATTGCGTCCGGTCAGTAGAGCTGCCCGTGTAGGTGAACAAACTCCTACAGTATGAAAGCGATTGTAGCGCAATCCTTTGTCAGCTAATTTGTCAAGTTTGGGGGTAGGTGAAGGACCACCAAAAGTACTCGGTTGACCAAAGCCTAAATCATCAATCAGAATCAAAACAACATTGGGTGCACCTTCCGGTGCTTTCACCCCTTGTGGGAAATCGGAAGTGGAATTCTCATATGTCTTTTCAATCTTACCCCTAAATTCCGGATCAGGGATAGGTAATTTGCTGCGATCAGGCGAATCTTGAGCTAGAATTATGGTGGGAAGAAAAAGTAAGATGCTGGTGAGTGAGAGGATTAATGATTGAATACGTTTCATACTTTATTTGCTTCAAATTATTAACAACAATAACTGAATGACTCTACGACATACTTGATGAATTAGGGCTTAAAACTTATTCATCAACTTTCAGACATTGCCGGAGGTGCCTTAAGACGTTTTTTTTCATTGGTATGTATGTCTTATCATTCTAAAACGAGACTTGGTTGATGGTCTAATTCTAACCACTCCACAAAGGCTCTTGATTTCTCTCCTATTTAAAATCCACGGCTACTTGTTCGATGTTACCTGTAAATTTGAATGGGGTGGAATAGTCTTCAGAAACCGGAGTCCCTGTGTCCATACCCACGTCCAATGTTTCATCCAGAGAAAAGCGGTTAGGTACTGTTCGAGGGATACGGTCTTTGGCCATAGACTTGCCATCAACCAGCAGTTCCGCATTGGCACCCTTGCCCAGGCCACCACCATCATAGACAAAGTTTAGGGTAATGGTGTGCTTTCCTGATGATAGTGGTTTACCCTCTATAGTTGTGAAGTCTTCCTGCAACCAGTTGTAGGTGAACTTCGGCTTACCTGCATCCATCATCAAACCCCAGCCGGCATAGAGACCGCCTTGCGTGATGATCACCCCTTCGGTGCCGGCGTCCGAAATTTCCACGTCAGCCGTCAAGGTAAAGGATCTGTTTTTAAAGCTGGGAGCACTGCCTTCCGGCAAGCGTATCATGCCCGGATAATAAATAAAGTGGTTCACACCTTCTGATGGGCCGGATGGTCTTCCTGTCAGTTGTGCACTAAAACGTTCTGCTCCTCTATCGTCCAGAGGAAGGACATCGTGTGCTTTGGCTTCTTTCAGGAATAGAGCTTTGAGTTCTTCTACTTTTTCAGGGTGTTCAGCAGCAATGTCGTTGTGTTCGGTAAAGTCTTCACGGATGTTGTAAAGTTCCCATACATCATTTTCGAAGGTTAGATCGTCCGGTCGATCATCCGACCATGGTGTAAGACTGTGTGCTGTAGCAGCCACCCATCCGTCATGATATACGGCCCGGCTACCACCCATTTCGAAGTACTGTGTTTTGTGAGTTTCTTCTGCATCCGGGTTGTCAAATGTATACACCATACTGGTTCCTACCATTGGTGTTTGTTCTACGCCATTGACTACTTTTGGCTGAGGGATTCCACAGGCTTCCAGAATGGTAGGCACGATGTCTGTACAATGTGAAAACTGTGAGCGAATAGTTCCTTTGTCCTTGATCACTTTTGGCCAGGAAATCACCAACCCGTTTCGTGTCCCCCCAAAGTGGGAAGCCATACGTTTGGCAAACTTCATCGGTGAGTTCATGGCCATTGCCCAGCCTACCGGATAGAGGTTGTATGTAGAAATCGTTCCAATTTCATCCATGCGGTTCAAGGCATCTTTTACCACGTCCGGCCGGTAGCTGTTGAAGTCGGCCGCTATTTCGTTTAGTGTTCCGGTAAATCCACCTTCGGCAGAAGCACCGTTGTCACCCACTGCATAGATTACCAGCGTATTGTCTTTCTGTCCCATATCTTCAACCGCTTGTAACATACGCCCAATTTCGTAATCTGTATAAGCCAGGAATGCGGCATATACTTCCATCATTCGAGCATATACTTTTTGTTGGTCAGCCGTTAATTCGTCCCAAACACCTACTTCTTCCGGTATCGGGTTGTATTGGGCATTTTGAGGAATAATACCCTCTGCCTTCATACGCTTGAAGGTATTCTCACTTACCTTGTTCCAACCTTCATCAAATTTACCTTTGAACTTGTCCCTCCATTCTTTAGGCGCGTGGTGTGGCGCGTGTGTAGCACCAGGCGCAAAATACACGAAGAAAGGCTTGTTAGGAGCTGTTGACTTCTGATTACGAATCCAGCTGATGGCACGATTGGCCATGTCCTTATTCAGGTGATAGTCAGGATCATCGGTCGGGGGTAACACAGGCCTTGTATTTTCGATCAATGGGGGAGCGTATTGGTTACAATCCCCTCCATTGAAGCCAAAGAAATATTCAAAACCCATGCCTGTAGGCCATTGTTTAAATGGTCCGGCCTGAGAGGTTTCGTAATCGGGAGTATTGTGGTTTTTGCCAAACCAGGAGGTATTATAACCGTTGTTTTTAAGGATCGCACCTATGGTCGCGGAATTATCCGGCATGATGGAGTTATACCCCGGAAATCCGGTTGCAATTTCAGAGATTACACCAAACCCTGCCTCATGATGGTTTTTACCTGTAAGTATAGATGCCCGTGTAGGCGAACATAATGCCGTAGTGTGCCATTGGTTGTATCGAAGTCCGTCTTCTGCCAATGCGTCAAGGTATGGTGTTGGCACCGGCCCACCAAAAGTGGAAGCAGCCCCAAACCCCACATCGTCCAACATAATAAGGAGCACATTGGGCGCATCATCTTTAGCTTTTCGCGTGATTGGGAAATCGGCTTTAGAATCTTTGTACGTTTTTGCGATTTCCCCTTTAAACTCACCCGGTCGCCTGTCAGGAATGACTTCGCCGGGTTGCATAGATTCGGTTGATTTTTGTACTTGATTGCTTTCCTGTGGCTGACATGCAATAAAAAACACGGCTAATAACAGTGCAAAACTTAAGGTTGTCCTTTTCATCAGTATAGTGAATATATGTTTCAAAAATTTTCATTTAGACGAAGGAAAAATCCAGTAGTTCCGTAATTACCCCATCCATAGTCAATACCAATATTTGTCCTTGCCTTCTTATTTATATTGATGCGTAATCCTCCACCAATACCCGGCTCAACATATTCAAACAGGCCTATATCATTCCCTTTACCGCTAGCTGTGGTGGCATTGAGGTAAAGTATCATACCAAAAAACCTTGGGTTGTTGGCAGTAGCCCACAGGTGTTTACGATATTCTACCCCGGCAAACAACAACTGAGCCCCTCTAAAGCGTCCCTGTGAATAGGGTTCGCCGGATTTAGAATACTGATCCCATCCGATAGCAGGTAGGTTCATATATGGCAGGTTTCCGGACACCGTTAAATTGGCATAGGTCCAAACCCCCAGTATGTTTTTATGGTCGTCTGTAAAATTGAAGTAGTCTCGATATTCCAGCCAGAGTTGGGTCGAGTTCTGGTCACTACCCAGAAATTCAGGATTAATCTTAAAGTTGAACATGGCATAGCGCCCTGTATAGGGGTTATTCACATTGTCCCGACTATCGTATACACCGTTGAGAGACAAACCGACAAGCGTGCTTTCTTCCTGCTTGAAACCATATTTTACGTTATAGGCATAGTAGGGCGTAATGACAGGAGGATCAGCCGTCAAGTCAAGTAATTGATCGGAGATATCATTAAATAAATCCACGTGCAAACCCAGCCCTGCATAGATTGGCTTGTCACCGATCTGTTTCAGGAAGGTTTCATAAAACCGAAAAAACTTGAACTCCATCATGTCAGCTTCGGAATTACCTTCAATACTTCCGTCATCGAAACCGAAGTCATTATCGGCCAACCGGGCAGACTGAGGACCAGTACCCAGTCCCCACGTGGGCTGGGAGGAATTCAAAAATCGCCAGTCTCCCAGTAGCATGTAACCATTGTCCTCCCCATATACTGTCGATTTGACGGTTATTATTGTTTGCTTCCTGGTCGTAAATGCAACCCCCAGCAAGGCATTGGATATCTTGGTCGATGCCGGATCACCCAAAAACCAGCTTGCAGATGCACCTGCTCCGTAAATAAAACCAAAAGCAGGATTGGCACCGATCACCGGCACCGGGGACAGGTAAAGGCTGCCTTTTCTGGGAGGTTCCTTTTTCTTTTCTTTTCTACTCTTCTTTTCCTTCGTTTCAGAAACATCCTGTGCATAGACCTGATTAATGTTCAGGAGTAATGGCACACTTAATATTATCCACCAAATTTTAATCACAGGCCGTGTATTTACATTAATTTATGACCGTCATCTATAGTACCAGGGTTACTTAAGAAGGAAAGTAACATCTTTAATCTCTCCAGTAAATTCAAAAGGTGTTTGATACTTATCATTTACCGGAGCGCCCAGGTCCATTCCTATGTCCATGCCATCAAGACCGAAACGGCCCGGAACGGTCTCCTCAAGGCGTCCGGAACCAGCTTTTTGGCCATTTACATACAGCGACACATCGGCACCTTTGCCCATTCCTCCTCCATCATAATCAAAATCAACGCGCACATTTACCTCTCCCGTCGGTAATGGGTCGTCAGTGGTTATTTCATAATCCTTAAACTTGAACCAATCGTAAAAGTAAGTCAGCTTCCCATTTTGCATATACAGGGAAAAACCCGCTGTACCTCCACCCATTGCCAATATTACACCTTCAGCACCCTGACTGGGAATATTTAAATTGGCTACAATGCTATGAGATCTGCTTTTTGTGTTGGGTGCAGACCCTTCCAGCAACCGCACAGCACCAGGATAGAAAGTAATACTATCCCTACCTGAAATGAAGCTCGGCCGAAGACTTACATCCGTACGTTCAGCAAAGCGGTCATCAAGCGGATAAACATTGTTTTTCTTAGCCTCTTCATCAAACAGTTGTTGAAGTTCCTTTAATTTCTCCGGGTGTTCTTCAGAAAGATCATTGGCCTGGCTAAAATCTTCATCCAGGTTAAACAGCTCCCATACGTCTTCTTCAAAAGGCACCGTTCCGGCAGTAATCCAGGGCATACGGTTATGAAATGCGGAAGCCATCCATCCATCATGGTAAATGGCCCTATGGCCGAACATTTCAAAATATTGAGTTTTCTTCGGATTTTCCTTATCCGCACCATTTTGGTCAAAGGCATAGGCTAAACTTACTCCATCCATAGGCCTTTGTTCGATGCCATTGTACTGAGTAGGGGCTTCAATGCCTGTAACATCTAACAAGGTAGGAACGATATCATTTACATGGTGAAACTGCTCGCGCATTCCCCTGGCCTTGATCTTTTCCGGCCAGGAAATAGCCAGGGCATTACGAGTACCTCCAAAGTGAGAAGCAACTTGTTTAGTCCAGCGCAAAGGTGAACTCATGGCCCATGCCCAACCTACGGCCATATGGGGAGAGGTTCTCGGGCCACCCCATTCATCGTAAA
>JAUILF010000325.1 GCA_030433135.1 Bacteroidia bacterium | reverse complement strand
AAAAAATTGCAGATTGCTACTATGTTACTGGTATTCAGAAGATTCTGAATATTTGAATGTAGTAGAAAACAATGAAGAAAGAATGTGCCTGAAAATGCTATGTAAAAGGTCCTGGTTGAACAGGAAATACACTACTAATTAAATCGCTATCTGATTCATATGTGAACCAAATGTTATGTATTTTTAAGGTTTAATGGCCGACGCACTGGGCTTTGCTGGTTTAAGGTTTAGTAGCTGACCCGCCAGGCTTGACTCGGTTTAAGGTTTAGGAAAGGATCAGGAAAAGCAGGCACCGAATCCGTGAAATCCGCCAATCCGTGTACATCTGTGGTTCTGACAGTGTATGGTTCCCATGACGGTTGAACAACTGCCAAACCACAGTTGAACAACTGCCAAACCACGGTTAAACAACTGCCAAACCACAGTTGAACCAATACCCAAAACCCAAAACCCAATGCCTTCCTGCCCGCACCAGGCTCAACGCTGTTTAAGGTTTAGTAGCTGACCCGCCAGGCTTGACTAGGTTTAAAGTTTAGGAAGGATCAGGAAAAGCAGGCACCGAATCCGTGAAATCCGCCAATCCGTGTACATCTGTGATTCTGATAGATGAGATGTTTACCAAAAAACCAAAGCACCATCCAACACCCAATACGCCAACCAGCTTTTTCTATTTTGCATGCAAAACAGAATAACATGAAAATGAAGCCTATCCTCCTAAGTGGATTTATGATGATTATGGTAGGATCCGTGCTTGCCCAGGTAAAGCAAAATCCTGTCGTGCCGACCTTTGGTGGTATATACGATATAGAAGAAGCTACCATGAAGCCAGATGCAGATCTCCCGTATAAGATCGTGATCGATGTGGTGTCCGGTCCCGATGCACCCCACGAACTCAATCCCGCCCTGAACAATGTGGCTAGAATGCTTAACCTGCACACTATCGGAGGGGCACCGGCAGAAAACCTGGATGTTGTGCTGGCTATTCATGGTGATGCCACCATGGCGATCGTGGACCACGATACCTATGAAGATCGATTTGACATGGCCAATCCAAATGTACTATTGGTAGAAGCGCTTTCCCAAGCAGGAGTGAGACTAACTGTGTGCGGACAATCATTGATTGGCCGGCGCATTGACACTTCTTCGGTGTTGGATCAGGTCGAAATAGCCACGTCCATGCTTACTACTATGACGACCCATCAATTAAAAGGGTATGCGGCATTGAGATTTTAAAATAGGGGTTATTCTGTTACTTTTTGCATAGTGCCATCGGATAGGACCTGAATGCTTTCCAGGCCATTGGTAGCCCCTGCCGATCTTGAATTCAATTGTGCCGTGAGGACTGCGTGTGGGTCTTCCGGTTCAGGTACAATTTCCCAGAGTTCAAATTGCCTGGCATTAAAGGCAAATACATCCTGAACGGCATTAAAGCGATGGTGAATGGTGATGAGCAACCTGAGCTTTTGTGATCCTCTACGGCATGATACCAGGATCAGATCGTATTCAAAAGCTTCCCGGCTGATGGGAAGCGTAAATTTTGCCAGTCCGAAAATATCCGTGTAATCGTTTTCACTAAGCTTGCGATAAAGTAAACCGTCATCTAACGACAGACTATCTGGAAAGGTGATCGGATTGTGATGGGGTTCTGTCAGGTTATACACAGGGATCTCGTCCAGCTGAGGATCCGAGCATCGCGTAAAAAGCATCGCAATCATCATGCTAGCGAGTAATAATTTCGCTTTGCCAGACTGGCGGTATTCAAACCCACTCGATGGTATAAACTTATTGTTCAAATCGACTGAAGATATCATAAATCCGACTCATCTCGGTTGTAAGATCCAGGTCTTCCCGCGGAGGTGCCTGTTCTATGACCAGGTATCCCGAGTAACCCTTGTCTACCAGAGCCTGTGCAATGGCCTCCCCTTTAGTTACTCCAGTACCATAGGGAACGGATTTGTAAGTGCCGAAAGCCACCACATCCTTGATATCCACATGGTTGATCTTTTCGGCAAACTCCTCCACAACTTCGAAATTATTGACACTGGCTCCGTCAAAATGTCCCATATCCAGGCACATTCCGACATGCGAGGAGTCGACCGCATCAAATATTTTTCGGTAGTCATCCGAATTCTCAATATTGTTGTTAGCGTGGTTTTCGACTGCGATCAGGACATCCATCTCTTCCGCTGCGGGAGCCAGCTCCTTTAGTACTTCAATGACAGTTTCAAGTCCACCTTGTTCTCCCCTGCGGGAGCCGGTAAACTTGACACGACGGCAACCCAGGTTTTTCGCCTGCTCCATGTGCCATAGTTTATGAGCTACATCCTTGATCACATTTCCTCCAAAAGAGGTGCCCTGGAGACTTATTGGCGTCAGCCCATGCTGGTAACAGCGCTGCCGGATACTTTCAATTCCGGCAGGAGTAATATTTCGAGCATACCACACATTAAACTCCACATTTTTGATATCGGTTTTTGGAACGATCCGGAAGGTGTTTTCAAAATTTTCATCACCAAATCCATCCAGACAAATTGAAGCTATGGCTATTTTGATCCCATTGGATTCGAAGGACAGTGACTTGTTTGACAGAAGGGGTGAGAATAAGGATCCTCCTAAAAATGCGCTGCTTTTTCCCAGGAATGATCGACGGCCAGGTTTGTTTCTCATATTTAATTTCATTTTCCAATTATGATGTTTCTACAAGGATTGCAGGTAAGCAATAAGGTCTCCAAATTCTGCTTCAGTCAAATGTATTTCCAGACCATCGGGCATCAGGGAAGCTTCTGCCAATCCATAATCAAGCGCATTTCTGTAAGTAATAAATTCACCGGTCTGAATCATAATCTCGGCATTTTTTCCACTGCCACTGACATCAATCTGTCGGCCATAGTGGGTCACTCCTTCGGCATCAGTCACGAACCACCCCTGCCATTCCGGTGCCATTTCAAGAGATGGTTCCAATATCGCAGAAATCAGTTGTTCCTTTGACTTCGAATGGCCAATATTCGAGAGCCCGGGACCAAATATTCCACCCCAGCCATCGACTTTGTGACAGGTGAGACACTGACTGCGCGGAAGGATAAACAAAATTTTACCGATATCAGCATCACCATCCTCTACGGATGCATGCGCAGACTGTTTTGTGTCTTCATCAGATCTCCCGGTGAGGTTTGACCAGATTGCTTTGAAATCTTGGTCAGCTTTGGACAGGAAGGATGTTACGGCCGGTTGTATTTCCTCGTCATTTTGACAATTAGCCAGATAATGCAAGGTAGCATGAGACAGCCGGGGATATTGGCGATCCAGGAGCGTGGCAATTTTCCCGCAGTTTGTTCCCCTGTGATAACTAAGGACAGCTATCGCCAAAGATCTTAACCATTCATCCTGTGTTTCGTCCATGGCAAAAGTTGAGAGAGCTTCTGAAGCACTCTGATCATTGATCAGGCGCAGGGACATGATAACTCCCTCCAGGAAATCGGAATTTCGGGATGTCCGCAGCTGATTGATCAAAAAGGGAAGATGACTTTCCCTATCTCCTATCAATGGGAGAACATGTGCCCGCAGAGAAGGTGCCAGGCTCTCATCGAGCAAAATGTTTTCAAGATAACCGTCCGGCAGTTTTCTCTGAATAGATTCTTCATTCCGCAATTGCGCAGTTTCCAGACCTTGTTGAAAATCTGGCTGAAGATGACGGATGGTAGCCAGGTATGTCTCAAAAAGGTCAGCTGAAAAGTATCCTTCTTTAAAGATCTCCTGCAGATCCTCCTGCATATCAGTTCTTCCCTGTCGACCCGTATATGTCAAACTCATTTGTTGAATTTCCGGATGCAAGGAGTCTCTTAGTAAAGTACTCAGTTGTACTTCGGAAACATAATCAGCAGTCTCGTTGGCGATGATGACACCCTGAAGACGTAAATCAGCATCCTCGCTGGTCAGTAGTTCGCTTCTCTCCGGTGCAGTCCAGTTAGCTCTTACTTTTTGCCTCGCCAGTGCCCTGGCAATCGGATCATCAGCAACCAGATCCTGAAGGGTGCTTCCTCTATCAAGCTCATTCCAGGAATCCAATAGCAAGGTCTTATTGGTATCCATGGCAACCTGTGGCTTGTCTGACCCTGATACCATCCAGATTTTACCCTTTCCATGGTTGGGATATTGTCTTACGACCCAGTCGCTGATGTAGAGATCACCCTTACTATTGGCTACCATGGATACGGGGTGAAAGAGACTATCTCCCTGTATCATGATTTTGGGAGTTCCTTTCAGGGTCTTGCCCTGGTTTTCGAGGGGAATGGTGACGATGGTATTTTCCTCCCAGATCGCAACGAGGATACCCTTATTATAAGGTGCAGGTAAATTTGTGAATGCACCATCAATCAACCCACAAGGGGCTTCACCCAGAGGTGCAGCGAATGGCAGGGTGCCGGGGATCTCACCATTCCAGGCAAGATAGGGATGTATCCCACTACCTCCGTACAGAGCCTGATATCCATAATCTCCGCCAGGAACGATTTGAATCAACCGGTTGGGTCCACGGCTGTCCGGATCATTGTCTGTAAGCAACAAATTTCCAGTGGCATCAAATTTCAGATCAAAAGGATTCCAGAATCCGGTGGCAACCTCTTCAATGTCCTTTCCCTCCCGGGTACAGCGAAATACATTGCCACCATCACCGAATCCTTCAATATATTGATGATCGCTACCGGTAATTTTATAGCGCATACCACCCACATTACCTCGTGAAATATACAGGAGGTTATCGGGTCCTAAAGCAATACCCAGTAAACCGGCATGATCATAAACGTCCTTGGGTGTGGACATTTGTACCAGGATTTCTCTGTGGTCTGCTTTCCCGTCTCCATTCTGGTCCTGTATTAAGAGGACTTTATCCTTCTCCACCAGATAAATGATTCCATCACCACTGGCCACCAGATTCATCCCGTCGTTAAGACTGTCAGCGTAAATGGTCCATTCATCAGGCGTTCCATCACCATTTAGGTCCACACCTCGTTTGATCCGGTCAAATGCAGGACCACTATAGTCAGTCCCCGGCGTATGGGTATGGGATTCCAGGACGTAAAGCCGGTCCTTGTCATCTATTGTTAGCCCAATGGGGGTAACGATGTCAGGGTCACTGGCCACCAGGGTAACCTCCATCGTTGACGGTGATAGGAGTCCGGTATTTGGTGGTGACTCCTCAGTTTGGCATGCCGACTGGGATAACCAGTAAAATCCCATTAAAACCAACCAGATAGTAAAATCTGTTTTTCTGTTTTTCATAATTTTCATGGATTTTGAAATATCCGAAAAAATCAGCTGCCTCCATGATGTCATGTGCTATAGTATAAGCATCAAAAGCTAATTAAGGTACCTGGTGGTCATTAATGGCGATGAGTCGGTCCATTCTGATATGTTCAAGGTTGTCCAGAATCAGAAATTCTTCTTTGTTGAGCGTGTAAGTGTCGGTAATACGCTTATGGGTTATCACTTCATTCCCGGTATCAGACAAGTATGTAATCCTGGTGACATTGCGTGAAAGAATTGTTTCCTCAATGAAATCGTAATAGTGACAATCGATGGGTATATAAGCGTTCTTTCGTTTGGCTTTGATTGCAAGGTAGGAAAGAACATTTTCGATAAAATGACGATTTATAGCTGCATAATCGTTCCATTGGACAAGAATGTTATCTGCTGATTGTGGAGAAAATGAATCTTTGGCAAGATCTTCTTTACCATTTTCTAAAATGGACTGAATATCGTTGAGGCTCATTTCAGGATGAAACTGAAGTCCTATGTGCCGGGTGCCATGGAGGAAAGCCTGATTAGTGCAATATTCACTCGAATAAAGCAGCTGAGCTCCCCTGGGAAGGCTAAAGCTCTCCCCGTGCCAGTGAAAGGTTGTCAGAGTGTCAGGTAGTTTCAGGTCTTCCCATACTACCCTTTTTGTTACACTTTCCGAACGCTTGACGGGCAGCCAACCCAGTTCCATGGCTTCCTGAGCTATGATTTCAGCTCCCAATTGTTGAGCGAGCAGTTGAGCCCCCAAGCAAATGCCCAAAATAGGAATCGAACTGTCAATACAATTTCTGATAAATGCTTTCTCCCATAAAAGCCAGGGGTGGTCTTTAGTATCATGGACACTCATGGGACCTCCCAGGAGGATCAGAAGGTCGGGAATCTCCAATTCATCCAGGCCGACATTTTCCCACATGTGGACAACCTCCAGTGCGTACTTATGTAGTATACACCACTCACGGATCCAGGTTGAATCCTCAAAGTGAACATGCTTGAGCAGGGTAATCCGCATAAGGAGGGCCAATTTATCAAATTCCTATCTTGTCGTCAATTCACAATAATTATGGATCAACCCGGCAACCTGCAGTTAAAGGATGAAAAACGCTCAGGTGCAGGCCCAAGAATGTTGATCATGGCGGTGCTGATTTTTTGCGGAGAAGTCGTTTTTCTACTCCCATTTGTAACCGCGAGAATCTTCAGACCAACTTTTCTGGACGTATTCGGAGTGACTAATTTTCAATTGGGTACTGCATTTTCAGCGTATGGTATAGTGGCCATGGTGTCCTACTTTGCCGGTGGTCCCCTGGCTGATCGTTTTTCGGCACGGCGCCTGATCACCCTGGCCCTGGTTTGTACGGCACTGGCCGGGTTTGTGATGTCAGCCATACCATCGTTGGCTGTACTTACCATATTATATGCATTTTTCGGACTGAGTACGGTACTTCTGTTCTGGGCTCCATTGATCCGGACAACCCGTTTATGGGGAGGGAAAGAAAAGCAGGGTCTGGCCTATGGATTATTGGATAGTGGAAGAGGATTGGTTTCCGCATTAATAGCGAGTTTTTCTGTGGTTGTTTTTGCCTTGCTACTCCCTGGTTTGGTCGAAGAATCCACATTATCGGAGAGAAGAGAGGCATTGCAAGTAGTATTCAGGCTTTTTTCCGGAATAACTCTGCTGGCAGCACTGCTGGTCTGGTTGGTTATTCCGGAAGCTAAAGGCGTAAGAGAACGCATTTCACCCCGGAAGGTCATTTCATTGTTGAGAAAACCGGCAATCTGGCTGCACGCTGTGATCGTACTTTGTGCATATGTAGCATTTAAAGGAACGGACAATTTCTCTCTGTATGCCCGTGATGCATTCGGATATGACGACGTGCAGGCGGCTACTATAGGGACCATTTCATTTTGGATGAGACCGGTTGCGGCCTTGTTGGCCGGCCTTCTGGCTGACAAGTTTAGCAGTTCACAAGTGCTCCTGGTCTCATTTCTTGGGGTGATAACAGGAACTTTGATGATGTCCCTGGGTTTTCTCCATGGAGCA
>JAUILF010000324.1 GCA_030433135.1 Bacteroidia bacterium | reverse complement strand
CCTTCCTGAGCAAATACAGTCCTGCTGGATAGAGTTTCAACTGATTTAGTTGCCAATCCTGCCACTCAAACGGTATGTATTTCAAGAGGTAACAAATAACAAAATCATTACCGGCATCCCCCTATAGCAGCCACTGAAGTCCTCTCTTCTCATTCATCTTGAAAAATCTCGTAATCATTACTGACATAATCATCATAGTAAAGATGGGACCAATTAGCTGAGGTGAAGATGAGTTCGCCAGGTATAAAACCGCTGAGTTACCGGTTACCAATCAGATCGAGAACTACCATAACCTTCCAAACCATGAAGGCCAGTTTTGAATCAAGTTTGGCTATATTTCTTACTTTGTGGGACAGTGATAATGCAATAATATTGAACCAGTAAGTTTTTCACATCTATAATCTTGAATCATTATCTGATTCTTGACATCAAAAAACCACATACACAATGAAGCAAAAAGTATTTAACATCCTTCTATTCACGGTGCTGTTTGCAAGCACAAATGCCCAAGACCTGCCAAACATTTTGGTGCTCTGGGGTGATGACATCGGACAATCAAATGTTAGTGCCTATTCGATGGGTATAACGGGTTACCAGACACCCAACATAGATCGTATTGCCAATGAGGGCATGATCTTTACCGACTACTATGCCGAGCAAAGTTGTACGGCCGGGAGATCCTCCTTCATCCTGGGTCAAAGTGTGTTCCGAACCGGTTTGAGCAAGGTCGGTATGCCCGGAGCCGCCGAAGGCATTTCTGAGGAAGATCCTACCATTGCCGAATTGCTAAAGCCGGCAGGATATGCCACCGGACAGTTTGGGAAGAACCACCTGGGTGACCGGGATGAGCACTTGCCCACAAACCACGGTTTTGACGAATTCTTTGGCAATCTATACCATTTGAATGCAGAGGAAGAACCTGAATTACCCGATTACCCCGATCCGGAGAAATTTCCAAACTTCAGAGATCGATTCGGTCCCCGTGGAGTTATTCACTCTACTGCTGATGGCAGCATTGAGGATACAGGACCACTGACCAAGAAGCGCATGGAGACCATCGATGATGAATCTTCGGATGCCGCCATTCAGTTTATCCGGGATGCAGTGGCCTCAGACACCCGCTTTTTTGTCTGGTGGAATGGCACCAGGATGCATTTCCGCACTCATGTGAAGCCGGAGCTGAGAGGCATTTCCGGTCAGAACGAATACGGAGACGGCATGGTGGAGCACGATATGCACGTGGGTAAATTCCTGGATCTGCTGGATGAACTGGGAATTACCGATAATACCATCGTGATGTATTCAACCGATAATGGTCCACACAAGAATACCTGGCCTGATGCAGGAATTAACCCTTTCCGGGGTGAGAAAAACACCAACTGGGAAGGCGGCTGGAGAGTACCGGCTATGGTACGCTGGCCCGGACATATAGAACCCGGATCAATTTCGAACGAAGTAATGTCGGGAATGGATTGGATGCCTACTTTTCTGGCCGCGGCGGGGATGGAAGATGTACCGGAACAGCTACTGGATGGATACACTGCCGGTGACAAAACCTACAAGGTGCATCTGGACGGATACAACTTCCTGCCGTTCTTAACCGGTGAAGTGGACGAAGGTCCTCGAAGTGAAATTTTCTACTTCTCGGATGATGGTGATCTTACCGCCCTTCGCTACAATGACTGGAAACTCATCTTTATGGAACAGCGAGTACCTGGTACTCTGCAGGTTTGGGCAGAACCTTTTATTCCCTTAAGGCTACCGATGATATACAACCTGAGGAGGGACCCTTATGAGTTTGCCTCAATTACCTCCAATACCTATTATGACTGGCTCCTGGACCATGCTTTTATGCTGGTTCCGGCACAAGCCTACGTTGCCGAGTTTCTGGCCACCTTCGAGGAGTACCCACCCCGAATGAAAGCGGCCAGCTTCAGCCTGGATAAGGTTATGGAAAAATTATCAACTCCAACTAACCATTAAGTAACGCAAACACCTAACGGATGTGCAATTGAAACCGATCCTCACTTGCACATCCGTTTTCATCTGACCTCCTTGTCAACATTCCCAACATTGATATACCTATTTTTGCTTTCAATCCGAAGCAGAGGAAGATAGAGACACCACCACTCGTAAGTCATCTCATACTTCTCATCCTGATCGGTATGAGAATTTCGCTCACAGGTATATTTGCCGATAGCTGGTAATTTTTACTATTTTCGTTCATCAGTGCAAGAACATGATCTTGCATGAACACACCTAACCCCTATTTAAACCTTTATGAAGCCATTTACCATCCGGATTACGATTTCCTGCCAGTGTTGCTGAAGGTTGATTTTGTAAAGACCTATGTACAATGCTATTGTTAAGGGTACTTCCGGGTTGGATTATTTAATAACAACTAAAATCTACTTAATCTACAAATCCAAAATTATCATGAGATTTATTTGTCTTTTATTTGTCCTTTCTTCTACAACATTGATGGCACAAAGCCAGGATGAAATCGCAATTTATCAATCCCTTTTTGGCATGGAAAAGCGTGCACTGGTAGAAGAGTTCATGCGACCCAACCTCACAAATGAAGCAGCTTTCTGGCCGGTTTATGAAGAGTACGAGATGAAACGTAAGGAAATTGGTCGGGACAGGATAGAACTACTTCAGCAATATGCTGATAGCTACGATGCCATGGATGAAAAAACCATGAATTCCATGATCAAAGAATCCATGTCTCTTACCGACCGACGGGAAAAAATCATTCGGAGTTATTTCAAAAAAATTGAGAAAGCGGTTGGTCCGGTAACAGCGGGACAGTTTTATCAGTTGGAAACCTTCCTGCATGCCGCTGTACAGGCTGAAATATTTGGTAACATTCCGGTGATCGACAATATCATGCCCTGATAAAAAGTTGTGCATGCTGCATGCATCTGATTCTGTAAGGAATTGACGGTCAACGTTATAGTTCCCTGCAAATTTGTAACCGGCTTGAACACTTTTGTCTCAGTATTGTTCCCGTTATCGACTTCTTTAGCTACTTTTTAATTCTATTTTCTACTCCAATATCAAATTAACACATGATGAAATTGAAAACTTTTCCCCTGATTTTACTCACTTTATGTGTCCTGGGGCTCCAGGCACAGGACAAACCCAACATCCTGGTTATCTGGGGGGATGACATTGGCTGGTCCAACCCCAGCATTTATCATCGAGGAATGATGGGCTATGAAACCCCCAATATTGATCGCATAGCCAAGGAAGGTGCCATGTTTACCGATTGGTATGCCCAGCAGTCCTGTACAGCCGGACGAGCAGCTTTCATCTTGGGTCAGCATCCATTCCGTACCGGACTTCTTACTATCGGAATGCCCGGCGCCGAGCAAGGCATCCAGGACAATCAACCCACGATTGCAGAATTATTAAAACCACACGGTTACACCAGTGGTCAATTTGGCAAGAACCACCTGGGAGACCGGGATGAACACTTACCTACCAATCACGGGTTTGATGAATTCTTTGGTAACCTCTATCACCTCAATGCGGAGGAGGAGCCCGAGAGTTACTACTATCCTGATGATCCGGAATTCCGTGAAAAATTTGGTCCAAGGGGAGTGATTCATTCATACTCCGATGGACAGATTGAAGATACAGGACCACTGACCAGAAAGCGTATGGAAACGGTGGACAAAGAGTTTGAAGAAGCTGCGCTAAATTTCATTGAGCAAGCTCACGCAGATGGCAAGCCATTCTTTGTCTGGCTGAATTCCACCAGAATGCACGTTTGGACACACTTGAGTGAAGAGAGTGATGGTGTTACCGGCATCGGACTGTACCCGGATGGTATGGTTGAACACGATGCAGCTGTAGGTCGTGTACTGGATAAGTTGGAGGAACTGGGTATCATTGACAATACCATCATCATGTACTCCACGGATAATGGCGCGGAAAAATTCACCTGGCCTGATGGGGGAACCACTCCTTTTGCCGGTGAAAAAGGAACCACCTGGGAAGGCGGATTTCGGGTACCTGCTGCCATTCGTTGGCCTGGCGTCATTGAGCCCGGCACGGTTTATAACGATATCTTTTCCCATGAGGACATGATGCCGACCCTGGTAGCAGCAGCAGGTGAGCCCAATGTAAAGGAGAAACTTCTCAATGGATATGAAGCCAATGGAAAGACCTTTAATTGTCACCTGGATGGTTACAATATGCTTCCTTATTTCAAAGGTGAGGTAGATGAATCACCCAGAAAGGAAATCTATTATTTTGATGCAGGTGGAAACATGAATGCTATTCGTTATAACAATTTCAAATTGCATTTTACCATTATGGAAGGATCCATAGCAGAAGCTTACCGCAAATCGCCGAGCTGGCCGGTTGTGATCAACCTGAGGGCGGATCCTTTTGAAGTAGGTTGGAAAGCAGCTCTGTATGTCAGATGGTATGCCGACAATATGTGGATGTTTGTACCGGCACAGCAGCTGGCATCTAACTTCCTCTCGTCCTTTGAAGAATATCCTCCCGTCAGGGGATCCTCTTTATCCGTTGATGAGGTTGTGGAAACCATGATGACCGCTCAGAGAAATTAATCATCATGTTAAAAGCATAAAGGGTCGGGGGTAATATCCGGCCCTTTTTTTAAGCTTCTATACCCCATTAAATCATTCTGGTATGATACTCACCTTGCGACTCCTCCTGATCACTTTTCTTTTGACATTTCAACAGTCCTTCATTTACAGTCAGGACAAACCCAATGTTGTTTTAATCGTCATGGATAACCTCGGTTGGGGCGAGATTGGTGCTTATGGTGGAGGTATGCTTCGTGGTGCATCTACTCCCAGACTGGACACTCTTGCCAGTGAGGGCTTGCAACTATTAAACTTTAATGTGGAGCCCCAATGCACACCAAGCAGATCGGCTCTGATGACTGGCAGGCATCCCATTCGTTCCGGTACTACCAAAGTAGTATGGGGACTCCCGTACGGCCTGGTGGGTTGGGAACAAACCATGGCTGAACTTTTTTCGGAATCCGGTTATGCCACGGCTATGTATGGCAAATGGCACCTTGGGGATATGCCGGGACGATATCCCACTGATCAGGGTTTTGATGAATGGTATGGAATCGCCAATACGACCGATGAGTCACAGTATACTTCGCAACCAGGTTTCGATTCCGAAGTAGTAGAGCCTCCCCAGATAGTTCAAAGCATAAAAGGGCAAACACCCCGTCCGGTAAAGGAATACAATGTGGAAACGCGGCGCACCATTGATGCTGAACTCACTGATAGGTCAGTTGATTTCATGGAACGTCAGGTAGAAGCAGATCAACCATTTTTCCTTTATCTGCCGTATACGTTGGCTCACTTGCCAACGCTACCGAACCCGGCTTTTGAAGGCAAATCAGGCAATGGTACATGGGCCGATGTGCTGATGGAAATAGATTACAATGCCGGTAGAGTATTGGATGCCATTGATGACCTGGATATCCGAAACAATACCATCGTGATCTGGATGAGCGAAAACGGTCCGGAGGAAGCTCCGGATTGGTTTGGCACCGCAGGATATTGGCGTGGTCATTATTTTACGGCTCTGGAGGGTTCTCTGCGAACTCCCTGTCTGATAAGGTGGCCGGGGCAAGTACCAGCCGGAGTGAAGACGAATGCCATGGTCCACATGACGGATATTATGCCAACCCTGGCCAATGTGGCTGGCTATGAAGTCCCATCGGACCGAATCATTGACGGAGTAGACCAAATGTCTCTATGGAGTGGTGAAAGCACCGAATCTGCCCGGCAAGGTTTTCCGGTATACAACGGTGATGATATGTTTGCTTATAAGTGGCGCAATTTCAAGATTCACTATTATGAGCATGAAAGCATGTTTGACAAACCCAAAAAGCACAATTTTCCAAGAGTACATAACCTGTTAAGGGATCCCAAAGAGCTCTATGGTGTACACGGTGGACACGAAACCGGTGCCCAAAACCTGACCTGGGTTTTACCGGCGATTACTCAGGAGGTTATCAAGTTTCAGCAAACACTGCAAGAGGAGCCTCCGATCCTTCTCGGGACTCCTGAACCATATAGTCCTTCCAAATAGCAATGTAGAATCATTCATTGTGCTTGCTTGAAAAAAGACTAGAATTCTATCAATAGTTACATAAGTGTTCAGAATAAATCCACGTCATCTATCTTCTTGGCTGATCTTGGGTCCTGATAAAAATTTATCTTTAATTGAGTAAAATAACGCTAATATGACGCCCCTGGAAACCATCAATGAACTGAAATCCCGTATGTCATCCTCGATCATCGGGCAGGATCAACTTATCGAAAGAATTATACTGGTTTTGCTGTCGGATGGCAACATGCTGCCGGAAGGATTGCCCGGACTGGCTAAAACCCGGGCTATCAAAACCCTGGCGAAGGAGTTGGACTGCGGACTTTCCAGGATCCAGTTTACCCCCGATCTTTTGCCTTCGGATGTCACCGGTACAGAAATCTATCAGCCGGAACTGGAGGAGAAATTCGTATTCCAGCAGGGTCCTATTTTTAGCAACCTTATCCTGGCTGATGAAATCAACCGGGCCCCTGCCAAGGTACAGTCTGCTCTGCTGGAAGCTATGGAAGAACGCCAGGTTTCAGTGGCGGGAAACACCTATAAAATGGATCCCCTGTTTATGGTGATGGCCACCGAAAATCCCGTGGAACAGGAAGGTACTTACCCATTACCGGAGGCACAGATGGACCGTTTTCTAATGCATGTGGTCATCAGCTATCCGGATGATGCATCTGAATTGGCCATCATGCGACTGAACCGGCAGGAACAAGGCACTGGCCACAAAAAAGCGGAAAACGAAAAGCTCTCTCCTGAGGTCATCTTTGCTGCCAGGAAAGAAATAGCCGGAATCAAAACGGCTGAAAATATGGAAAAATATATGGTGGATATCATTTCTGCCACCCGCTATCCCGATAAGTACAGTAAGGATCTGGATAACTGGCTCGACTATGGAGCCAGCCCCCGGGGCACTATTGCCCTTGACCGTGCCAGCAGGGCTCATGCCTGGATGCAGGGAAATGAATTTGTCGGCCCGGATAATATCAGGGCCATTGTCCATGATTGTTTGAGACATCGCATTATCCTGAGCTACGAAGCCAACGCCGATGGCATTACAGCTGATCAGGTATTGGATGAAGTTCTGAAACAAGTAGCCGTCATCGGATAAAACTTTTTTATGAAAGGAAAGGAGGAGTATCCAGAGGATATATTTGTTTCCCTCCGGGAGTTGCTGGAAATGGAGCCGCTTTCCCGGCACTTTAGTTTGCTGGCCCGCAAGCAAAAGGTC
>JAUILF010000323.1 GCA_030433135.1 Bacteroidia bacterium | reverse complement strand
AAAGTCAAAACACAATATATATGTTCCAATTGTGGGGCATCATCTCCCAAATGGATTGGCAATTGTCCCTCCTGTAACGAATGGAATACCTATGAAGAGGAACTGATAGGTAACAAGAGGCAAAACAAAAATTCTGCCTGGCTGATTGAGGAAGAGAACGATTCGACGAGACCCATTTTGATTTCAGAGGTGCGTGCCATAAAAAACGACCGGTTGGAAACAGGTGACCCAGAATTTGACCGTGTTCTGGGAGGAGGGATAGTACCTGGTTCTATCACGTTGATTGGAGGCCACCCCGGAATCGGTAAGTCTACCTTACTGCTGCAAATGGTGATGGCGCGTCAAACTACCTCCCTCTATGTCTCCGGAGAAGAAAGTGCACAGCAGATCAAACTACGTGCCGACCGGTTGAAAGGTGACCAACAGCACTGTTACCTACTCTCGGAGACCAATCTGGAGAAGATCATTGGGGTGGTACGAAAGATGAAACCGGCACTAATCGTCATCGACTCTATCCAGACATTGCACTCCTCCATGCTCGAATCTGCTCCAGGCACTATCAGCCAGGTAAGAGAGTGTACCAGTATGCTTCAGCAAATGGCCAAGCAAAGCAATATTCCGGTGGTCATCATTGGTCATATTACTAAGGAAGGTAGTATTGCTGGTCCCAAAATCCTGGAACATGTGGTAGATACCGTTTTACAATTTGAAGGTGACAGGCATCATGTCTTCAGGCTACTGCGCTCAGTTAAAAACCGGTTTGGATCAACCGATGAGCTGGGTATATACGAAATGGATCAAAACGGCCTCTCAGCCGTCACCAACCCATCCAGGATCATGCTCAACCAGGGTGATTTTCACGCTCCAGGAAACACTGTATCTGCCACACTGGAGGGAAGGAGGCCTTTTTTGATCGAAACGCAGGCCCTCGTGAGTACCGCTGTTTATGGTACAGCTCAAAGATCAACTACCGGGTTTGATTTACGTCGTCTCCATATGTTGCTTGCCGTGCTGGAGAAGCGGTGCGGATTGTTCTTCGGACAGTCAGATGTTTTTCTCAATATCGCTGGTGGATTACGTGTGACAGATCCCGCCATTGATCTCGCTGTGATTGCGGCACTGGTTTCGTCTCTGGAAGATAATGCCATCAAACCCAATAGTTGTTTTGCCGGTGAGGTGGGGCTTTCGGGAGAGATTCGGTCGGTTGATCGCCTCGAATTACGCATCATGGAAGCTGAAAGACTAGGCTTTGATCGCATTTTCATTTCATCTTATCACGCAAGGAATATGGATGTTCAGCCCGGACGTATTGATGTGTGTCATGCCAGGGACCTCACTGAACTTTACGACCAGATGTTCAGTTGATATGAATGATGACCGGAGAATTGAAAGGACCTGTAATTTACTTTGATGGGGTATGCAACTTGTGTAACCTGTCAATTCAGTTTATACTAAGGCATGAAAAAGATAAGAAACTGAAGTTTGCTCCTCTTCAAAGTCTTGCCGGATCTACTATACTGAAACATGTACGGGATACAGAACCAGATCTTGATTCACTCATCTTTCAACAAGGTGAGTCGATTTATACACAGTCGAAAGCGGTATTCAAGATAGCCTCGTATCTCAAATGGCCTTATTCGCTAGTCAGGTACTTTCAAATACTGCCAAAACCTCTGACCGATCTGTTCTATCGCTGGATTGCCAGAAACCGCTATTCCGTGTTTGGCAAGAGAGACCAGTGCATGCTACCTACTCCTGAGTTAAGAGACCGATTTATTGATTGATTTAAGTTTCGGTACTTAATAATCGGAGCCATTATGGGAAGAAATGATGAAATCCTGTATTGGGATGCGGGCTGTTCCAAATGACCTTCCGCTTACCAGCGCAAACCGGGTATCTCAGTACCCCTTTATTTTCAGCGTGATCTATTTCAGATACATAACCTGAGTTAATTGATAACGCTGCCTATTAATGGATTCCACTGCAACCAATAGGTGAACCGGCAGGTAAATCTGGTGTTGGAGGCAGTTGAAAATCCTCCGGAGATGCAAAGAACTTATCGATCAGGTGTCTTACTTTCCTCGTATGGGCATCATTGGCCACCTGTTTTTGCTGTTCGTCCAGGAGCTGAAGTGCTTCTCCCGATACCTGATGATGTGCTGATTCGTTCATAGCAAGTGCAATTAGCTGCCTGATTACCAGTAGATGTACTACCTCACCAATCATACCCTCCAAACCCTGTCTTTTTGTAAACTCATTGGTTGCGTTGAGGACGTCACCAAGTAAGGACCCCAAAGATGGTTGAGCTGAGTCGCGCGCATGGTGTTCCACTACCCGTCCCAACCGTTCTGGGTTCAGCAGCATATTTACCACGAAACCAGCGGATGACTCTGCAGCACTGACAGGGTCAAACGTAAGTCCTGTTCTTATTTCAAATAACTCCCGGTCACGTCTGTAGGATATGGGTTGTGGGGGAATTAGCTCAATAATAGATTCAGGAAGTGTCAGGAACGAAGGATCAAGCGTGGAAATCAGTGCATCCAGTGCTCGGGACTGCAGATCCGGACTTATCATTTTTGTACTGGTTTCCGATTCTCCCCTCACCGCATAACGATACTCCAGGCCACCAATCAATTTACAAACTGCTTCGGCCTGATATCTGTGAGAAAGGTATAATGGTACCAATACATTTTCCAGGTCACCAAGTGGGGTTCCCTCAGGAATATTATCCAACCCAAATTTGTCCAATGCCACTTTCCGTACTCCGATCATCCGCTGTAGCTCCAGTACGATATCATCACCATTGTCCCACAAATGACCAGATGCATGAGCACCGGAGGCAGGTCGTGCATCTTGATCAGAAATATAAGCCAAACCCATTTCCTGGTTCTCTGACAGTATATTCCATAATTCTGCGGCCTCATCTACACCTTCGGGAAAGTCCTGATATCCGTAGAGTATGCTTCTTTTATCCCATTCCCCAATACCCACGTCATAAGCTTCAGAAAAGTCTATTTCACCGTTGATTTGCTTTACAAAAGGGTGTGGGTAGTCCATGACTGACGCCCTCTGATTGGTGGAAGCAGCAAAATTGTGGGCCAGGCCCAGTGTGTGTCCAACTTCGTGTGCGGATAGTTGTCTGAGTCTCGCAAGGGCTAGTTCTACCAGTGGACTATTGTCAGCACCTCCTCCGAATACTGCGAGTAGACCCTGTGCAATCAAGTAATCCTGCCGAACGCGCAGAGACCCCAGAGACACATGTCCCTTGATGATCTCACCCGTACGGGGGTCAATGACTGAACTGCCATATGACCAGCCTCGAGTTGATCTGTGGATCCATTGTATTACATTATAACGCACATCCATCGGATCAGCATCCGCCGGCATTATTTCAACACGATAGGCATTCTGGTATCCCGCTGCCTCAAAAGCCTGATTCCACCAACTTGCACCTTCGAGCAAGGCAGACCGGATCGGTTCAGGAGTGCCGGAATCAAGATAATAAACGATAGGCTCCACGGCTTCGCTCGATTCTGCTGATGGGTCCTGTTTTTCTAAACGGTGCCGCCTAATAAACCTCTTGACAATTTTCTCATCAATCGGAGTGGCATAGTCGTGATACGAAATCGGGTAGTATCCGCTTCTGGGATCAAAGGCACGCGGTTGATAATCATCGTCGGGAAGCTGGATGAAGGAATGATGCTGTTGCACTGTAACCACATCAGGACTGGGGGTAACCGATCGAATGTATGCCCCCTTTGCCTGCCCGGTCAAGGTGATCAACACATCAAATTCTGAATTCTGCGGAAAGTTACGTGTTCGATCCAGGTTCATGGCACAACGACTGGGATCGACCTTGTAAGTGCCCTGATTGCGTCCTGCCAGACGTTCTGACACTCCATGCACATCTCTCAAAAAGAATTTACTGGCATCTACCAGAAAACCGTTTTCTGTGGTATCGGCGATGGTAAATCCCCATAAAACGGAAGTGGCAAAAGCCTCTTCAACCGCTTTCTGTTCCTCTATGTTGTCACTATCAGCTCTATATCCCAGGTTCTTTTCCTTGAGCAAAATCTTATTTCCAATACGAGTAAATGTAACCACATGTTCACCACCCAATTGTCCCCTGTCCAGGCCTATATCGTTAGAACCAACTCCGGCAGACAAAGCCGTACTGTAAAGAAATTCCTCATCAAAACTGGTAATATCCAGATAAACCTTCCCGGATTCATCATCCCAGTAGAAATCAACATAGCCCGGATAGTGCTCAAAATTCGAAAGGGATATCTCTTTTTGAGATAAGGCAGGAAGGACAAAAATCATTGTAACAAAGTGGATCAGGAACAGTCGCATCATATTGTTGAGCTTTATCCGGGAATATGCATTAGAATTACTATTACGAACCAAATATGCTGCAAATACGGGCACATAAGTACTTTTTGATTCTCACCATGATGGTGACCATGGCCAACCCACCCGCTTTCGCGGTTCCCTCACTTCGAGCACTGTCGTACTCGACTCTAGCGAGATCGTTCGCTCATGAGTCAAAAAGTCCTTGGAGTCCCCGTCTTTCTTGCCTATTTGGCCCTCATAACGAAATCCCAATACATAATCCCGGTTTATCAAATTGCGTCGAAAAATAGGAAATTCCCGTACATCTGAGGGATTAGAAGACTCGATGGAATACTTCAATAAATGTCAAATTTGTTTCATCCACAATTGTGTGGCACTGAAATTCAAAACCCCAGATCAAACTGCCCGGTGAGTTCGTCGAACTGGAAAACTGGTTCTTCCGGCCGGTCATCTGCTGTGGGAATGATCTCCTCCGGCAAGGTAAAATCATTCTTCACAAAAGAGCACCATGTGCACCTTTCATTATCACAAGTCATGTCAAACCGGTGGCTCTTCATGCCTTCATATGCTCCTACGATCTGGTCCGAAACAAAATCCATCTGACCAAAATCCACCAGGTATGACACCTCCTTGAATTCTTCTTTGTCTCCGGGATCAACAAAACTCATGACTCCCTGGTCCATGCGCTTATCGGCGTGGTCATCAGCCTCCAGTAGGATCTTGTAAAAGACGATCTGGCGCCAGTAATCACCTCCCATTTCATCCCTGTTTTTAGCAATCTTGAGCTTGTCCCTATGAGCTTTGCCCGTCTTAAAGTCAACAACCTGAACCTCGCCATTCTGTTTTCTGATGACCAGGTCTATCCTTCCCTTTAAAGGAACACCCCGGTGAGTGACTGAGTGAACCGATCTCTCAGCATGCAGGGATCTTGCTTTCTGCCATTCTTCCCTTTTAAATTCCAGATAAGATGGAAGAATATTCTCTCCGTGCCTCAGGTAACTATCATACTCTTTTTCAGTGAAATTGGCTTTGGACCTCCGCATGGCATCCAGATAATAATCTATCAACTTTTCATCAGAGAGGGTTCCATTTTCAATATAGCCTTCAATCACCTTCTGCAGTGCCTCATGAACGGCATTTCCAAATCCCAGGTAAGGGCTGCTGGCCAGGGGAACACGTAAAATATGTTCAAAATAGAAGGTACGTGGACACTGGAGATATTTATTCAAAGCTGTAGGAGTCATGGCAAATCGTTCCAGTGCCTTATCAATAAGCTCAGGATCAATCATGGGCATCTTGCGCTCAGATGGACTAATGAGATCTTCATAGAAAGATACGGTCTTACCCTCCTGAACCAACTTTTCTTCATCCCTGACTTTCGCCCCAGTCTGCATCTCACCAATAAACTGGGATGGCTCAGCTGGCATACCATTCAATCTCTCCTCAGAAAAACTAATAGTCAGACTCTTCTTAGCTCTGGTAAGGGCTACATAGAAAAGTCTCCTTTCGTCTTCCACATCACTTTCAGAGCTGAGGTCTGTCAATGTAGAAGGCAAAGGAAACTGAAAGAAATTGCCCGGCTTTTGACCGTCCCAATGGTTCCTGGTACAGCCTATAAGAAATACATGATCAAACTCCAATCCCTTGGCTCCATGAGCAGTCAGAAAATTGATGCCGTCCTTCGAACGCATCAGGTTGTGCATCGGAAGGGTAATGCTCATCTCTCGCATTTGGCTGAGGTTCTGCAGGAAATCGCTGAGCTTGAGGTCCGGGGTCCGACGACACTCGATTTTCAGATGATTGAAAAAGGTGCCCAATACCTGAATGAGGTAAATACGATGATCAGCAGACATGATCTCCCGGTAGATATTTCCACGCTTGAGCAACTTTTCCAGAAACACCTGGAGTGTTACATGAGGTATCTGCCTCACCAGGTACTGCAGCGTGTCATTGAATCTGATAAAGGCATTCATATTGACCAGATCCAGGGAGGCAAGTATATCCAGGTCTGAGATGGTACGTTGCAGCGACACCCTATCACGCCGGTCCTTCCAACAATACATAGAAACCCTGGCAACATCCCGGGGGGAAAGGTCAAAAAACCTGTAGTGCATGATTTCAAACAACAGGGTGTCATTTTGACCAGGTTTATCCATTTCACCCTGGAGATACTGTAGAATCTTCTCCAGATTCATGATCAAGGGCTCATGTAAGATATCAGTCCTTTGCTTGACATCGACCGGAATTGCCCCCTGACTCAGTGCTTTTATCAAGTTTTCTGCCTGGTGGTGCTTGCGGTATATAACGGCGATATCATTGGCTTTCACGCCATTGTCTACCAGTGATTTCAGGTGGTTAAATAAATCTGCCTCTTCCTGAATTACGTTGAGATATCGATTGACTCGAGGAATGGACCCTTGCACAGTATCTTGTGCTCTCAGCACCTTCGAAACACCCGGGATCTCAGTTGCCAACCGCTTGGTGTTGTATCCTATGACGCCATGAGCTACATCAAGAATCTGCTGGGACGAACGATAGTTTTCTGTCAACACAATGACCTCGGGGTCATACTGTTGGTGCAACTGGATCAGATTTTCAACATTAGCACCCTGAAACCGAAATATAGCCTGGTCGTCATCTCCTACGACAAACAGGTTGGGTCTTTCCCAAAAATCACATAACAGTTCAATAATCTGATTCTGAGATCCATTAGTATCCTGATATTCGTCAACGAGCAGATATTGAAAGCGTTCCTGGTACTCACTTTTCAACATTTCGTTTTGCTCAAAAGCTTTCTTTACCCAGTGAATCATATCGTCAAAATCGTACCGGCCATTTCGGAGCATGAGACCTTGAAAAGGCTGGAAGGCTTCTACTCCTGCTCTCAACTGCTGCATCTGCTTTTTCGCCTTATAATAGCGACTGTTGGGATCTCCGACCTTATTTTTTTTGGTGGCCCTTTTATACCTGAAATCCGGATTTATTTCAATTTTTTCCAATTCGGCTTCAATCCT
>JAUILF010000322.1 GCA_030433135.1 Bacteroidia bacterium | reverse complement strand
GCCGGTAACACTTCTTCATACCTGGAGTACATACAACTCTTCAGGGAGAAGAGACTGTCGGAACGCAAATTGGAGGAGATCAAACATGAGCTCAGGGAAGCTGAAAAAAAACGTGATTATATCCAATTTCAGCTGGACGAACTGGAAGCAGTGGATGTTGACCCCACCAAAGATGCCAACCTCGAGGACCACCTATCCACACTTGAAAATGCAGAGGAAATTCTGCAAAGCATGAATGCAGCCATGCAACTGATCAGTGAAGACGAACAATCAGTTGTGGACCAGTTAAAGTCCCTTCAAAACCAACTTAACCCCCTCGTACCCTACAGTAAGTCAGTTGCCGAACTTAAGGACAGACTGCTTTCAGTGATCCTGGACCTGGAGGATATTTCCGCAGAGGCCGGATCGATCAGAGATGATACCGAGTATGATCCCGAAAAGATCCAGGAATTACGTACCCGCCTGGATCAAATCAACCACCTGATACATAAACATCAGGTGGAGGATGTAGCTGAGCTGGAAGAGGTAAAATCCACCTTTGGCAGACAGCTCATGGATTTCGACAACCTGGATGAAGAAATTGCTGCCCGGGAACAGACCCTTCATCAGTTAGATCAACAACTGGACAAAATCGCTGCAGACCTGAATGACCGGCGCAGAGCCGCTGCCCCCAATTTTGAAAAGGATGTCAATGAGTTGCTCAAATCGCTCAAAATGGAACATGCATCTTTCAAGGTTCAGATTGAAGATACCGGGGAACTCAATAAATATGGGCGGAACGATATTCTGTTCCTTTTTGCGGCAAACAAGGGAAGCAGTTATCGAACCATCAGAGAAGTAGCATCCGGTGGTGAAATCTCAAGATTATCACTTGTCACTAAATCCCTGGTTGCTGATAAGCTCGATATGCCCTCGTTGATTTTTGATGAAATAGATAGCGGTGTGTCCGGGGATGTTGCCTTGAAAATGGGTCAATTACTAAAATCACTGGCATCAAACCACCAGGTGATATCCATCACTCATTCACCTCAGGTAGCAGCCAAAGCCGATATGCATTTCCGTGTTTACAAAGACATTGCCGGTGGCCGTACCATTGCTAAGGTCACCAACCTGGAGGAACAGGAAAGAATCGTCGAAATTGCGACCATGTTGAGTTCCAGCCCTCCGAGTAAAGCAGCAATTACCAGTGCGAGAGAGTTAATCACCCAATAACCGGAAAATGAATTTCAACGGAAAAACATTCAGAGCTCTGCAAAATGTAGCATCCGGAGATGTCTCCGATGAAACGAGGTTTTATTACCATCAGGTTGATGACTATCTTTGGGGTTCCTATTCCGGAGGGGGTGTAAGTGCCGGAGTCCTGATTGGTAAAGTCATAGAGGAGATCAAATTGGACTTTCATTATGCGCACTATGACAAAAATGGCCAATACAGGACCGGACATTGCCAATCTAAGGCTGAAGTGGTTGATGGCAGGATAAGGCTTTATGAAGAATGGCAATGGACCAACGGAGATCAATCCCGGGGCTCAAGCATTATTGAGGAAGTAAAAAAATAAATATGTCAGATACATTATTAAAGGGTAAGAGGGGTATCATTTTCGGAGCACTTGATGAGCAGTCGATTGCATGGCAGGTAGCAGAAAAATGCCACCAGCACGGAGCATCATTTGTATTAAGCAATGCACCGGTGGCTTTGAGAATGGGGCAAATACAGAGCCTGGGTGAGAAAGTCAATGCAAGTGTAATTGCTGCTGATGCTACCAATATGGATGATCTCGAAGCGTTGTTTCAGAAGAGTGTCGACACCCTTGGAGGAAAAATCGACTTTATCCTGCATTCCATCGGAATGGGTATTAATGTGAGGAAGAACAAACCCTACACGGATCTGAATTATGATTGGTTGCAGAAGTCGCTGGACATCTCGGCCATATCATTCCATCGGATTATGCAAACGGCTTTAAAGAAAGATATGTTAGCTGATGGTGCTTCGATTTTGGCCCTGAGCTATATTGCCGCTCAAAGGGTCTTTCCAGACTACAGTGAAATGGCCGAAGCCAAAGCATTGCTGGAGTCTTTTGCCAGAAGTTTTGGCTACCACCTGGGTGCCCAGAAGGGAATAAGAGTTAACACCATTTCACAGAGTCCAACCAAGACAACGGCAGGTTCAGGCATCAAAGGGTTCGATGATTTCTTTGATTACGCTGATAAGATGTCACCACTGGGAAATGCTTCTGCAGACTCATGTGCAGATTTTTGTGTCGCGATGTTTTCGGATCTCACCAGGATGATCACGATGCAAAACCTTTATCACGATGGAGGTTTCTCCAGCATGGGCATGAACCCTGCTGTGCTTCCTGAGTTATAAGGATTCATCGACATTTGCAAGGAAAAACGATCGAGGTTTTTGCCATCATTGATCGTTTAGAAATCGATAACAAGTTATTAGTGAAGTACCTCTGGTTGACCATATTGTTCCTTATTCAATATCAAGCTGTTGCCCAGATAACGCCCAATAACCGACCTTCCGGTGAGCAAACTCCGACATTTGACGATCATACACATACCGAAGACACGCTGGATGCCAGGTTTTTCTATCTGGACAATCCAGTCCGTAAGTACGTGTTCGAGGATACACTGATTCGCTACTTTCATGAGTTTGATGAAAGTCATTTGCTGGGTGAAACTTACCTCAACCTTGGATACCCGGGGTCCCCTATTCGCAACCTGATAGCTGCTCCTAAAACCCATTCAGGGTTTCAATTGGGTCTTAACCGATACGAGACTTATCGCATCGATGATCACAATTTCCGGTTTTTCGACATTGAAAAAGCCCTGACCACTGCCTTCTACACCCGGGGACAGACACAAAACGACGGAATCTTCAGGGGGCTGTTTGCCCGCAATTTTAAGGACAGAGTCCAGTTTGCCATTGACTTCCACAGATATAGTAACCTGGGCAGCTACGATCGACAACAAGGACGCAACACCAATCTGGGTGCAGGTATCTGGTACCAAAGTGAAGATCAGAAATTGCAGGTCTTTGCCACCTTTTACGCCAATGTCTATGACCAGGAAAACAATGGTGGGATTACCACCGACACCTTGTTTGATGAAGACCTTTTTGAAGAAAGGGTGGCTATACCTGTAGCACTCAACGCAGCTCAAACTCGCGATCAACACAGCGTGTACCAGTTGAAAGGAAGTTACCGACTATCGGATCTCGACACCTCAGCAACTGATCGTGGTTTGCTGGCAGAATATGTCCTTCGTTTTGACAATCGGCTATACAGGTTCTCCGATACAGACCCTAACGCTGAATACTATGGAACCCTGCTTCAGGATGATCGCGGTATGCGACATTTTCTCAAGGACAATCAGATCATCAATGAATTTAATATAGCATTTAATGGAAGGTCAGACGGTCGGAAATTTGTACTTGGCTTAAAAAATCTCATTCATCATATTGAACAGGAACCACGTACTTTCCAGCTTACTGAATGGCGTGCACAGGGTAAACTGGACTGGACGCTGGGTGATCGAATTCAACTCAAGTCAAACGCAGAAATCAATGTCAACCGGCAAACTGCCGGATACATCGTTAATGGTCTCCTCTCTCTTGATTTGCAAAAATTTGGTATGCTTAGAGGAGCTTTGACCATCAACAACAGGCCCCCATCCCTAATCGAACAGAATCTATGGCTTAGTCAAATTGAAATTTGGGACAACGACTTTAAAACTGCCTTTTCCAACCATTTGAAGGTACAATACGAGTTGCCTTTAATTCGCTTTAAGGTGACTGCCGGTCAGGTAATTACCTCAAACCAGATCTTTTTTGATACAGAGGGATTTGCCCGGCAAGACCCTTCTGTAGCTACTTTAAATTACCTGAAGGTATACAAGGCTTTCAGGCTCGGTAGAATGTACAATGAAAACAAGGTTACACTACAGGCCACGGGCAATTCCGACGTTTTTCGGATCCCGGGCTGGTTTACCGAGCATAGCCTGTATTACCAGGGAAGAATTTTTAATAACGTGATGGACTTCAAAACCGGGTTTGATGTGAGGCTAAACCAGGGCTATTACGGACTTACTTACATGCCGCATCTGGCACAGTTTGCTCTGGATGACAGTTTTGAGATACCCTTCTACCCCGATCTCGATTACCACCTTTCCTTCCAGGTCCGCTATTTGAGATTTTTTGCCATGTTAGAAAACATCCTGCAACCGCTGCGAAAGGACGTATATATTCAGACCAGCCGCTATCCGCAGCCTGACTTTCTTTTCAGAATAGGGCTGAGTTGGATCTTTGTTAATTAAGAATCTGTTTCCGCAACCGATTTGCAGTGATCACTCCAATTCATAATTGGGTTCAAGTTCTCCTTCACGATCCTCGTAAAATCGGTTTATTTCATCCACTACCTCCTGTGGATCATCCAGGACTTTGAATAAATCGAGATCCTCGGGACTGATATTTTCGTGTTTTGCCAAAAGTACTTCCTTGATCCAACCCAGCAACCCACTCCAGAATTCACTACCCACAAGAATGATAGGAATGCATCTGCTCTTACCAGTTTGTATCAGGGTGAGAATTTCGAAGAGCTCATCCAGCGTGCCAAATCCACCCGGCATGACGACAAATGCCTGTGCATATTTTACAAACATGACTTTACGGACAAAGAAATATCGATGGGGTATCGACTTATCCGGATCAACGTAGGGATTAGTACCTTGCTCCATGGGCAATTCGATGGTGACACCTACCGAGGTCCCACCTTCTTCAAAAGCGCCTTTATTTCCTGCTTCCATAATTCCCGGGCCTCCACCGGTAATAACCCCATAGCCATTGTCAATCAGTAACCGGGCAATGGCCAATGCCTGCTTGTAATATTTATGTTCGGGTTTGGTACGGGCCGAACCAAAAATACTGACACAGGGTCCGATCCGGTTTAATTTCTCAAACCCATCAACCATCTCCGCAACTACCTTAAACATGGTCCAGGAATTCTCTCCTTTCATATGAGACCACTTCTTGCGCTCCTTTTTTAAATGCTCAGCCATAATGTGTCAATGATAATAAAGTTGTCATTATCGGGCCAGGGTATCTTTCAGATCGGTGTTGCAAAAACAGGAAACGGGGTAAGAAATCATCACCCCGTTTTATCCCTTATGCTTTTTTGATACTCAGAGAGTGTCTCAAATTCGTGATTCGGATTTATACTTGGTATAGGCTTCATTGATAAAATCCGTCAGTTCATCTGCATCCTTAAATTTATCAAAAATTGTAGGAAATGGCAGTTGCCCTTTACGGCTGCTTGGAACCACATAATTCAGGACATCAACCTTGGACACGGTATCACTACAAAGTATGATCAGGCGTTCCACTACATTACGCAGCTCCCTGATGTTACCGCTCCAGTCCACATCCTGTAGTGCCTGCATGGCATCCTTACTGAAACTCTTGACCGGAGCACCATATTCCTCGCAGATGAGCTTACTAAAATGCTCTACCAGCAGAGGTATATCTTCCTTACGTTCGTTTAATGAAGGAACCTGTATGATAATTACAGCCAGGCGATGATATAGGTCTTCCCGGAATTTTCCAGCTCTGATTTCCTTACGCAGATCCTTGTTGGTAGCCGCAATAACCCGCACATTAACAGAAATGGATTTCTCTCCTCCCACCCGGGTGATCGTATTTTCCTGAAGAGCACGCAATACTTTGGCTTGAGCCGACAAACTCATATCTCCAATCTCATCCAGGAATAAAGTACCTCCATTGGCCTGCTCAAATTTTCCAATTCGTTGCTTAACTGCCGATGTAAAAGCCCCCTTTTCATGACCAAACAGCTCACTCTCAATGAGTTCAGAAGGAATAGCGGCGCAATTAACCTCAATAATGGGGTGTTCCAGACGATTACTTTTTTCATGGATCCATCTGGCTACCAGCTCCTTTCCAGTTCCGTTTTTACCTGTGATCAGCACCCTGGCTTCAGTCGGGGCCACACGCTCAATGGTAGATTTGATCCCCATGATGGCATCTGACTTACCTATAATTTCCTGAACCTTGGCCTTTGACACCCTTCGTTGCAGCACTTTTTTCTCAGTCACCAGGGAACTCTTATCCATGGCATTCCTGATGGTAATCAACATCCGGTTGAGATCGGGTGGCTTGGAGATAAAGTCAAAGGCCCCTTTCTTAACAGCTTCTACAGCAGAATCAATATTGGCATGTCCGCTGATCATAATAACAGGCGTATCACCTGCTATCTGCTGAATTCGCTCCAGGGCTTCCATCCCATCCATTTTGGGCATCTTAATGTCCATGATCACAACGTCATACTGTTGTTTTTTCAATTTGACCAGGGCTTCCATCCCATCCTTGGTCTCATCTACTTCGTACTTCTCATATTCCAGAATGTCACGCAACGTCCTGCGAATCGATGCCTCATCGTCAACTATCAAGATCTTAGCCATTGAACTTATTGTTTGTTAGGTAGTTATAAATTACACTTTATTTGTATGTGTAAATAAACGGAAATACATGCAGATTTGCAATCATTTTGCAGGGTATTACAATACATATTTAATCAATGATGTATAAGTCATTGATTTACCAATATTTAATGAAAATTTTTCTGGACTTTCAATATTTGATCTCTCTCCCGAAAAACGCTTACAATATCTCGTAATATTATTGTGAAGCACTAAACCCTGCCAGGCTTCCAATGTCTGCGGTAGATAACCAAAGCCTGGACTAATGAATTTCGCAGGAGACCAGGATCAGTTCCTGGCAAGTTCAGATAGAGCACAATGCGCCATCAAGCCTGTACTTACCTTGAGACAATCTTCATCCACATTAAAAGTGGAAGTATGAATCGGTGATGTGATACCCTTGCCTTTGTTTCCGGTACCCAATCGGTAGAAACAGGCAGGCATTTCCTGAGTAAAATAGGAGAAGTCTTCTGCTGTCATTCGAATAGGAAGATCCACTACATTCTCCTCACCAAGGTATTCAACTGCATACTCCCTAAAATGGTTAGTGAGAACTTCGTTATTCATAAGGAATGGATAGCCTTTTGCAATATGAAGGTCAGCCTCTCCACCATGTGCAGCCGCCACGCCGGATGCAATTTGCTGCATCAATGTATGCGCCCTACTTCTCCATGCTTCATTCATGGTACGAAAAGTACCTTCCAACTTGACTTCACTGGGAATCACATTTGTGGCTCCACCCACAGAAGCAATCTTGCCAAAAGTTAATACCGTTGGCTTGGTTGGATCGGCTCGTCGGCTGATTACTTGTTGCATAGCCACCAATATATGAGAGGTGACCAATGTAGTATCGATACAAGCATGAGGTAGGGCTCCGTGACCACCTATACCCTTGACCGTCAAAAAGATTTCGTCGGTGGA
>JAUILF010000321.1 GCA_030433135.1 Bacteroidia bacterium | reverse complement strand
GACCGGATCGGCCACTATTTCCTGGTAGTAGTTTCCACTGGTAGAGTATCCGCTGCGTCGGGACCAGGAAGCTCCACGATCTGTAGAAACATAAAATCCACCCTTGCCTTCGGCAGCTTCCACGATAGCATAAAGGATAGATGGATCGGCAGGTGAAATACACATACCTATACGACCCAGAGTGGTCGAGGGTAACCCCTTGCCGGATTTTTGCCAGGTGGCACCCCCGTCTTCAGATTTGTAAACGGCCGATCCCGGTCCACCACCGATGTAGGTAAACACATGCCTGCGTCGCTGAAGTGCAGAAGCGTAGAGTACATTGGGGTTCATTGGGTCCATCACCAGTTCGTTGACTCCGGTATGCTCATCAATAGTGAGTATCGCTTTCCAGGTCTCACCACCATCTATCGATTTATAGACACCACGATCGCCACCTTCGCTCCAGAGTGGACCTATGGCTGCTACGTAAATTACATTGGAACTGTCGGGATGCACAATGATAGAACCTATATGTTCGGATTCCTTGAGACCCATATTCTTCCAGCTACTACCTCCATCCCGGGAAAGGTAAATGCCGTCACCATAGGCAACACTACGCTGGTTATTGTTTTCACCTGATCCTACCCAAAGGACATTGGGGTTTTGCGGATCCATCGTTATGCAACCAATAGAGTAACTACCCTGGCTATCAAAGATGGGCTGGAAAGTCGTACCCGCGTTAATAGTCTTCCATACACCACCGGATGAGGTAGCAATATAATAGATCTTGGGATGGTCGGGATGAACAGCAAAGTCCGAGATCCTTCCGGAGGTAATCGCAGGGCCTACGTTGCGAAATTTGAGTCCCGAAAAGGATGTTTTCTCAAAAGTGGTTTTCTCATCTGGATTTTCATCTTCCTGGGCATAAAAAGCAGGAATAAACAGGAGGCAAAACAACAGGATAATTCCAGTTCTGATCATGGCTGAGTATAAGCTTGATTATCGAAAAATGGGTTGACGTGGCGAATCTACAAAAACTATTATTCAGAATACCCGGCCCAAATCAGGCATTTTGTAGTGGCCATTTGATGCTGTTCAATCGACCCTTACAGAGTATGTGCATCGGACAAATAGTGCCTCAATCGTTCCAACATAGGTTCCTGGGATTTGAGAATACTTTGCCTGGCTTCAGGTATTGAAAACCATTTCACCCGGTCCAATTCGGGAAAGGACTTCATTTGACCGGATCTCGGTGGCCATTCCATTTCAAAGTGATTGCTTCTGAATGTATTAGGATCCAGATCTTCCTCCACAGCCCAGATGGCTATCATTTTACCACCTTTCTGTTTTAGTTCGCCAAGATCATGATAAGGTCCCACCGGTACGAATCCGGTCTCCTCTTCAAATTCTCTTTTAGCAGCATCCAGTGGAGATTCGATAGCTGGGTCGTACTCACCCTTGGGTATGACCCAGGCTCCCTCATCTTTTTTACTCCAGTAAGGTCCACCCATGTGTCCCAGCAATACCTGGTATCTTTCCTGATCATACCTAAACAGCAGAATTCCCGCACTACATTTACTCACGAGATATAGGTCAGTCCATAGACCATCGGTAAAAAGTTGGAAACCGTGGTCCAGCTCTCACCTCCATCACCTGAAGCAAATAGATTGCCGGTGGTAGTACCAAACAAAACATCATCACCATCGGCAATAAGTGCGTGCCGATAGACTATGTCATATGCGTAGGATTGGGGAAGCCCTTTTCTAAAGCTCTGCCAGGTTTTGCCACCATCATCGGTGCGGCTGATACATACTGCCTTTTCTACGGCAACCCGGGTTTCGTCGCTAATAGCAGGAGCAACCCAGGCCCGTTGCGGATTATCGGCATCTGCCGCGATGGCAAAACCAAATTTTGCCGGACCTTCCTCCTCTGATACCTCGGTCCAGTTTTGAGCTCCGTCAGTACTGCGGAAGATACCACAATGGTTTTGCTGCCACATTACGTCTGGTTGTGCAGCACAAGCTACCAACAAATGGGGGTCATGTCCCACCTCAGCATAGGGATCCGGTAGAAAGTCCGCTCTCAGGCCTTTGTTACGAATAGCCCAGGTTTCTCCTCTATCCATCGTTTCAAACACACCGGCACAACTGATTCCAATATAGATGTGATCGCTATCCCGTGGGTCAACAACTATGGAATGAATACCGGGGTAGTCTCTCCCTCCGCCAAACCAGTTGTTCATCCTTGTAGGTTGATTCCATAGTCCCATATTGAGTGTAAAGGTCGAATCTCCATTGCGATGAAACAGACCTCCGGGTTCTGTACCTACGAAGAGGCTTCCTGG
Organism: Bacteroidia bacterium; assembly: GCA_030433135.1. Lineage (GTDB taxonomy): Bacteria > Bacteroidota > Bacteroidia > Chitinophagales > Saprospiraceae > JABDMH01. The sequence continues at coordinate 5,095 of JAUILF010000321.1, read as the reverse complement.
GTGATCTTTGCCTCCATGAGCAAAGGCCCAAATGTATTTCAAAGAAGCCGGAACATCTTCCTTCATAAACTCACCTTCGGGATATTGAGGCGCGTCGACCTCCGTCCAGTTACCACCCTGGTCGTTCGAATAATGCATTTTGTTTCCCCAGTGGCCGTGATCCAGAGCTACCCACCAGGTATTCGATCTCGAATCTTCAAAAACCATATTGACCGGAATACCCATGAAGTGATCAGCTATGATTTTCCAGTCACCGGATTTCTTCTCCAGGACCAATAGTCCCTTTCTGGTCCCTACCAGTACTTTTTTGTTACTCATGAAAATATTATTTGAATTATCCTCCGGAAAGTGCCTGCATAATATATACTTCATTGCCGGGATCCAGCTTGTCATTTAAAGTCTCTCGATCCTTGATCAGGCTGTTTTCCACAAAAATATTTACGTGTTGACGAAGATGACCCTGTTCATCTACAATATAATTCTGTAAACCGGGATACTTCTCCTCAAGACCCTGCACGATCTGGGCCACGGTATCTGCCTCCATCTCAAATGGAGCCAGATCGGGATAAAACCTCCGCAATGCCCTTGTAAATTTTACTGTTACCATACCATCTAAAGTTAGTATTTCTGAAACAGATCTGAAAGAACGATTGGTGTATTGATGTAAAAGGGAGTGCGTTACACAGTGGGAGCAATTATTAAGAAATCCTTACCTTCAAAAATTCATCATTAATTGCCATTTAACCATGAGATCATTCATTTTACTTCTCTGCTTGTGTACTGTCTCTTTGCAACTTTCACTTGCCCAGGACGTGGGCAAAACAGTAGGAGCCATAGAACGTCTGGACCCGCAGTTGGATGAATTTCTGGCTGCCGATGCTGAAATGGAAGTACTGTCTGATGGTCATGACTGGACTGAAGGTCCGGTCTGGGTACCCTCTCAAAAGATGTTATTATTCAGTGATATCCCTCCGAATTCGATTTTTGCCTGGTCTGAAAAGGACGGTCCATCCCTCTATCTCAAACCTGCTGGCTATTCGGGCAGTACATCAAGAGAAGGGGAACCTGGTTCTAATGGTCTTTTACTTGATGCCGAAGGCAATCTGATTTTGTGCCAACACGGTGACCGGCAAATGGCGCGATACACCGGTAGTTTTGATGATCCGGAACCCACCTATGAGACCATAGTGGGCACCTATGAGGGCAAACGATTTAACAGCCCTAATGATGCCGCTTACTTCAATGATGAATGGCTGTATTTTACCGATCCACCCTACGGACTGGTTGGGAACATTAACGATCCTGCCAAAGAAATCCCTTACCAGGGTGTGTACCGTGTCGGGCCATCCGGAAAAGCTGAACTACTAACCGATGCATTAAGCAGGCCAAACGGTATCGCATTTTCACCGGACAGGAGGAAAATGTATGTGGCCAATTCACATCCGAAAATGGCGATCTGGATGCAATATGATCTGGACGGTGAGGGAAATATTACGCAGGGTCAGGTTTTTTATGATGCGACTGACATGGTGGGTAAAGATCCAGGGTTACCCGACGGTCTGAAAGTACATAGTAGTGGTACGTTGTTTGCCACCGGTCCGGGCGGAGTCTGGATTTTCTCGGCAGAAGGCAAGGTTTTGGGTAAACTGAAGACAGGGCAGGCGACTGCAAATTGTGCATTTGACGATACGGAGTCCTACCTCTACATCACTGCCGACCGTTACTTACTAAGGATCAAAATGAAGAATTAACATCATCAGCTTCCCCATACTACTGGTACTGCAAATTCGATTAATGGGATTTGTTATCATTGCCGGTCAATAGCCAATTCTTTTCATGAAGATTATTGTGACAGGTGGATGTGGTTTTGTAGGAAGTAACACCTGTCGTTACCTCAAACAGAAATACCCCGATTACCAGATCATTGCCTTTGACAACCTGGTACGAAAGGGATCTTCGTACCACATAACAAGCCTGAAAGAGTATGGTGTACAGGTTGTAAAGGGTGATGTCAGAAATTTTGCCGAGCTGGCGGCACTTGGAGGATTTGATGTCCTGATTGATGCAGCAGCCGAACCTTCAGTGCAGGCGGGAATGGACGATCAACCGGACTATGTCATTGAAACCAATCTTATTGGAACACTCAACTGTTTGAAGCTGGTTCAAAGGCACAATGCCCGTTTACTGTTTTTATCGACCAGCCGGGTTTATCCATACCAAAAGCTCAATGCCATACCTTTCAAAGAGGGTCAGACACGATTCGAATTCGATAGCAATGAAATGGAGGGATTTTCACTTCAAGGCATTACGGAGCAATTTCCTTTATCCGGTCCAAAATCCTACTACGGAGCATCCAAACTGGCTTCGGAAATGTTTATCGAAGAGTATCGTACCTTCCATGGAGTACAGGCCATGATCAACCGTTGCGGTGTCATTGCCGGGCCGGGTCAGATGGGCAAGATAGACCAGGGTATCGTCTGTTTCTGGTTAAAAGTACATCTCTGGAAACAACCATTGGCCTACATAGGGTACGGAGGAGAAGGCAAGCAGGTAAGGGACATTTTGCACATCGCTGATCTTGTAGAACTCCTCGACAAACAAATCCATGAATGGCCTGGATTTACACAACTTATTTACCAGGTTGGAGGAGGAATGGACCGAACCATATCTTTACAGGAGCTCACCCAACTTTGCCAGGCTGTGACCGGAAATAACCTTGATTTACGGTCACAGAGTGAGACGCGAAGAGCTGATGTAAGGATCTACTACGGCGATAACCAACTGCTATATGGGGATACCGATTGGCGACCTCATAGATCAGTTGCCAAAAGTGTAGAAGACACTTTTAACTGGATCCAATCTGATATGGGAAACCTGAGAAAGGTGCTACTTTAGCGCCCTCGATAACTTTATGACTCTTGTTTTTATCCGTTGTCATACCTGCCTATAACGAAGAGGAATCCATACCACTTACGGTAAAGGCCATTCATGATCAGTTAAAACTCCATAAGATTGCACATGAGATCATCGTGGTAAATGATCACTCGACTGATGGTACTCAACGGGTTTTGGAGGAGCTGTCAGAAACTGTATCCGAACTCAAACCCATGAAAAATCAGGGCGAACGTGGATTTGGTCTGACCGTTAGACAGGGTCTGGACCAGGCTCAAGGTGACTGTATAGCCATCATGATGGCCGATCTCTCTGATAGTGCAGAAGACCTGGTAAGATTCTACCGGGCCATGATCGAAGAAAATGTAGATTGTGTTTTTGGAAGCCGATTTATCCAGGGAGGGAAGGTAACAGATTATCCAAGGGTTAAGTACTTCCTTAATCGCCTGGCTAACAACCTGGTGCGGATTGTATTCAGATTAAAATACAACGATGTCACCAATGCCTTCAAGCTGTATCGCCGGGAAACCATTGAAGGTCTCCGGCCTTTTCTGTCACCCCAGTTTAACCTTACGCTTGAGTTACCGCTAAAAGCTATCGTCAGAGGCTATAGTTATACGGTGCTACCCAACAGCTGGACCAATCGCAGATATGGCAAGTCCAATCTTCGCATAAAAGAAATGGGTAGCCGGTATTTTTTCATTTTCCTATACTGTCTGATAGAGAAATACTTCAGTAAGGGAGACTACCGGAAGGTGGAGTGAATTTTCGTAATTTTAGTTTGAAAACGTGGCTATGGATGCTGAAACAGCAAGGCTGGAACTTTCGCAATGGGTACAAAGTATCGAAGACGTGTCACTACTAGGATCCCTTCTCTCATTAAAGGAGTCATATTCCTCCAGGGACTGGTGGTCTGATCTTACACCAGAACAAGAGAAGGATATTGAGTTAGGTGAGCAAGATCTCAAGGCCGGTAAGATGATGTCTAGTCAGGAGTTCTGGGCCAATTATGAAAAGTAGAAAGAACTCAATCCCCTCATAACCGCCCCACTAATGTAAACCTTCATATGCATTCATTCTTGCTAAATAAAAGTTAATTGATCTGTATTTAGCTGGTCTCACAAACTTGTTTCACCCCAATATCGTTACACAGAAGAACCAACTACGAAAAAACGATGCGACAATTCCTGTTGATGTTTCTGATTGCTGGGCTAAGCTTTTCCAGTGCCGATGCCCAGTTGAATGATCTCTTTAACAAAGCTAAGAAGGTACTCGATGGGGATGGTCTGACTGATGAGGAAATTGGCAGCGGTCTGAAGGAAGCGCTCGAACTGGGTACCGGAAAAGCTGTGGACTTTCTCTCCGCCGAGGATGGGTATTACAAGTCCATCTACAAGATCGTTTTACCGGATGAGGCACAGCAGGTAGTCAGTAAATTGTCCATGGTGCCCGGATTTGGGGATGTAGAACAAAAGTTGGTGGAACGGATGAACCGGGCGGCAGAGTTGGCAGCTGTGAAAGCAAAGCCGATATTCGTCTCAGCCATTCAGGGTCTTACCTTTCAGCATGTGACCGACATTCTTACGGGGGAAGATGATGCAGCTACCCGTTACCTGGAAACGACTACCAATGATTCGTTGTACAAGGAGTTCCGCCCGATCATTGGCAATGCACTGGATGAAGTAAATGCAAGGTCTTTGTGGAATGAAGCCGTGACGGCCTACAACAAACTGCCCCTGGTTAAAAAGATCAATCCTGATCTGGACGACTACGTAACCAATAAGGCTATGGACGGCATGTTTGCACTAATTGAGGAAAAGGAAAAGGGAATTCGCAACGATGTCAGTCAAAGGACCTCCGAGATATTGAAAAAGGTCTTTGCCAAACAGGATTAGTACTCTCTTTTTTTTGGGCCGGGACACCTTATCCGTTACCGGCTGCTTTAACGGCCGGTAACGAAGGCTTTAAGATAATAGGGCTTTAGCCCAATATCCCCGGACCTTTCAAGCAAACCACGCCCTCGACTCAAGCTGTAGCGGCAGCCCGACATATCCAAATAGTGGAAGTTGCTTTTCTGCAGCTGGACCGAATTCTCAAGATTACAAATACCTCCTTTACCGGCTGCTTTAGCTGCCGGTTAAAAGGCGAAAGCAAATAGGGCTTTAGCCCAATATCCCGGACCTTCAAGCAAACCAATCCCTCG
>JAUILF010000320.1 GCA_030433135.1 Bacteroidia bacterium | reverse complement strand
AGCAGATCAGCTGCAAAAACATCCCTTGCTGGCTTACATTGCAATGGGTCGATTTGCAAACATTTCGAACACCTACAATTTTCCTTTCCCGAAAGACTTTAAGCGATGAAAGATGACGCACATACCACCGCACAGATCATGGATTATCTGCAATCCATTCATGCAGAAATGGTAGCATTATTGAAGAGTTTGGTTAGTCTCGAATCGCCATCTCGGGACCCTATCTCTCAAAAGGCCATCCTACAGTTCCTGGATAATTCACTAAAAGGATTGCATTTTCACACGGAATTAATGCCAGGAAAGCTTACCGGAGGATTTCTCTATGCCCGACCCCACCAACGAGATAAGACGAAACCTTTACAGTTAATGGTAGGGCACTGTGATACTGTTTGGCAGAAAGATACTCTCAAACAGATGCCCATTGTGGAAGAAGGTGGAAAGATAACCGGCCCCGGCATCTACGACATGAAAGCGGGATTAACTCAGCTCATTTTCGCCCTCAAGACCATTGAAGCTATCGGGCTTACTCCACCACTCTGTCCTGTCATTCTGATTAATTCAGATGAGGAGATTGGTAGTAGAGAAAGCAGGTATGCGATCGAGCGTCTGGCCAGGATCTCAGAGCGTGCATTCATCATGGAACCCCCATTAGGTTTGGAAGGAAAACTTAAGACGGCGAGAAAGGGACTGGGACGTTTTGAAATTACGGTTATCGGCAAAGCGGCCCACGCTGGATTGGATCCCGGAAAGGGTGTCAATGCCATTGTAGAATTATCACACCAGGTGCAAAGATTGTACGCTATGAATGACCTGGATAAAGGCATTACGGTAAATGTGGGCACGATCCAGGGGGGGATTTCTCCCAATGTAGTGGCACCTGAAAGTAAAGCGGTTGTAGATGTCCGGGTGAAGACCCTGGAGGATGGCATTGAGATTAAGGACAAGATTCTGGGTCTGGAACCGACAATGTCCGATGTGGAAATCAAGATCGAAGGGGATATAGGCAGACCTCCGATGGAACCTACCCGGCGCAACCAAACACTCTGGAAGCTAGCAAGATCAAAAGCGTTGTTGCTTGGACTAAACCTGGAAGAAGCGATGGCAGGAGGTGGATCGGATGGCAATACGACCAGCATGTACACCGCCACCTTGGATGGATTGGGGACCACTGGAGATGGAGCACACGCGAGTCATGAATACATTTTCGCCGATCAATTGATCGAGCGGACGGCTTTACTCACACTGCTGTTGCTGTCTGAATCAGTAGAAAAAACGAATTGAAAAAACATGATAGATCCTCGGTACATCTTTACCTCTTTAACCAGAATTTCTGACCTCAGTGAGAGAGAGTTCTCTTGCAGGAAATTGGATCGCGAAGATTGGGATACTGGTGATTATGTAGTTGGCAGAATCTTGGATCCCGGAAGTAACACACTGCAATTGGAACTTCCCAATGGCAGAATGAGAGGAGTTATTGGCGGTGAACTTGTAGTTGGTGCTTTGGGTGAACGCTATGCTACTCTGGAGGCAACGGGCAGCTGGCGCAGTGTGAAAGAAGATCTCAACATGCACATACTTACGGGTGCAGGACTATTTGGCAAACTGACTTCTAAATCTACATTCATTCCAAATTTAAAACGAGTTGCCTATGAGGGGCATGCCTTTCGGCAACAACAGAAGGTTACGATGCGGAGTTTTGTAAAAACCGTAGACGATCTCACTTTTGAGACTCCTGTAATTTTGTTTGTAGGCACCTCGATGTCAGCTGGAAAAACTACCTCAGCGCGTGTCGTAACAAATTTATTTAAATCCGCAGGCTGTAGAGTAGTGGGTGCCAAACTAGCAGGAGCGGGACGATACAAGGATATACTGGCCATCAAAGATGTAGGCGCTGATGATGTAATGGATTTTGTGGATGTCGGTTTGCCTTCTTCGATCTATCCCAGGCAGGAATATCGCGAGATCTTGGGGCAGTTACTTTCTAAAATCGGAGCCTGCCAGGCAGACATCGCCATTATTGAAATCGGATCATCTCCATTGGAACCCTACAATGGTGACATCGCCATTGAAGCAATACGTGAACACATTAAATGTACCGTCCTTGCCGCATCGGATCCTTACGCTGTACTGGGACTAATGCATGCCTTTGATCTGATCCCCGATATTGTGACAGGAGTGGCTACTAACACAGTTGCTGGGATCAGTCTTGTTGAAAGGCTGTGCCATGTTAAAGCCCTAAATCTGATTGATGCGAAATCAACGCCGGAATTAAAGAAAATACTTTTTTCGAAAACAGGTATCGTCGTCTAAGCAAAAGATGAGATCAAGTTTGGTAGAAATGATCCTATGGTTCATAAATGACAAGCGGTGAATGTTGTTCCCACTCATTAGTTGTAATTAGAGCTACTGGAATGGAACTGTACTTGAATTGCGGTTTTCAACCTTTCGCAATATTATCGCACCCAATTTGGTCGTATCCAGGTCACTGATGATAAAATCATTTTGGTAAAGCTGATATTCCGGGCTGATCAACCGCATGGCACATAATCCCGAGCCGCCCATGACTTGAATTTGGAAGAACCCATCATCATCAGATTTAGCCCAACCAATTACTTCCTCCGCTTCTTCAAACCCTTCGTTGTTGTCGGTAAGATTAGTAATAAGAGTGGTTTGTAATAGTTCAATCCGAGTGTCAGGAATTGCATTGCCGGTTATGTCTGTTACTGTCCCCATGATGGTCTGGTTTTTTTCAGAATCATTTCCTGCTGTGCAGGACATCAAGAGTAGAAGGGCAATGAAAAACGAGTTATTCATGGTGAATTTTAACATGATAACATATATTCTCGGCTACAAGTAGTATTTCAAACCAGCAACCAAACCAAGTACATTTGTTTTAACGGAACCTCCATCGCTGGCTTTTTCCTTGCTGGTGTTCAATAGTCCGAGGTGATCTCGTATTCCCAAATCAATGGCGAAGGACTTTCCAATCGGAATGTTTACCCCACATGCTATCACAAGTCCCAGGTCGATTCTCTTAAAATCATCGGTCATATCCCCGGATATTTCAATGCCGTTAACAGAAGATTTGTTAATGATTTCATTTTCTAGCAGAAATCCAAAAAATGTTCCTCCTCCAAAATAGATGTCAATATTTTTTCCAGTATGATAAGATATGGACACGGGCAATGTCAAGTATCTTGAATTTATCTGACCCTCAACCGGACCAGCGGGTAGAAGGTTATCAACTGCATGAATTATCTCATATTTTGAACCTTTTTTTTCCAGGACAAAGCCAGTACTTATCGACAGTTGGTTTGACATGAAGTACTGAATTGATATACCTGGAGATAAACTGTGATTGGCATTGAAACTATTTACTATGTGATTTCCTCTCAGTGTGGTCAATGACGGACTCACCAGTAATTCAACAGCAAAATTTTTATCCTGAGCAATCAGGGACGATATTGTAAGGAATAAGCAAACTACGAGGGTAATTGTTTTCATATGGCTTTTATTAGAGTTAGATTTCAATCAATAATCGTATTGACTTAAATCGAATTTACAGAAAAAGAAACTCGAAAAATATCCAGATGATCTCTGCCGATCAGTGTCTTGCTTATATTAATTGAATATGATGCATCCAGGCTAAATTTACCAGGATTAAATCCAAGACCAAAGGTGAAAAATTGGTAATATCCTTTTGTAGGGTGTTCCCAAAAATAGCCGGCACGGGCAGTGTATGTTTTTTTGAGAACATACTCACTCCCTAGTGAGAATGTAAACTCATTAAATTCTGAATCGCCCTGAGGTGCGTCCACCCATGAAGTTATGATGGATGATAGAACCGGTTTTTCCCTATAGTCGGGAATGCCATTTTGGGGGTTATGGTCTTTGGGGTCGTATTGGGGAGTGGGAACCATTAATTTATTGACATCGGAAGTAAATGTCAGTTGACTATACTCATTAAAATGGATTTCCCATGCGGCCCCAAGTGCAAAATTGGCCGGAAGATAATCTTTCCAGTCTTCTGTGTATCCCATCTTAAACCCTATATTGGAAAGTGCCAATCCGAAATTAAACTGGCTTTTCTGCAATGGTAGATAATAAAATAGAGAAAGGTCGAGGGCACCTGATCTTGCGGTTTTTAGTTCTGTTCCACCTGGAGTTGAATTCCTTTGCGGATTAGATGAAATATATTTGCCGGTGATTCCAAAGGAAAATTGCTCGCTAAGACTAATAGCATATCCTATGGCAAATTCCAGGTCATTGATATTTCCAAATTTAGGAACGGCGTCCCAGTGAAAATACCGGATACTTGCGCCTATCGTATGTCTCCTTCCCATATGCTTGAATGCGGAGAAGTAGCCAAAGTAATTGGTTTGGTCCAAGAGGGAGGGATAGGGAGAAAAACTTAGAGATATAGCATTATCCCGGGCTGCTTGAGCTAATGCAGCCATATTGAAGTGCATGTTAATTCCAGTAGGAGATAGTGCTACCCCCGCTTCGCCCATGGCAGCGGATCGGGCATCCGGAGTCAGTCTGAGAAAGGGAACCATGGTTGGTATACTCGTGCCACAGGGTGTACCCGACATGTCATGCCAATTGCCGCCAGGTGGCTCAATTTCAATGCATTGTGAGCTGGTTTTAAACCACACAAATAGACACAGGCAGCAAAGAAGGTGTGTTCTTTTCATCAGAAACAGGGTTCAGAGTAAGGGCTGCAATGGTAGAACGGGGGGCAGGTGGGTAGATTGTTGGGGGATGAAAATTTAACAGTCTTTTGCTCCCCGCCAGGCTCTGCGCAGTTGAACCCTCCGCCCGCTAAGGCTTGTGCTCGGTTTAGTCGTTTAGGCGTTGAGAGGTATTAGTCTATTTCATGAGGACACACAAAACCCAAAGCCCAATGCCCAACGCCTTCCTCCCGCTATGGCTCTTCTCGGTTTAGATGTTGAGAGGTTTAGTCTATTTCATGAGGGGGCACTACCATAAAACCATAATACCACCAAACCAAAGTACCATAATACCTCTCCCTACTTATTCAGATTTATTCCCAAAGTAAGTCCCAATCCGTTAGGAAAGTTTACAAAAGACTTTTTCGCGATACTCAGGGAATAAGATGCATCAATATTTACCTGTCCTAATTTAGCTCCGAGACCCATGGTCATATAATGATCGGGGAATCGCTCCAGAGAATTGCGGTAGTACCCTGCACGAAGGGCATACTTCGATTTATATAAATATTCCGCTCCAACCGAAATGGCAAATTCCTTGTATTCCTTGGTGAGGCCACCCTCAGCATCGGACCATGAATTTATTATGGAAGAAAACACAGGTTGCTCCCTCCAATCGGGTACACCATTTTGGGGGTTGGAATCGTCAAATTCATGCTGGGGTGTGGGGACCATCAATTTATTGATGTCGGTAGTCAAGGTCAATTTGTGGTTTTGATTAAATACTTTCTCCCAGGATGCACCCAGAGCGAAATTTGCTGGCAGGTAGTCCTTTGTTCCGTCATCATACTTAAGTTTTGTTCCCAAATTGGAAAGTGCCAGTCCAAAGTTCAGGTTACTATGCTCAAACGGTAGTTGATAGAACACAGATAGGTCCATAGCAGCTGCCTGACCTTTTTCCAAAGTGCTACCAGTGGAGGAAGTGCCATCAGGATGAGTGGTAATATATTTACCATTGAAGCCAAGGGATAATCGATCATTGATTTCAAAAGCATAACCAAGGGCAAATTCAAGGTCGTTTAGTTTTCCATAGTCAGGTATGTTGCTGGCATGGAAATAGCGAATACTTGCACCGATTGTGTGTCTCGAACCCAGGTGCTTGTATCCTGATAAATAGCCAAAGTAATTGGTAGCTTGTGATCCACTGGTAAACCTATTACTATCAAAATACAGAGGTGAGGGGGAAAAGGATAATCCAAACCCGGCATCAGATTCAGCTTTTGCCAAAGTCGCTGTGTTAAAATGCATACTTGAGTTGCCAGGTCCCAGTGCTACACCTGCTTCTCCCATAGATCCAGATCTGGCATCGGGGGTGATCCTGAGAAAAGGCACAGATGTTGGAAGGCTGTTACCGCAGGGACCACCATTAACGTCAACCCACTTAAAGCTTCCCGGCGGGTTTTCAATGCACTGAGAAATTAGGTCAATCTGACAAATCAGGATGAAGAAGAGGAGCGACAGAAATGATTTCATGTATATGGGTTTAGAAAATTTCCTCCTCAAAACGATTCGAATGTGGGTAGCGTGTTAGAGGAATCTGGCTTTTAACGATTTGCTAACTTCTTCAGTTCTCAGTCCTCTCTACCGCGATAGATCATGCTAAACCATGTTAAACCACGATAAACAATTGCTGAAGCTAATCTCGCAGAGATCGCTGAGTCCGCAGAGAAATCCTTTGTCGGTACCTTCACCAAACCATGCTAAACCACTGCTAAACCATGATAAACAATTGCCAAACAAGTTGAACAACCGTTAAACTACGATAAACCACCTACAGTCGGCAGTCTTCAGTTCCCAGTCCTCTCTATCGCGATAGACCATGTTAAACCACTGCTAAACCATGTTAAACCATGCTAAACCATGTTAAACCATGATAAACCACTGATAAACCATGATCCGAGTATTACTTGTATGATATCATATTAAGATATACTTTTGTGGTAAATGTGAAGCATGAAAAGTATTTCATTGAAAATGCGCGAGCAGATTCTGAGTGAGACGGATGAACTCCTCCAGCATTTGCAAACTAGTAGAAATAAGTATATCAACGAGGCTGTAGCATTTTATAATCAGTACCAAAAGAGGAAACTCATTGAACAACAATTAGAGCATGAATCAAAGCTTGTAGCTGATGATTCCATGCAAGTGCTAAAGGAGTTCGAGACTCTGGAAGATGAAGATTGAACAATTCGAAATCTGGCTGGCTGATTTAAACCCCAGATTCGGAACTGAAGCTGGAAAGACCAGACCTGTATTGATAGTTCAGAGCAATCTTCTTAATGAGTTTCATCCGTCTTCAATCGTATGCCCAATAACTTCAAAAGTCCAGAAGAAGGTAAATATTTTGAGGGTCAACTTGATCAGAGGAAAAAATGGTTTGAAAAAGGACAGTGCCATCATGATTGATCAGGTGCGGGCCATTGATAAAAAGAGACTAATTAAGAAGATCGGGATTTTGCCTGCTGCCTTACATAGCAAGGTCGTTGAAAATCTAAAGATCGTTATGGATTTATGAGTACTCTCAGAACCACCCACTATGGCTCAGCTCGGTTTAGATGTTGATGTGTTGAGAGGTTGAGGCCACTCCGGAAAGCGCATTTTTGACATTAAATAGCAAGGAATAGTCATAAATTTTCACTTTTCTAATGGCTTGTCCTCTATTTTGATTCTGACCCTGAAGATTACTTCCG
>JAUILF010000319.1 GCA_030433135.1 Bacteroidia bacterium | reverse complement strand
CTTACAGCAATGAAGATTGCCCATTTTTTGGATGATCATCCTCGTATCCTGCAGGTCTTTTATCCGGGACTGCATTCGCATCCGGGTCATGGTATCGCCAAAGAGCAAATGAGTGGATTTGGTGGCATGCTCAGTTTTGTACTCGATAGCGATTATCGAAGTGTCAGGCGATTTCTCGAGAAATTGCAATGGGTGCACCTGGCAGCCAGCCTCGGGTCTGTCAGTACGCTTGCCGGCACTCCCAGAACCACCAGTCATGTTGAATTAACGGGAGAGCAAAGAGAAACTTTGGGTATTCCAGAGAGCCTGATCCGGTATTCTGTTGGAATCGAAAATCCCGAAGACCTGCTTGAGGATCTGGAGCAGGCCTTGAAGACTTGCTGAATCAGTTGTCAAGTTCATACAGGACCAACCGGGTAGCTTCAGGGTACGGCGGTTCCCTGGGTCTGTCATAATTGGAGGGTAGTGTCTCCCACTGCAAGAGATATCGTCCTCCATCGTCCAATTTCCGGTGTAGAAGCATATCGGAATATTCCTGTTCCCGTAATCCGGAATATTCGATAAATGTTTTCCCTTTAAGGTCCTCAACAAGTTCCATGGTGTTTTCATCTACTTTCAGGAGACCTGATCCATACCTGACATGTGAATATGACAGATAGATATGACCTTTCCCATCGGCTTTAATCTCATACAGACCAATATCGTGACCCAGGGAACCCCGCTTGTTGATGGCCCAGGTAAAGTCAGGCCAGTCCGACACCTGGGACGTATGCCACAGACCTTCTTCATATCTGCCGATAAACAGTTGACTCCGTCCCTGTGGATCAAATTTATGGTAGCCCAGTAAGACCCTTCCCTTACTATCGAAAGACAATCTCTTCGAACTGTTCATCAAACCATTCCAGGGACCCACGGGGTCTGCAATAACTCTTCTCTCCCGGTATTGAATTGGTATGGGAATATCTTCTCCCTGTATGTTTTCAAAGTGCTGAAAGTCCTGGGTTCGGACATAGGAGAGGTTGTGATTGGTGTTGGCAATCGGATTGAGTCTCCATACCCACATGTAATGGAAAAACCCGTCCGGACCCAGCTTTGGCGAAGTAGGATAAGCATTTGTTTCTTCCTCTCCATCAAACAGACCCTGATCCAATACACGTGTCCAACTTTCGGAAGATGTATTATATCGATTGATATAAGTAACCCCGTTTCCACTTCCTCCATCTCTGTACTGAAAAAACAATTCACCATCCTTATCCTTAAAAAAGACCGGATAAGTGACACGTTGTTCTTCCCTGCCAACCATATCAAGTGCCTCAAAATCTCCGATATCATGTGGTTTTCGGGACCGGAAGTACACCAGTGGGACATTGTGCATATTGCCACTAATATGCAAATACCCTTTCTTGTCTTCAGCAATCACTACAGAATTATGAGAATCCCAGCCCAGGGTGCTGGGTAATATTTCAACTTTCCATTCCTTGCTATTCAGTCTCCGTTGCGCAACACTCATGTTGCGGTCCTGGTCATAATAAACAACATACTGAAACCTATCCGCGGTTAACATGTCAAAGCCTACAGGGTGGCCAGACCAGACATCCGAGACAGGTATGGTCGAATTAACTGTTTTCGTCTCAAAGGTAGCGGGGGCCTTTCTCGGGGCCAAACAAGCCGAGAGACCAAACAGGCCCAGCAAAAGGATTCGGGAAATATGAATTTTTACGCTTTGCATGATTGGGTCATTAACTGCTGTTAAGGTGCAAGGTGATCGTAACTAATAACTCTGGAAAGCTTCCATTCATTATGATCAAGTATCCAGAGATGCGTAAACCTGGCCGTCGAAGTTAATACTTCCTCTCCTCCATCCGGTCTCAGGTAAAACTTGTGCAAGCCTCTTTGCAGGGCACCATAGGTTTCACCCCTGTCCTTCATCAGAAACACCTCCAAACTACCAGGCACCAGTTCTCTTCGGGGCCGGTTTTCCATGGTACAAAGACCATTCTTCAGATTTTCAATAAAGGTGGTTTTGCTGCGTGATACACCCGACTGGTCATGATAAAACTCGGTATCCGAGTGCAAAAGATCTTCAAATGGAGCGAGATCGCAATGGTTAAATCCCACTTCAAACAATAGACTGTCCAGGGACTTCAACTGTTTGAACAGTTCGTCTGACTCGGCAATTTGGGCGATGCCAATTGCTGACCAAAAAGTTAACACCAACAAAGTGATGGTTTTGATTTGCCGCATTTGTAATTTGTTTTATAAGGAACTCTTTCTGGTCTGAAATGATCCTGACCATTGCTCTATTCTGAATTTCTGGTATTAGACGGGGTTAAAGACTTTGAAGTTACAAAATGAGCTCGGGAGAAAAGAGTCAGGATGCAAACATTTGATTTTCATACATATAACATTATTATTATATTACCGACTGATTAGTCGGTCTAATATGAATTCCTTAGACAGAATATTTTCAGCCACGATAGACTTGTCTTATGAAACGGGGGTGAATGGGACAGCTACAGCCAGGATAGCCCGTGAAGCCAAGGTGGCGAATGGCACTCTTTTTCATCATTTCCCGACCAAGAAAGATCTGGTGGAATATTGCTATATGCGCATTCAGGAGGATTATGTCTGGAATATGATCGGGTTCCTTGACCTGCCATCTCATACCACCAGGAAACAGTTGAAAAAAGCCATCAAAACCGCCATCGACTACTGGGTCAGAAACCCTAAGTACTTCGTTTTCACTCAGAGGGTCAATCATTCCCAATTTTACTCCGAAAGACTACAAAAGAAATTATCCAAACTGCAGCTCTCTCTTCAACACGCTATAAATCAGGGTATCCAGCAGAAAGCTATCCGCAAATTAGACCACCATGTCATGACCTCATTACTTTTCAAAGCCATTTACGATGTGGCCCAATTGATTATGGATACACCGGACAAAACCAAGCAGATTGAATATCGGGAACAGGGGTTTTCCTTTATTTGGGCGGCGATCAAATAATCTCCGGTTATTCTATTTTTCCCATGGTAGGGCAAACTCCGGAGAAAAGGTATGTTCCTGCTTAAGCACAGATTCCAGTGTTTTAACCTGTAGCGGGTATTGACTAGCGACATTATGACTTTCAGAAGGGTCCTCTTCCAGGTTGTATAGTGTGTCCGGGTTTTCACTCAAGCCTACTTTAATCCCTTTCCAGGGATGTTGTAATACTGCCTGATTGCCACCGTAACTGCCAAACTCCCAGTACAGAGCAGGGTGGTCAATCGTGCCGGATTGCAACAAATAGGGTTTCAGGCTCACTCCGTCAACATCAGGTGATGGTATTCCTGCGATATCACAAGCTGTCGGCAGGAAATCCCAGAACGCAGCGGGTTGATGATTCTCTGTGCCGGCAGAAATGGTTTCAGGCCACCAGGCAATATATGGCACCCTGATGCCTCCCTCATAAAGGTCCCTCTTAATGCCTCTGAAAGGCCCGTTACTGTCGAAAAAATCAGGATCGTTATCTCCCTCACGATGAGGTCCATTATCACTGGTAAAAAACACAACGGTATTTTCCTCCAGATCCAGTTCCTTCAGTTTATCAAGGATTCTACCAATGTCCCGATCCATACGGGTAATCATGGCAGCCAGCCCTTTTTGAGGTTCGGGCCAGTTTTCATCCTCATAATCACCATAATCCGGCACTTCCATTCCATGCTCACCCAACAGGTGATGTTCGTTGTTTGCATGTGGGATGGTATAGGCCAGGTAAAGAAAGAATGGCTTGCTTTGATTTCGTTCTATAAACTCCAGGGACTCACTGGTGAAAAGATCATGTGCATAGGCTTCCTTTCTAACGGAGGCTGTTCCCACACCTTTAGCGTAACCTTCCCTGGCAAAAATCACTTCATTGGGCAACATCACCTTCTTGTCATTTCTCCAGAGGTATTCCGGGTAGTGATTATGTGCCTTGATTTGATTGAGGTATCCAAAGAAATAGTCAAACCCCTGTTGGGATGGCACTCCTGTGGATCCCTCTTCTCCCAGGCCCCATTTGCCAATAAGTCCTGTTTGATACCCTGCCTCTTTCAGTTTGTCAGCTACGGTGATGTCATCCGGTTGGAGAGGAACAGTGCTATTGCCCCTGATCCTGGCATGACCGGTATGAAGTCCGGTCATGAGCGAACAACGGGAGGGAGCACAGACCGTCGATCCGGCATAGTATTGGGTAAATCGCATCCCTTCACTTGCCATCTTATCGAGAAACGGAGTCTTGATCAACTTCTGACCATAGCTCCCCAGGTCACCATAACCGAGATCATCGGCCATAATGAATATGATGTTTGGTGGCCGGTTCGGTTCTCTATCCTGAAACCACTGAGGCCAGATAGATAGCAGCAGAAGCAATGATAGAGAAAATAGACTTCGGAAAGG
The DNA here is from genome assembly GCA_030433135.1 of Bacteroidia bacterium. Classification (GTDB taxonomy): domain Bacteria; phylum Bacteroidota; class Bacteroidia; order Chitinophagales; family Saprospiraceae; genus JABDMH01. The sequence continues at coordinate 3,011 of JAUILF010000319.1, read as the reverse complement.
CAAATTTTCGATTTGACCAGGTAATTTCATGTGCGTCAGACTCTGGACAACTTGAGGGGATAGGTGTTGCCCGAAAACCACTGTGGTACATACAGATTGTCATTTCTGTCCACACAAACATCATGCGGATTCATAAAAGTCCTGCCGTCATAAGTGACCCGGGGCATAGCTGTACCTCCAAATTGTGTCTCCTTGGCTCCGGGAGCAGCAATCAATCGGTAGTTGCGGTCCATCACCAACAATACACCATCATATTCCCACCAGCTTTCGGTAGCCAGCGCGGCAAAGTATAGCATATCGCCCTTGATTACAGGACGGCATATCCAGCTTCCGACAGGAATCGTCTCAATATACTCACCGTCAAGGGTAAACCTTTTAAACTCCTGTGCAGATCTCGAGGTAATTAACAGACATGGATCTTTTGGATTTCTCAGATCGACAGCTATACCATGGCAACAGTCAAACTGATCTTCGCCATCACCTTTGCCACCAAAGTGTCGTATATATCTGCCATAATGGTCATACTGGATAATGTAGTTTTTGCCATAGCCATCAGTGACATAGAAATCACCATTTGGTGCGACCGCCACCTCTGTTGGCACAAATTCTTCCTCGCTCTGATATATGCCGGCATCCTTTGGGTATTCAATGGTACGTAACACCCTTCCCGACAAAGTCGTCTTGAAAACCTTATGTCTTTCTGTGTCGGTAATAAAGAGAAAATCCTTCTCTCCTTCCCGGGCAAGGGTCAGTCCATGAGCACCGGGATACTCGGTACCCCATGTTTCGTAAACCCTACCTGTATCATGATAGATGATAATATTATTTCGGGTATGTGTGGTTGTCATGTAGAGTTTTCCCTGGCGATCCTGCACCATTTCATGGCAGTGCCTTACCGGAATCTTACCAGGATCCTGAATACCCCAGTGCTTATCAACCCGGTAGGTAAAATTTCCCTGTCCGACTATTTCGCCCACCAGCCGGGCTTTGTTGTGGATGGCAAAGGAGGCATGTGGCAGAACAGACAAACCTGCTATCGTTCCGCCCAACTTAAGGAATGATCTACGTGTAGAATGGAGCTTCATGTATGGTCAGCATGCTTTTTAGACTGGATCAAGCACGCCTGAGTAACACTTTTCCAGTTTATTAATTCAATAGTCTCGCACCTACCCTTTCAAAAACAATTCCAAAAGCTTCACTGTGCAGGTGGTGCAAAGGAATATCCCTGTACAATCTCGATCTCCGGAATTGCAGCTTGCAATCTGTCCATCCCTTCCTGCCCAAACTCAGTTTGCCACACAAAGAGCTTTTTCAAACTCGTCAGCTGCTCCAGATCGGAAGCACAAATATCTGTAATTTTTGTAGAATACAAATTCAAAGATTCCAAATGTTTCAGGTCGGTTAAGTGTGCAATTCCTGCATCGGTGATGTCACTATTGTCCAACTTGAGCCTCACCAGATTTTGAAGTTTACCGACCGAAACCAGGGCCTGGTCTTCTATTCCCGAATTACCCAAATCCAACCACGCTACTTGCTCAGCCACTTTCTCCAGTTGTACAATGGCATCATTGATGGAAAGGGTATCCGCATTGTTCCATCTTACGTCCACAAAGTTACTGGTCATGGCAATCCTGTTAATAGAAAAGCCACTTGCGGCAATTTCATTCATCAGACTTTGCGGCACCGAATCCACCTGTGTTTTTTCCAGAAACGACTTTGGCTTGGTATCCAGCTGATGTCTGTCCATCAGAATCTTCTTGATCTCCTCCGAAGTTTCCACTTCTACCACCGTTTTGTCAAAAGGAGATCCGGCATCAATCCACCATTCGAGCAATTTGACTTCCTGATAACTTAATGGAGTTCCTTTGGGTGGCATATACTTTCTTCTGCCCGGATCCATGGTTACCCTGGCAAACAGTTCGGAGTTGCCGGCACTACTTTCTATCACTGCCCCATTGCGTCCACCCTCCATCAATAAGGAGTCTACCGACATAACCAATCCTCCTTTGTGAAGATCTTCATCATGACATGTCCAGCATTTGGTTTCCAAAAATGGTTTTATCAGATCCTCATAAACATAAGTGCTGTCAGGATCAGGCAGGATAGGATGACCTGACCCCTCCTCATAGGAGGCCAGTTTCTGCACAAATGTCGGAGCTGTCTCAAGAAGGTATTCCTTGCCATGGGTGAGTTTACCACCCAGATGACCGGTATAAAGGAGACCGATAAACAATGCCAGTGCAACCCAACGTGTGGATCTCAGACTATCAGGTTTGCGGTTCATCCAGTAAAGGACAAAGGACACGATCACCATCAGTATACCCAGCCACCGATGCCAAAATATGGTATCGGGCTGATACCCCCCTTCCTCTGCCAACATCCAACCGGCAAAAGCAGCAGCCAGGGCGGAGACAAATCCGATCAAATACACGGTTCGTACAGCGGCACCCATTTGCACATTGGGCCTGCGTACGGAAATAAACTGAAGGATTACTCCCAAAACCAAAATTCCCAATGGGAAATGTACTATTGCTGGATGAAACCTACCCAACCAACTTAAAAAATCCATCTATAAAGAAATTGCAGTTTAGTTAAATCAAAATATCTCTTGCGACATGACCAGCCACATCTGTCAAACGAAAATCCCGGCCCTGGAATCGATAAGTCAGCCTTTCGTGGTCCAGCCCAAGACAATGTAACAAAGTAGCCTGTAAATCATGCACATGCATTCGGTCTCTTATTCCATAGTATCCAATTTCATCTGTTTCTCCATAGGACATACCTCCCTTGACGCCCCCACCGGCAAGCCACATCGTAAATGCTTCCGTGTGATGGTCTCGTCCCACAAATGGATTGGTGGTTCCTCCCCGGTTTTCCATCATGGGTGTTCTTCCGAATTCCCCTCCCCAGACAACCAGCGTATCATCCAGGAGACCACGTTGCTTAAGATCTTTGAGCAGTGCTGTCATAGGTTGATCCACCTCACGACATCGATCCAGGAAACCCGCGTT
>JAUILF010000318.1 GCA_030433135.1 Bacteroidia bacterium | reverse complement strand
CTCTTCAAGGTGCTTATTGAACAAATGTATTAATTACAAAGATGCCGCACCGATGGCGCTTGATTACTTCAACCCGGATTATTCATTGGGATTTCGTTATGAGAGTCAAATAGGCAATAAAGACGGGTGCTCCAAGGACTTTTTGACTCGGAAACATGGTCACCATCATGATGAGAATCAAAAAGTGCTTATGTGCCCGTATTTGCAGCATATTTGGCTCGTAATAGAAAGACCTAATGCATAGTCCGGGTAAAATGCCAATATGCTACAAAGGTGTCTGCCCTCTGGGCCTGGGGTTACAACATACCCCCCAAATAATTGCTATACATATCCCCAGTTACCTGGCGATTCAGCACAAAGGTAGACGTCCTACCATCCAACTCATCCTATAAATCCTAATTCTGACAAGGTGGCAGAGCAGGCTTGGCGAGTCATCCTCTGGCTGAGGCCGGGGGTAGCGTGGGCCGGGATCAATGAGTGTCGGCCTGCCCACACCCCAACTCCCGCAACATTTGTTACGGGACAGGCTCTGAAGGGAGCCCTTCGTACAGTACAATTCACCACCCCTACAACGGTTGCCAAATCAAAGATTTGGACCGTTGTTTCCCCGCCAGCGGGGAAAATTGAAGTTTTCAATTGAGTTTCTGTATGAGGCCGGGAATATTACTTCATCGTTACCTCCATGCCGGAGAGCATCAGACTGGAACCAGTCTCGATGATGTGCAGATGGTCTACCTGTTCCACTTCATAATGCCGAACCTCGATTTCAGCGGGTCCGAAAGTGGACTTTTTCTGATAAGCGGTAAATCCGGTATTTACTCGTTTCATACTGATTTGGTCTATCACCAGTCTTGACAGGTCTTTGGCCGCGACCCCGATTGGGGCCTGCTCAATAGCCAGGCTGTGAATCATCACTTCCGAATCCTCTCCTACCGAAACACCTTTGTCACCAATATTTTTCAGATCGCAGCGCGTAATTTCCACCTGGCTACCTGAAAAATCCATCGCATCATTACCGGTTTGACGAAAGATACAGTCCCGCACCGATCCCACGCAAAAGTCAGCATCAAAAGCATCAGAAGCCGTCTTTACAAACCCTGACCCAATCACTTCAAAATCCGATCGAATGATATTGAGGGCATCTTCCTGGCGGCAATTGAGAAACTGACATGATCGAATGGTTACATCAGATTCGTAAAAGGTAACTGCTCCCGTCAGCGTCAAACCGTCGGTGAAGATCGTACCCAGATCCCGAAATTGGGTGTTTTCCAGCTGTGATCGCCCTTCGGCTTTTCGTACCATAACAGCACCGGTAGCGTCGGATGAATAAATCACTACCGGATTGTCTGCAGTACCGTGAGTGATCAAGGGTGATGAAGAATACAGGTAACTTTGATTAACAAAGTTGATCTCTGTACCGGCCGGAATTACTACCCGAAACCCAGCTCCTACCACAATGGGCTCATTACACTGTCCTGATGAAAGTATGACATCGTTACCGGCAATGTGGCAAAGGGGATGTTGATCCTGGTTGCTTTGGCGCAGGTGCCCATTAACACTCAGTGACTCACGTGGCAGAATAGATACAGGTGTATAATAGGTGCTGTCCAGACCCAACACCTGGTATGGTATATCTCCCTGATAGGTGTTCGCAATTTCAATGTGGTCATTGGTTCGGGAACCGGGATACAAAACCAATGCCTGTGCTCCTGAGTCCTGTTGTATCTGAAGGGGAAAGTGATGCTTGTTGGCCAGGGTTAGCCGATTGCTGCCGGATTCGATGGCCATTAGACTGAAGCGATCGTGGGCAGGAATGGTCAGCTGGATGGACTGACATCTTTTATCGTACTCGCTTCGATCAAACTGGTACTCTGTATATTCTTCCTGAAATACCATTGAAAATTCGCTGATAGCTCCTTGTCGTTCTGCCCAGAATGCGTCCATATGACCAGAGTCTGACAGCGAGTCCAGGTAAAAGATATAAGCGGCGGCAATCGCCGGATCATAGAAAAACTTGCGAAAGGGTTCGTACACATCTTTTTGTGCCCGGTAGACGTCATCTGCCAGAACCGTAGAACCGGCATTCAATACCGGGGGTTGATCGGTAAAACCATCAAATCCTATAGGTTCCAGCCGGTCGCTGAGAGGATTATAATACCAGCGTTGATTATGCCAGGTAAGGTTGTGGTAAGCACCGCATATCTCAATGATGGCGAGATATTTCCCCATCAAGTCTACATCAAAAATCTGATCAAGACTGTCTTCTCCATACCGGTAGCGGCTGAGCAGTGCAGCACCGCGCTCATATTGAGATTGCAGTACTGGATTTTGCAGGATGGCAGACTCGTTAAAGGCAGTTACTTCTGATGACCAGTAGGCATCCTCCTTGTCATCTTCAAGCAAAAACCTGGCTTTGCCCAGAGCATCAAACTGGCGTTTTACGCCAGACCAAAAACGATCTTCAGCAAACTTGAGTATGGGCCCCTCCCGCTTCAGGCTGGATTCAACCAACTCTTTTTCAAAGTGTTCCTCCAGGGCATAAACACCCAGCACCTTGTCATTGATTGTGAGCAGGACAAAGTGGTAGCGAGGACTGAGAATGCCTTGCTCCCTCAGCATTTCATGGTAGATCCACTCCCTTAGAAAACCCCTGGTCTCAGGTTTCTGCAGGTTAAGGGTCTTCATTCCCCAAAAGGCATATGGTTCTTTGATCTCAACCCGAAATGACCACTTGGTGCCTTTGAGGTGGTCCAGCCAATCACCTTTAAGGCGAATTTTGGCTTTTAATTCTTCACCATCTACCCCTACTTTGGCTTTGACCCAGTCATCATCTGATTTGATCAAGAGTCCGTTTTCCCAGGCCTCATCCCTTTTTTGTCGCAGCTTTTCTAAATCCCGTGGGTCAATGGTCAAATCAATGGCAGGCATATCATATTTTTCCGCGATACCACCAAGATCGGTTGACACCAGCATCATGTCATCAAAATAAACGTGACTTCCATCACCGCCGGCATAACAATAGAGTTTTACCTGATCCACATTTGGAGGTACCTGAAAACTGATGTGTAGTTGTTCCCAACCATCGCTATCTGTTTCCTTGCTCTCCTTCTGTGCGACATAAAGATCCTTTGGGTTTGGTGCAGCTACCACGAGCCAGCTATCGATATGCTCAGGATTGTATCTCCATACGGACAAATGATAAGTCACGTCTTTGTTCTCTGGCTGAAAATGTGTGGTTAAGCCATAAACCTGCTGTTTATTGAGAGCTATACTGTATCGTCCACTCCGTGCAAAATCATGACTGCGTTTGTCCATTCCTTCAAAGAGGAAGGAACCGGCCACAAACTGACTGTCGTTTCCGGTTTCCAGATCACAGGAAAAAATGACATCATTAATGGGAGTATTATGAATATCACGATCTACACTGAGAACCAGATAAAGTATCAATGAGCCCAGCAGCAGGGGAATGAGAATCCAGCCCAGACGGCGATAGTTTAAACGCCTGGGTTGTGGTTTCTGGATAATCATAATACCAGGTCCGGTTTATCCACAAATGACACAGATGTATCTTCTGAGATAGCAGCCAGTGCTTTACGGGCGGATTCCAGTTTATCCAGAGAGTCCACATTGCACACAAAGGCCAGGTCCATCCGCTCATTTTTTTGATCCATCCGCTTTAATTCAACGTAGTCGAAGTGCGACTTTAATATATCACTGATGCTGTCCAGATCCAGCAGACTGGTGTTGATGTTGACAAAAAGCTTGTCTTCTTTTTTTACAGACCCACCTTTAATGGACCGGTTAAAGTAGATGATGGGAAGAATGCAGAGCATACTGAGTATCGCGAGAATGGGCCGGTCGGCTCCGGTCACCAGGCCAATGGCAATAGTCAAAAACAGAAAAGTAAGCTCCTCCGGATCCTTGATGGCGGCCCGGAATCGCACGATCGACAAAGCACCGACGAGACCCAGGGATAATGCCAGGGAGGACTTGACTACTGAAATGATCAGGAAGGTGGTCAGCGCCAGTGGAATAAAGTTGAGTGCAAACCGACGCCGGTTGGATATACTGGATCCAAAACGGATGTAAAACCATCTGAGCACCAATGCCAGGGCCGCAGCAGTCAGTAGGTTGATGATAAACTCCACCAGGTTGATGGTACTGCTGAATTCCTGCAGGTACTCCTCGAATTGTAGCATATATGTTCCCTCTTGAAGAAATGCAAAGGTGAGGTATTTTTACTAGATAAGGAAAACAGGTATATGCTTCTTTCATTCTACTTACCATCTCAGCTGATTCAAAGGTTGGTGTGTCTCAAACGGATAAATTGAAACAACTTCATGAAGGTGACCTTACAGGCCACCATAATGGGCATCATTCAAATGGGGCGTTGCCCCATGCTATCAGTTCCAGACCTTTCAGGCCTGGCTAATAGACATAAGATCAATGCACCTGCAAAGGAATAGTAAGCCTGAAAGGCTTAATTCCAAAAACCCAAAGCGGAGCTTTGGGAATCAGCACATCTATCTCAAGCCCTGTATGGGCGTGTTCCTTTCCCGATCATAGTAGTTGCTGAACTTTACATTATGGATCCCGATCCATAATGTCAGTCACCGGAAAATTATTAAACACCTGCAAAGCCCCCTCCTTCTCCTGATAAAACCGTGTCCCATCCGGTATGATGGCAAAATTATCCACGTTCATTTGCTTTCCCTTGAGGGTGATGCGATGGTAGGGTTGATTTTCCAGGGGGAAGGACACTCTCAGCCAATTGCCTACGAGATCGGTGCCATCTCTGAACTCAATCGGACCCGAATTGGTCAATTGGGAAATATCCGGACCATATTGATAGTGATATACAGGCATACCCGAAAAAGATGGATCGATATACACCCAGAAGGACGCTTGTGCCGGCGATGAATGATAGGTACTGTCGTATAGAATAAGTTCCTTTTTTCCAAAAAGACTACCTGTACCCTGAAATGCCACTCTGCCGGATTCCCGGTCGTAATCACGAAATACCACCTGGTCACAATCGGGATCACAATACTGGTTTGTCCTTTGATCCATAGAATCTTTTAACGTCTGAAAGGTAGCATGGACTTCGTCAATCTGGTCGTCAAAGGCCGAGAGCGGCAGGGCATGGAGTGAAATATAATCATCCTCCCAAAAGACGGTGCTCTGCCGGACCAGATGATGTTCCTGTTCTCTGAGTTCACTTCCTTTGGCTAACAGTAACATCAGGGGTCTGGCATCCATATCATCAAGGCGCGTTTTTCTGATCATCGGATCAGAGATCAGTTGAACACTGGAGTGCGATTGCGAAAAGGAAGGTCGCGAAGGGGTAGACTGAATGACGGGTATGCCAGTATGAAAGGCAGCCTTTAATGCCTCGTTGTAACCGGTCATATTGCCACCCAACACCAACTTGTCTGTTCTGATGGCTACCACCGGCAGGGCCATGATGCCCTGGAAGTCATCCGGGCTATATCCACCGGATTGAAGCCGCGCCAGATATTCATGGTCGTGGGACTCCAATTTATCGTTGGGATAGAGGGATATGTTTCCGGACCCGAGGAAATGTGCGTACCCATCAAAAAGCCATAAGACCAGCAGGAGGTAAGTAATGAAGCCTGCAAAGTACCCCTTACCTTGTTTTTTCCCCCAACTGTATAAAGCGAACAGGTAATACGCTGCTGCTACATTCACCACATAAAAGAATATCCAGCTAAACCTGCCCAGGGCACGAAACTGGTTGAGAGGTTTTACGATATCGGTAATGAATTGCAACCCCCAGCGAAAGGGAATGCACATGGAAAAAAGCAGGGCCAAAACCGCAGCTCCCAGGAATACATTTAGTTCCTTGTTTCCAAAATATGCTCCCACACCCTGGTGACCGAACCATTTTCGAATCCATAAAATGACCATGGTCAGACACAACAAGAGAGCAGGGGTACCTACGAAAGCCCGGCCTTCCCAGTTGATTTTGGGTGATATGACTTCAGATAGCACTCTGGTGACCGCACTGAACTCGGGAAGGAAAACGCTGGCCAGGGTCGCATAATAGGCGTAGAATCCATATGGCGCCCCGGGCCTGTCATCTACGGGATCAAAGATAGAACTGAGGACCAGATAAAATATCATAGGCAATAATGCCAGCGCCAGGTAATATCCCAGCGACCGGAGATTGGCCCGCCAGTCAGGGCTCATAACGACTTTGGCAAGCCCATAGCCCATGGTAAATACGGCATAAATACCCAGATAATATAAATGGATTCCACCAATTACAACAGCAGATAACATATACACCAGGCTCCAGATCTTTTTGCTATCACTCTGTTCCAGCCGGATGAGGAGATACCAGAATGTAGGGATTACAAATGCATAGGACAGACTGAGGTGGCCCTGCAACCTGGCCCATTGTGGTGCTAGTAGAAACAAACTGAATGCTACCACGCCAGCGTACCAATCAGGTAAGTTGTATTGTCTGAGTAGGACAAAAATCATCCATCCGGCCAGCACCATTCCCACCAGAATGGTGAGATTGATAATGCCCACACTGTACGGCGACAGGTCATAGATGTATTGGCTAAAGCCATTCAGGACCCAGGCATACAAGGGGTGACTGTCGGTAAAAAGCAGGTTCTCCCCATAGGGATAGTTAAAACCTGTAAACGACATTCCCTGGTCGAATTTAAGATAGTAGCCAAAGACGAAGTAGTTCTTTAGGCCGTCACCCTCCCTGGTAAACAAGTAGCCATTGGGGTGTAGCAGTACTTCTGCAAAATGTACCCACAGCACTCCAAACATGGCGAGCAGAAGACAGAAGGGAACCAACCACGGCTTGTTGTCAAAAATTTTCACACAGCAGGATTACCTGACGAAGGTAGCCAAAAGGCGTGAACGAGGAAGGGATAGGATGACGACAAAACCGTTTGTGATGGAGCAACTATCGTGAAATTTCCCACCGCCGGGTACTGCATCCATAGAAGATGCCATATCCATTGGTAAAATTGGTAGTAACTCTGATGTGCGGTGTATAAATATTACCCGAAGCATCTTCATTATCATCAGTAGTATCGTGGTAATCCTTAAATTCAGTTGAGAAAGTGGTTACCTTCAAAAAGATACCGTCATAGGGAGGAATATCTTTCGGAGGTTTAATCCTCACTTCTCTGATACTAATTTCATCCGAAGGTTTCAGAGACCTTTTTATGATGGTCGTACCAAGGTATATGGTTGTATCCTGCATCGTAAACGGACTTACCGTTTGGCCAACAATATCGGCGAAGTACATGTACCTATCCAAATCAATCGAATCCATTTTGAAGTGAACATTAACCAGTGATGACAGGCTATCTCCCTCCACTTCCAGCGTCTGTATTGCTGCCACCGGCGGCAGTTTTATCGGGTCAGAACTAACAGGAGT
>JAUILF010000317.1 GCA_030433135.1 Bacteroidia bacterium | reverse complement strand
CCCGAATCGGGAATACGGCATTGGGCGTACATTGCCACAATGACTGTGGTATGGGAGTTGCCTTGTCCTTATCCGGTGTTGAAAACGGTGCCACTATGGTTCAGGGAACCATCAATGGTCATGGCGAACGTGTTGGAAACGCTAACCTGACGACCATTGTTCCAAACCTGTACTTTAAGCTGGGATATAAACTGGCCTGCGGAGACAACCTGCATAAGTTACGGGATTTCTCCATGGGCCTGGACAAGATGGCCAATATTATTCCCAACATCAAAGAACCCTTTGTTGGCGCTAGTGCCTTTGCTCATAAAGGAGGTGTTCATGCCAACGCGGCCAAGAAAGTAGCTCGTAGCTACGAGCATATGCAACCAGATCTGGTGGGTAACAAGCAACGCTTTCTTATGTCCGATATGTCAGGAAGCAGCAGTGTAGCCCTAAAAGCCCGGCAACTGGGTATTGATCTGGAAGAAAAATCCAGTGAGATGAGAGCTTTTCTGGCAAAAATAAAGGAAAGGGAAAATCTTGGCTACGAATACGAAAGTGCGGATGCCTCATTCGTAGTGCTTCTTTACCAGCACTTTCACGATCTAAAGGACGACTTTGACCTGGTGAGCTATAGAACCATCTCTGAAGTGATCAGAGATTCAGAGTCAAACATCAGCGAAGCTGTGGTCAAAATACGACTTCCTGACGATGAAGACATCAAGATGAGCATCGCCGAATCAACCGGGCCTGTAGGTGCCCTGGATCATGCTATGAGAAAGGCATTCGGGCTACATTTTCCGGTATTGCGATCGGTCAATCTACTTGACTATAAGGTGCGCATTACTCAAACCGGCATGAGTACGGATTCCATTGTACAGGTACTGATGAAATCTACGGACCAGGATGATACCTGGTGGACTTGTGGTGCAGATGGAAGCATTATTGAAGCCAGTTATCAGGCTCTATGTGACTCATTCCGTTATAAACTGATCAAAGAGAGTCTGTGATGATCAACATGCATGTGTAGGTTCCATGACCTGAGATGGGCACCTCCATGTACTAGTCTCCCTAATCCAGGGATTGTCATAACTTTACAGCTATGCAAATAAGAATCATGGCCTTTGGAATTGCTAAGGAGATTCTGGGTGATCGCCAACTCTCGATGGAGGTACCAGACGCCTGCAGTGTAGCCGAGCTTAAGAATCAATTGATCCATATCTATCCCGATTTCGAAAAATTGCGTTCGTTATCACTGGCTGTCAATCAAGACTATGTTCGGGACGATGTGATCCTATTCGAAAGAGATGAGATTGTCATCATACCTCCGGTCAGTGGAGGATAACCCTGTAAAATGGCACTGGAAATTGATATAAAAATTCTAGACAAGAGCCTCTCCGTACAGGACTGCTCGGACTTTGTTCAGGATGATCGCTGTGGCGGTAAGGCACTATTCGTGGGAACTGTCAGAAACCAAACCTCCGGCAAGCAAGTTGTGGCCCTTGATTTTGAAGCCTATGAACCCATGGCCAAATCAGAAATGAAAAAAATAGCCCGGCAAATTGGTGAAAAGTGGTCAGCCCTCAAAGTTGCCATGCACCATCGGGTCGGTCATTTACATATTGGAGACATTGCGGTGATCATTGCAGTCTCAGCTCCCCATAGGGCTGCGGCATTTGCCGGTTGTCAATATGGGATTGATACCCTGAAAGAAACGGTACCCATCTGGAAAAAAGAAATCTTTGAGGATGGAGAGGTTTGGGTGGCTGCACATCCCTGAAGTTACTCCAGCGACCGTAATACTTCCAGATCTTCTCTGCCATTCAGATTCAAAAGGCTCTGTTCCGGTGTAGCCACGTAACAGCATTTCAATGCATCCAGCAGGGCAAACATGGCATAGTTACCCTTACTTACCTGCCGTCTGACAACGGACCTTGCCGAAGATTCGTAAATGGCGCAAAGCGGTTGGGTGCTCCGGATACCCCTGGCTACTACGGCTTGACATGTTTTGCTACGATGACTCTTCAAGTTCTCAAGTTCGTCGATAGTTACCAATGGCAAATCGACAGCTAATAAGATCACAGGCTCCCGGTAACGGGAAAAGTAACTGAAGAGTCCTGCAATTGGCCCCAGATCAGCATCCAAATCAGGTAAACAGGGATAATCCTGAAATTGCTCCACCTGTCTGCACGATACCCAAACTTCCCTCTCACAAAAGTCCGACAATAGTGAATAGGTACGTTGAATAAGGGTTTCACCTCTAAATGAGAGCGTTGCCTTGTCACTTCCCATCCTGGTACTGGCCCCTCCGGCAAGCACGAGTCCATGCCCGGGAAAGATCCCCATTACCTTTGAAAATCGCGCTTCCCCCCTGATTTAGCCATCAACCTGATGTCCTCAATCACGATATTGTGTGAAAAGGCTTTGCACATATCATACACAGTAAGTGCAGCGACCGAGGCTCCGGTAAGAGCCTCCATTTCTACTCCGGTCTTACCTGTGATCCTGGCAGTACAGGTAATCACAACGACCTGATCATCATCCATGTCAATTTTGACTGAACATTTATCCAGGGCGAGAGGGTGACACAAAGGGATCAGTTCACTGGTCTTTTTCGCTCCCATGATGCCCGCCAGAATGGCTGTCTGAAAAACAGGACCCTTCTTGGTACTAATTTCATGACCTGCAAATTGCTTCACAACTTCCTCCGGCAGCCTTATCCGTGCTTGTGCTACCGCTGTACGTTGAGTTTCTGATTTCTGACCAACGTCCACCATAGCCGGATTGTTCTGGTCATCTAGATGTGAAAAACGATCATTCATATTTCAAAAACAGTTTACCGAAAGGGGATAATTGGGTATCGGTTACCTTTCTTAAATTCCTTCTGACTGTCAGGTAATTGCATAAATGCTGTCGCACTGGTAAGATTCGCCAAATCACCTGAGCCACCACCTGGTACTGGTGATGCATGAATTTCTCCCTGATCATAACTCAGACTTACCTGCAAAAAGTAAGTCAAGGGAGGATCAAAGAAAAAATCAGTCGTCAGGATCGCCTTTGGTTCAATATTAGGCAAACCTAAACTATTTTTAAGCCACCCTTTAAAATATTTTTCCAAACACATAAAGCACGATACGGGATTGCCCGGCAATGCAAACACAAAGCTCTCATTGTTTCGCGTACCAAACCAGAAAGGCTTGCCCGGCCTTTGTTTGATCTTATAGAAGTGCTCAGTAACCTCAAGGTCTCTCAGCGTCCGGGGAATCAAGTCATATTTACCCATCGAACTACCTCCAACAAACAGGATTACATCAAAATCATCCAGTAGTGCCTGAATACCGGTAGTGACTTCCTTTTGTTCATCTCGAATATGCAGGATCATCGCATCGATGCCAACATCCTGAAGGGAGGCTTTAAGTACATATCCATTGGAGGCCCTGATCTGATGCGGGAGAGGAGTTTCGTCTACTTCAACCAATTCATTACCGGTGGTGACCACAGCTACTTTTGGCAAACTCACTACCTTTAGTGTGGACTTTCCCACTGTTGCAGCAATGCCCAGTTCCGGCGGGCCCAGTACTACTCCGGGCTTCACGATCACATCACCGGCTGCACGATCTGACCCCTTAACATGTACATTCTGTCCCTGGGATATGTTTTCCTCTTTTACGGTAGCTTTTCCATTCTGAATCTCCAGGTCTTCGTACCTGATGACGGTATCGGTTTCGTCCGGAAGAATAGTCCCGGTCATGATCTCAATACAAGACGCCGTATCCTTCAATGCGTAGGCAGGGTCGCCGGCTGCGACAGTTTTCTCGACCGGAAATGTACGTACCCCGTTTTCAAAAGTTGCATAAGACAATGCAATGCCATCCATGGAAACCCTGTCATAAGGAGGGAAGTCACGATCTGCAAATAATGGTTCCGCCAGAATTCGGCCATTGGCCTGTCCCAAATCTATCACTTCCGTTTTTCGTGGAAGTAAATGCGCTTTCAAAATCTCTTCTGCTTCCCTGACACTAATCATCCTCCTATCGTTGACATGGATTCAGATAATCTGCTCCTTTGCGATTCTGCTTCAAATCCATCTTTCGCTTTATGGGCAACTGCATCGATGATCAGATCTGCCAGTTGAGTATCAGTAGCACCCTGGCGCATAATTTCTCTGATATTAAATACTCCTTCATCGTAAAGACAGGTACGCAGCACTCCCTTGGGTGTTACCCTCAATCGATTACAGGTCCCGCAAAAAGTACGACTGTAAGCGGCAATTATACCCAGGTTTCCTTCAAATCCATCCACATGCAAATGACTGGCGGTTGCACCCGGCTTGGTGGGAATCTTCCTCAGGGAAGGAAAATGTTGTTCAAGTCGGTTTCTGATCATAACGTGGTCCCAGGGCTCTACCGGCGTATCCCCGGTACCGTTAAACGGCATCTCCTCAATAAAACGGACGGACACCGGGTATTTTTCAGCTAAGCCAGCCATCGGTATAATATCCTCTGTGTTTCGGCCAGCCATAACCACCATATTGATTTTCGTAGGAATCTCAAACTCCATCAGGCGGTGGAAAGTTTTCATCACTGTCTGAAAGGAATCCCTCCTGGTTATTTGAAAGAATCGTTGGCTGTCCAGTGAATCCAGAGACAAATTGACCGACTGAACACCCAGGGACTTCAATACGGGTATATGTTGATAGGTCAAGGTCCCGTTAGTCGTCATATGTATCTCCTTCAGAGCCGATTTGGACATCATTCTCAAAAAATCCATAATGTCTTTCCTAAGGAAGGGTTCTCCTCCGGTGATTCTCAATTTTTCCACACCCAGCTCACAAAGCAGGTGAACCAGTCGGACCATTTCTTCATAGGTCAGCAGTTCCGAGCGACGGACATAGTTGATGCCTTCTTCAGGCATACAGTAAAAACATCTGAGATTGCACCTGTCTGTGACTGCAAGCCTGAGGTAATTGATCGTACGACCATATCCGTCCTTGAGAACTTGTTCCGACATATAGTAAAGATAGCCTAACTTTATAGAAAGGGCCAATGATTTCCAGCACGATATGGATTTTTCAAGGGCTTACTAACGGTTCTCCCGACGCCAGACAATCTTGAGCGCCGACCATTCTTTGGTGACTGAACAGACCTTTATATCCACCAGACCCAGTGCCAGGGCTGTATTCCTGATAACATCTTCAGACACATCAGTAACGACGCCAGAGCTCTTTTTGTACCAGGATACCCAGATCATCCCATGCTTATCAATGCGATCGCGATACTTCAACAGAATGTCTTCCACCTCCTTTGTTGTACGGGCAAAGGCATGCACACCATCCAGGTTATCTCCGTGTTCCACAAATTGAATATCACCGTAATCGCCCAACCAGGACTTGTACCCCCGTGGCATATTGACAATCTGCCAGATACTTCCTTCCTTCATGTTGAGTTTTTTGTATAGAGGTCGTCCTGAATATCCCGAAGTCATCTCGATGTTATTAATAGGGTCTATAACCGGTATCCCTCCCGGCGCCATTGCATGACCAACCGTACTATATTGCCATAGTTTGCCATACCTTCGGGAATCTTGTTTGATCTCAGATATGCGTTGTACAACTGGTCTCTGATACGAGGAGCTATATCCGGGTATTCATCCATTTTCTCTGAGATATCAATCAGGTCCTGGCGAACAGCATCATCAAGGTTTTCGACCAGATTCTTATATAGATCCTGGTCATGCCTGTACACTCCCCCCCTCAAATATCTCCAGTAAGCCAGTTCACCGGAATAGCGAATATAAGGGTGCTCAGATTGATGACATAAGATGTATGCCAGGAAATTACAATCTCCTTCACCGGTGACTCCCATCCCATGAAAAAACTCATGTGCCATGATGAATGGCTTTTGTAAAAAATGCAGTCCCTTGTCGATATTGCACTCACCGGTAAAGGGATTATAGAAGCCGGCAGTACCAAAGCGAAGCAAAATGCCTCCCGGTACCAATTGACGGCACCGGACACCTGCCTTATCTATGTAACCCAATTCCGACGCCAAGCTTACGGCCTTCTTCCTGATGGTAATCTCCAGCAACTGATAATTTTCCCTCAGTAGGTTTTGGTTCCAATCGTCGACCGATGATCTTAATTGTGACAGAACCTGAACCTGGCCTCTGGCTTCCTCTACAAAGTCGTCTTCTTCCCAGTTCTGGTTTTCCCAATTGAGTCGTTCACCAAGTTGAATGCGATCATAATTAAACCCCCACAGAAAATAGAAAAGAAAGACCACCCACCCGACAAATGAAAACAGGTGCTTCAGAAACAAAACCCACCTCTTCTTTCTCGTTATATCGGACCTCAAGAGCGTTTTTACCTGCCGGTATCCACCATACAGGATCAGAAGTGCCAGCAAATACAGGAATGGAAGAATAGTGAGACTCACCGTATGATCAACTACAAATCTGACCACAGGATATATACCATGCCCGTACCAATCTTCTACCGATACCGTCGAAGCAAACAAATGGATGAGTATGGCCAGCAACCCCATAATCAAACCCAACAACCAAAATGCATTTCTGAAACCTTTCATTTGTATACTAGACGACAATTCATCACATTACCATGAACCACTCGCTCCCTCCCAATGTTAGTAGCATCGATAGGTAAAAGTAAGTGTTGATAATTTAAAAAACTGGTCAACCTTATTCTTTCTATTTTTGCGCAACAATTACAACTTATTTAGTTCATTTTCAAAATTTGGATAAAAATGGCATTTGAATTCACAGACACCAATTTTCAGGAAACCGCATTGGAAAACGGGGGACTTTCTGTTATAGACTTCTGGGCTGAATGGTGCGGTCCTTGCCGGTTGGTGGGTCCTATAATTGAAGATCTCGCCAAGGAATACGATGGAAAAGCACTGATTGGCAAGGTCAATGTAGACCTTCATCCAGAGGTATCCATGAAGTACAATGTCAGGAGTATTCCGACCATTTTGTTTATCAAAGATGGCGAAGTGGTGCACAAGCACGTCGGAACAGCTACAAAACAGGCTTTGACCGAAAAAATTGAAGCCCATATTTGACAAAACACGATTAGAAAGCATAGCAAAGCTCCTGTTCTGCGTTTAGATCAGGAGCTTTCTTATTTTTGACTTATATGAGCTTTTTCGATCAGTACAACCTCAAGAACCTGGAAAACCTGGACCTGATTGCCAAGCAGGTGGTGGAAGGATTTATCATTGGCTTACACAAAAGCCCTTTTCACGGTTTTTCCGTTGAATTTGCCGAGCATCGCCTGTATAATCAGGGGGAACCTACCCGGAACATCGACTGGAAAGTATACGCTCGTTCGGATAAATTGTTTGTTAAACGCTTTGAAGAAGAGACCAACCTCACCTGCTACCTCCTTGTGGATCAATCCGCCTCCATGACCTACGTCTCCTCGGGCCTTGGGGCCCGGAAGG
>JAUILF010000316.1 GCA_030433135.1 Bacteroidia bacterium | reverse complement strand
CAAACAAAACCAGTTTAATGCTGGAAATAACCAATTCCGGATCATCCCATTGGACAAAATGTCCGGCATCAGCACTGTAGAATAACATGCCCTTATCTACTGATTGAATAACATCCGTCCACCGGGCTACCCGATGCTTCATTTTCGACCTGAATACCGCTTCAAGATCATATTCCCGGGTGCTTGAAGTTGGAGGAGCATCAAATCTTCCCCCGGTAATGATGTGTACCGGGATATTGGGTAGTGGACTTTGTGAAATTTCCCGAAACTCTTCTGCTCTGATTTTTTCCAGGTATTGACCTTCCCGGCGAATGGAAGGTGGAGCCTGTTCATGCCGGTTATTCCTTTTATGGATGGTTCTGGTGATCAGGCTATCAATCTGAGCATCTTCCCAGTTGAGCACATCGTAGTAATCACGCTTGTTTTCATGATTTTCGGTAAAGTCTGCGGGGTCAATGATAATGAGTCCGGCCAGTAATTCAGGATAGTACAGGGGAAATCCTCTCACATAGAGTCCACCCAGGGAATGACCAACCAGGATATAGGGTGGCTCCAATTCCAGTTTGGTCAGTATTTTGACGAGTCGATCGGCCACGAGCTGCATGGTCGGTATTTCATCGATGGGTTCTGACTTACCAATGCCCGGCCGGTCATAGGTGACTATTGGTGCCAATGCAGATGCTCCCTCCAAAACCTTGTCCCAGTTATCCATCGGAGTACCATGTCCGCTTTCAAAAACCACCACAGGTTGGCCCTCTTTTCTGTTTTCAATATTGATGGTATTGATCCAAATTTTCGAAGTATCAATGGTGATATAGCGTTTTTGACTGAGTGCCGCACCATAGATAATAGCAGTCATGACCAAAGTAACCAGGATCTTTTGCGTCATTCTGTTAGTTTGTCAATTCACAGTATGGGATGGAGTCAATTCTCATTCATCCTCAAAGAGGGGAGAAGTACCTTTAGGGCACCTCTATTAACCCCCTCCAGGTAAAATAATCCGCCTGCCAGCGGATTGATTTGATGAAAAGCTTCACAATACTTCATTGATCTTCAGTCAGATAGCTATGGCTATCCTCCTTCCTCCAGTTTCGTCTTGCTCGCTTTTGATCAAAATTTTCCTCTGTCAGGAGTAAATAGAGGTACCCTTTAGTCAAAAGGCTGTTTGGGCAAAGCCTTTAAGGTTTTGACGTACCGGGCGTTATTGTAAGGTTTTTGACTTTGCATGACCTCAAAAATTTCCACAGCCACGCACTGACCAATTAGTTGCCTGGTTTCGAAGTCATCATACCCCAGTTTACGTAATCGGTCATAGGTTTCTTTAGTCTCAGGAGGATCATTGGCTTTCATTTGATTTTTAATGACCTCGAAGATATGCTCCCTTAATTCTTCATTTACTTCCATTGCTTGATGAGTTGGTTTTCAACGATCTCCTCTAGTATGCTAAAGATACATGATTGTGCCGTCCTATTAGTATTCTCCCTTTATAAGTCTTACTCGAAGACCGCCCTTTTCATTTCATTCAGATAGGCTTTTACATTCTCAGCTTCAACGTGATTGTATGTTAGTCCGATTCGGTCAGCAACTTCTGCTGCCTTATCGTCGAATAGTTTCGTCATTTCCATCAGGCTTTGCCAGATTTCGATTTTATTCAGCCTGGGATATGTCTTAATAATACCTGACCACACGGATGGGCTCAGATAACTTTTCAGGTAACGATGACTTTTTCCCACATTGATGGTAAAATCATGGTCTGTTCCCGCCGACCAGGCCATCATTTTCATAAACATTTTTCTCACCGGACCTTCCAGCATTTCTTTGGCGTAAATGAGTTCGTTTCTGGCCAGGCCTTTTACCACGTATGTACTGACCCACCAGAATTCATTACAGCAGTCGGCAAATGCTTTTTGTGATGGTTTTCGTAAAATGTAATCTGCATCTGTGGGCTTGAGGATGTCTGAAAACAGATTGTCTTTATCCAGCAGTACTTTATTTAAGCTGTCTTTGCAATCCTTGATGTTTTCCATCTTCACCAGCCGCAGGTCGATCCGATGGAAGTCCTTGAATAGCATGAGGTAAACGATCTCGTCCGTGGATTCGATATCACCTTCGTCGATCTCCATAGAATTAGGCATTTGCACTATGATCCTTTCACCAAATACGTCGATCCAATTGAGGTAAATGCCAAAGCTCTCCAGGTTTTTAACCAGGTAAATGACATCAAAGTCCTGAAAATCATCCTTTACCACCTCGGGGTTTGTTCTGGATCCGTTGAGTATGACAGCTCTGATTCGATCGTCCTCTTTGGCTATTGAGATAATCTTTTCCAGGATTTGCTGCTCACTTCTCATTTCTAACTTTCAAAATTGTCAAAAGTAAAATACAGACTAATTGAGATGTAAACCGATCGAGAATGTCAGGCTTTCGACCTCAATTTGCCTTACTAGACGATCCGTGGACTTTTTTAAGAAGGTTTATCTCATTAGAATCTGTCCAACACCTTCCTGGCAGGCTGTTGAAAAACTCAATTTATAGGGCACCTCTATTAACCCCCTCCAGGTAAAACAATCCGCCTGCCAGCGGATTGATTTGATGAAAAGCTTCACAATACTTCATTGATCTTCAGTCAGATAGCTTTGGCTATCCTCCTTCCTCGACCCGACGCTTAAGCTTTGGGTGATGGACAGCTTCGTCTTGCTCGCTTTTGATCAAAATTTTCCTCTGTCAGGAGTAAATAGAGGTACCCTTTAGTATATGGGCATATGGCAATTTATGATCATTTTTAATATGATCGAAAATTGGGAGCTTTGTTCAAGAAAAAGGGTCGAAATAGACCAGTAAATTAAGGGGCCTCTTCGACTAATTCAATACCGTCTATTGTTCCTACAAAGGGCACATTATTAACACCAAATGCATAAGTGATTGGGCCAAGGTAGATCGTATCTCCAAACACCGGTGGTGTCCCCGGCAATTGACCGTCTCCATTGTAGGCAATCCAGCTATCAGCAGTATTACCAATGTCAAAATTTGGCACTTGATAATACCATCGTATCGTGTTGTCAGCGAGTCCAACTATCCGCAAGTCTGCACGGCCGTCCGGGACAATATCTGGACCATCATCGTTTACAGTGGAAGTACCATTGACCGTATTCTTACCCTCAACGGTATTGTGTGTATTTCCTCGGTGTCCAACTACACAGTGCGAGGAATTTATACTATTAAAATCCGGATAAACATGTGCTTGAATACCGGCAAATACATATGATTCAATGTCATCCGGCGGTGCTGTTTGACTATCATTAAGCGTCCCAATCCCAATGTTACGCACAATATATTCGAATGGAAAAGTGACTATTTTTGCATCCAGTCGCCCTTGTTCTCCATTGAAATGTAGCGTCACATTATTTGTATTATCGAGAAGCTCCGCTCGGTACCGACCATTTGTTCTTGTAACTCCGGGTAGTGCCGAGGCATTATTAGTGGTATAGTTCAATAGTGGTCCATTTCCTGCAAAATCGTCAGTTACACTATTATTATCAATAACGTAAGAGAAGGTTCTCCAATGCGTACCATCATATCCTTGAAAATGCTCTCCTGTCCATCGGATGGTTCCTGCTACGGGAGGAGTTGCCTCGCTATTGGAGATGATAATCGCACCCTTAATATCTAATTTTTCATTCTGACCGAATGAAAGTTGACTCAGCACCATGCAAAAGGTTAGTAAAGCTAACTTGTACATATTAATATGTTTATATATGTATCTTAACGTACTTTAGAGTATTTTCATTATTAATCGTCAGCTTGATTGTATTTCAGTCAATTGCTACCGCATCCGGCAGAAAATCAGTGCCGCCAACCGCAACGAAATGTTTCAGATCCTGCACAATGTGCATTGATAATTGGATGCGTTCATTGTGATATATCCTTGATGATTTCCTCCAAATATCGCTTTGACCCTGGTACATCTTCCTCTCCCAAACTATGCATAACAAGTGGCCCCTCATAGCCGGCCTGATGGAGGAGATCGATAAAAAGCGGAAAGTCAACATCTCCTTTTCCAGCCGGCATAACTTGTCCCGATAGCGTACGGTCCTTGGCATGGGCCAAAATGATGTGTTCGTGCAAGAGGTCCATGGCTTCATGGATCAGGTAGCGTATTGAATTTTGATCTGCCGCCTCTTCGAAGAGATTGGCGGGGTCCAGAATCACTTTCAGATAAGGACTCTGCATTTCCCTGATCAGTTTAAGCGCCAGTTTGGCGCTGCACATGACATTGCCGGGCTCAGGTTCTACTCCGAGGTAAAGGTTGAGTGGGGAGGCAATGGAGAGTGCCTTTTCCATTTCGCTAGTAAGTTCTTTCCATGACTCTGCAGAATGATTGTCAGGATGTCCTTTCCATTTGTTTTCGGTATTTCTGGTTCCGGTGCATAAAGAAAGCATCGGGATCTCCAGTTCCCTTGCTGCTTTGGCCAGGGCAGTCAGACTTGATCTGCCGCTGCGTACTACCTCCGGATCGGGGTGAATCATATTGTAGGTGGCAGACAAGCCAATCAATTGGATTCCGGGTTCGATCAATTCATGCACTATTTCTTTAAGTACTTCATCCGGGATTTCGGATGGGAGGGCGTCAAGACCCGAACACACCATGTTGTAGTGAAGCCCCTTAATGCCATCATTATCAGCTTTTAAGAACAGTTCATTTAAACTATTAATGGAATATGTTCTTGCAAATATTGCCGGAGTCATAGTTCGTTGAATTGAAGTTGATCGAGGTGAACCTGCTGCCCCAGGGCAATCGATTCTTTAATGGCTAGCATTACTTTCAGTACAGCAATTCCATCACTGATAGTGGCGCCGATGGGTGGAGTATTTTGGAGAATAGAAGAAGAAAATGACTCCAGCTGATTTTGAAAAAAGTGCGCTTTATGGTTAAGAGGTTCTTTGTAGGTTTCTTCCCCGGAAGCAAAGCATCTGACTTCACTGCTTTTGAAATACCAGGGGTTGTAGATTTTGCCCATCACATCGCCTTGCTCTCCATGGACCTCAAACCCTTCACTCCAATCCATTTGCACGACCACCTGCAAGTGAAGGTGCCCCATACAGCCGGAAGTGAATTCTGTATCGACAAACCATACATGTATTTTCTGTTTCTTGCGCAGCCTGGCAGTGACACTAGCAATAGGCCCGGCCAAAAATTGAGCTGTATCGATCAGATGGCTGCCGTGAGCCATCATATAATATTTTTCCAGGTGAGCCTTCTCGTCCTGCTCTGGCTTGAGCGGGTTCACAGCCGCAAAGGGTTTGGGCTGGGTGCTATCCGTCATGTCGTAACGAAAGGCCGAGTCGCAATACCATCCTTTGTAAGCCAGCAATCCACCGAGTCTTTGTTGGATGAAGTCCCTGGCGTACTGGATGTTGGGGTCAAATCTTTTCATGTGACCAACCTGTAATTTTAATCCTGAATTGCTTATCAGTGTCTGTAATGCGATTGCTTCCTGCAAGTTGCTTCCCAACGGCTTTTCAACCAGAACATGTTTTCCAGCCAGAATCGCCTTCTTACTGGCCTCTAAATGAAATGAATCGGAAGTGGCGATAATGACCAGGTCCACGTCCGGATCCGAGAGCATTTGGTCATATTCGTAATAGATCCTGGTGGCTTCATAAAAAGTACCCATTTTATCAGCCAGATAAGTGTCGGCATCACAAACGGCAAAGAGGCTGGCATTGGCGGCCTTCCTTACGGCTTCCAGATGGGCAAACTGGGCAATAGGCCCACAACCCAGAATCCCTACTTTCAATTTTCGTTCTATACTCATCCGGATTTTCCGATGATTGTTTTTGTCGTCAAGGCACAAGTTAGTGATCTGAGTTTTTGGAATTAGTAAATTTGATTTCGAACATTACGTTCTGTGAACGTTTTACTTCTAACCTAACCAGACAAAAAGTGCAAAAGAGAAATATGGAAGATTTATCAAAATATCACAAACCTATATCGAATATGTTCTCCTGGCCGGAGAGCGATGAAGAATGGAATGCCTATCGGTTAAGTGATGAGCAGGTTCATTTTTTTCATGAAAACGGATATCTCTCCAATGTGAGACTGCTCAACGAGGATCAGGTTGAACAATTGAGAGAGGAGCAGGCTGCCATTGCCGACCCCAATCACCCAGGCAACCACCTTTTCTATGAATTTGCCTCAAATGAATCTACCGATCCTGATACCGTCTTGTTTCACTCCCTGGGGCACTGGCGCATTACTCCCGGCTTTCATGATGTCCTGTGGAATCCGGCATTTGTCATGGCTGCCAGTCAATTGCTGGGGGATGTAGCTGTGCGCTTCTGGCACGATCAACTTTTCTGCAAGCCGGCTAAGCACGGAGGTGTGGTTGCCTGGCATCAGGACTATAGCTACTGGACCAGAACCAAATCCATGCAGCATCTGACCTGCTGGGTGGGCCTGGATGATTCGAGTGTGGAAAACGGATGTCTGTACTATGTGCCGGGAAGTCACAAATGGGGATTGTTGGAAAAACCCCAACTGGCGGGGGAAATGGACGGTCTGATGCAGTTTATGACGGAAGAACAAAAAGCCACTTTCAAGGACGCGGTGCCGGTGGAAATGAAAATGGGATGTGCCACTTTCCATCATCCACTGATGGTACATGGATCCTATGCCAATAAAAGCCCCAGGTCCAGAAGAGCTTTTGTCCTGAACGTCTTTGCGGATGGCACTTATTCGGATAGTGACGAACCATTATTGGAAGGGGTTCCGGTCATTCCCAAAGGGCAAAAAATGGAAGGGCAATTCTTTCCACTTCTATATCAACTCACCAAGGCAGGGATGGAGGTCAGTTAAGCTTTTAGTTTATGGTATGGAAAGGTGGTCAAGGAGGCTTACATACGGTGTCGCAATACACCATATGCCTTCTATGCTGTCTACTCGTGGTTCAAGGCTGTGTCTCCAATTTGCCGGATGGGGTAGAACTGGCTTTGTCTGAAATCAATCGGCCCATTGACTTTAACCAGGACATCCGACCGATCCTGTCTGACCGGTGTTATACCTGCCATGGTCCGGATGCCAATAAGAGAGAGGCAGGTCTCAGACTTGATATCCGTGAACATGCCCTGGCCGAGTCTTCCGAGCATCCCGGTACCTTTGCCATCGTGCCTAACCGCATTAGCCGAAGCGAATTGGTAACACGTGTTCTTTCAGATGATCACGAAATGGTCATGCCACCGCCCGATTCCAAGCTTACCTTAAGTGACAGGGATAAGGCACTGTTAGTGAGATGGATAGATGAGGGTGCTGAATATAAAGATCATTGGTCTTTCATGCCTCCCACCAGGACTACCCTTCCGCAAGTGTCAGACTCTGCCTGGTGCGGGAATCCCATCGATTACTTCATTATGGCGGAGCTGGATCAGAAGGGCTGGACCGTTTCTCCGGAG
>JAUILF010000315.1 GCA_030433135.1 Bacteroidia bacterium | reverse complement strand
TGCATTTCTGGCCCATAATCCGGTCTGATAATGTACTTCTCCTTTTTGCGCATTATGATTGGACACATCCAGAAATTGATATGAAACAGTATCATTTAAAGAAAAGGCAAATTTTGATTTATTATGGAGAGCCGGATCAAAATACTCTGCGTACCAATCATTCAATTCCGGAGCCTGAACAATAGCTCCCTGGACATTCCCTTCAGTAGGATCCCAACTGTCCCACATTTCAGTCACATATATCTCTTTTCCAAATTGCTGCGCTACTTGATGCAAATATGCTGACCAATATTTTCCCCATTCAAAATGGACAGTAGTTTCATTGTCAATACAATACAAGACATTATCATAGGGTAAGGAAACCTCCATCAATTTATCCACAAATTTCTTCTGAAATCCGAGAAGCAATTTATTGTCATCAAGTTCGGGAACCGATAAGAAAAACGGATTATTTTTTGACTGTGCCGGATGATCAATCGTATCTGGCAGTCTGGATGTTTGTACAGAATAAGAACTGGTTAACTTTGGGTTAAACGGGTTTTCAGCCCATGCATTTTCTCCCCAGTAAAAATCGTAGGTAGCCCATATTTCGATCTGAACAACAATTTCGAGCTGACTTGCATAGCGTAGTAAGTCATCCAGCTTACTCCAATACATGGGATTTGGACTATCAAGATCATACAAACCATTCCCATCCGTTGTATAGGGTTTTACATTGTTTTCATCACGGGCACTCATTGTACACCGGACATAATTCCCTCCCACTGAATGTAATTGCTTCAAATGAGCGTGCAAATTTGGAATCTGGAACAGATTGTCTTCCATACTGCCTCCTATCAGCAAAACAGGTTTGCCATCATACATCCAATAAAATGGATTTTCCTCGTATATCTGGATCCCGTCTGAGATCTTCCCCGTATTATTTTGTTCAATTTGTCCCCGGGAAGTATGGTAACCAAGAACGCACAATAGAAGAACAGCAATAAGTTTTGTCACAATCGGGCAGTTCTTAATTTTTCTTATCACTGTAAATTACTTTTCAAAATATCGGCTCAATGTAAGTTTTTGCAACTAAATCTGAACGAGTTACCGATGGTTATGTTTCCAGGGGGTGCTTCTTTCCCATGAAGATGAAAGCCGGAGGGAGCCATGTTCTGATCTCCCAAATACTCTTGAGTCCCATAGCCAAAACCACTGTCCGTCAACAACATCAGTTAGCCAATGCTGTTATTACATATCCGGTAGCATACTGGGGCTCATCACCCTCTATGGTCACCATAACTCCATTGAAGTATATGGTTGATGAACTCTCCTGGGTCATCGTTTCCTTATTGTCATTGCCACAAGAAATCAGTAGGAACACTTAACAAAAAATTGATAACAAAATCTCAGAGCGCATAAAGGGGTGATGTTTTCAGGTTAAATAGGGTATCTGTGAATGAATGTATGTCTTAAGTAGATCAAAACTCGTGAATCAAACAAACCATAATCACCTATTCCTCAAAGGTACAGCACCTTTTCCGGAAGCACCACCCTGCTTTCCTTTGATTATTCGCATTTTGCCTCCTATATTTAATCGCTTTTGCAAATACTGCCGATGTCTCAACGAAAAGTGATCATGCTGGGTAGCTTTGACACCAAAGCCGCCGATTTTGAATTTCTCCGGTCCTGTTTGATCGAGCTGGATCTTGTTGTTGTTACTATTAACACGGGGGTATTTCCGGTTCAAGTACCATTCCAGGTTGACGTAGAAGCTTCAAAAGTAGCCAAAACTGCCGGCTATGAACTATCCTCCCTACGTGATCAATCTGATCGAAGTACAGCTCTCGAGATCATGGGGCTGGGTGCCTCAAAAGAAATCGCCAGGCTGGTGTCGAAAGGTCAGGTACATGGCGTGATTGGGATGGGGGGAGGTGGAGGTACATTTATGACTCTTTTGGCCATGCAGGGCGTTCCCATTGGCATCCCAAAGATATGTCTGAGCACCCTGGCTGCCAAAGATCTATCCCGCCAGGTAGGTACGAGGGATATCACTCTGATGACCTCGGTGGTAGATATTGCCGGGCTTAACCGCATAAGCAGGATGCAGATGAAACAGGCCGCTGGTGCGTTAGCCGGAATGATTCAGTCATCAGATCTTTGGGCTGAAAGCGATACTGCCTCGATTGCCATCAGTATGTTTGGAAACACCACGGAATGCGTAGAAAAATGCAGTGCTCTATTACGGGAGGCAGGATACGAAGTATTGGCCTTTCATGCTGTGGGCGTAGGGGGACAGACCATGGAAGCTTTGATCAGAGAAGGCTATTTTGATGGGGTGCTGGACGTTACAACAACTGAACTGGCAGATCATCTCTGTGGTGGTATCTGTAGTGCAGGTCCAGATCGCCTTAAAGCTGCTGCTGAAAAGGGAATCCCCCAGGTAGTTGTCCCGGGGTGCCTGGATATGGTCAATTATGGCTCCCCAGACACAGTACCTGCCAAATACAAGGATCGAAAACTGTTTAGTTGGGCACCTGATGTGACATTGATGCGCACTGATCAAATTGAAAACATCCAGCTAGGCACCACCATAAGCGAGCGGTTGAATAACTCGAAAGGGAAAGTGGCTATTTTGTTGCCAATGGGTGGTATCTCCAGGATCAGTGTTGAAGGTGGACCGTTTTATGATCCTGCAGTAGATCAAATTCTATTTGAAACAATCAAGGAAAAAGCAAATGATTCAATTGAAGTTCTGGAAATCGACACCCACATTAATGAGGGTCATTTTGCCACAGTAGCAGTGGAAAAGCTGTTGTCTCTAATAAATTCATAAAAAGGATAAGTAACACGAATTAGTATTCAAGGAAGCTGAAAAACCAAAATAGTATTATGCCAAATCCCTGGACAGGAAAAGGAAACCCCTACACCAAGCAAGAAGTCAGAGATCGTCTCAGAAATACACTGGACGATCAGAAAGCGATTATCGTCGCCGGTGCCGGTACAGGTATCAGTGCCAAGTTCATTGAAAAAGGTGGTGCAGATCTCATTATCATCTATAATTCGGGGCGATTCCGGATGTCAGGCCATGGTTCCACTGCAGGAATGATGGCCTATGGTGATGCCAATGCCGTGGCCATGGAAATTGGTGAATTTGAAGTATTGCCGGTTGTGGAGGAAATACCGGTGATCTGCGGTGTACATGGTAGCGACCCAAGAAGGCGTATGTGGCATTTCCTCGGGCAGGTAAAAGACATGGGGTTTTCAGGTGTCAATAACTTTCCGACCCATTCGATCGTCGATGGTCATTTTCGCAATGTACTGGAAGAAACGGGAATGAGCTTTAAGAAAGAAGTCGAGATGATTAACCTGGCCAGCAGGATGGATCTGTTTACCATTGTCTATGTAGGTAAGCCGGAAGAAGCGAAGCAAATGGCCGACGCAGGGGCTGATGCTGTCATTGCCCATGTGGGCACCACAGTAGGTGGCTCCATTGGAGTAGTAGGTGCCACCTGCAGTATGGACGAAGCTATCGAAAGAACACAAAACATCATTGAGGCTGTAAAGACATCTAACCCCGATACTTTCTTTTTGGCACATGGAGGTCCGATCAACACACCTGAAGATGTAAAAATCATCCTGGAAAATACCGACGCCCATGGATTTGTTGGTGCCTCATCTATTGAGCGAATGGGCGTGGAACAATCTCTGGTTGACCTTACCAAAGCCTTTAAGGCTTTGATTTATGAAAAGACGTAGTTTGCTAATTTTAGATTGAGAATGCAGATGAAAATGAAAAGATACCTTAACTCTTCTTGTATCCTTTGGTTCTGTCTTGCCCTGCTGATAGGCTGTGCCACAGAAAAAGAGCCCTTGCCACCCCTGACCTATACGGGAGAGGAGCCCCGGATTCAGGATCCACTTAGTCCGGAAAACTCGCAGAGGCACATTCAATTTCCCAAAGGTTTTGAGGCCGTGCTTTATGCAGCCGAACCTGACATCATCAATCCCATTGCCTTCTCCTGGGACGAGAGAGGGCGTCTTTGGGTGGTTCAATCCATGGATTATCCCCATGCCCTGGAAAACGATGTGGGAGGTGATCGTATTACCATCTGCGAAGACACCGATGGTGATGGAAAAGCTGATAAGTTTACGGACTTTGCTACGGAACAAGGTCTGACGACGGGTATCACCATTGTAAAAGGAGGAGCCATCGTTGCGCAAGCTCCGGAATTATACTATTTGGAAGATACCGATGGAGATGATAAAATGGACAAACGATCCCTCCTGGTTTCTGGATTTGGTACCTGGGATACTCATGCGGGGCCTTCCAATTTGAAGTACGGCATAGATAACTATATCTGGGGATCTGTAGGATACTCAGGATTTGAAAGTATGTTCGATGGAAAGACGATCAATTTTACCCGGGGTGTCTTTAAATTTAGTCGGGACGGAAATTATTTTGAACCCATTGGTCAATTCAATAACAACACCTGGGGACTAGGCTTCACCCAGGATTTTGAAATATTTGGTTCGACGGCCAACAACAATCATTGCTGCTATGTGGGAATTCCGCTTCGGCACTATGATTACCTGGGTGACATGCCATCCTGGGCCATTAATGCTGACTTTATACAGGGACATTATGAGATTTATTCTCCCGATACAATACCCCTGCAACAAGTAGATGTCCGTGGTGGATATACTGCTGCTGCCGGTGCCAATTTTTATGCGGCCAATAACTATCCATCGGAATACCAGGACCAGATGTATGTAAATGAACCCACCGGGCATCTGGTACATATCGCAAAAATCGAAGAAGATGGTGCAGGATACAAAGAAATCGATGGTGGAAATATTTTTGCGAGTACGGATGCCTGGACTTCCCCGGTACATACCGAAACCGGTCCAGATGGGAACCTTTGGGTGGCGGATTGGTACAATCCGGTCATCCAGCACAATCCCGACAAGCGCGGTATGGACAATCAAATTTGGAATGATGAGCGGGGTGAAGGCAATGCTCATCTAAATCCTCATCGAGATAAGCGACATGGACGCATATATATTATTAAACACCGTCGGGGTAAGGAATCGCCAATCAAGAGCCTTGATCCTAACGATCACGACGGCTTGTTAGCAGGATTGCAGAGTGATAATATGTTTTGGCGTACTACCGCACAGCGACTTATTGTTGAAAATGATCTCCAAGTATTAATCCCTGAACTGGTCGAGCTGGCAGAAAATAATCAAGATGGTCTCAATGCAGGTGCTTTTCATGCACTTTGGACCTTGCACGGTTTGGCTTCAGAAACAAATCCTGAAGTGGAATCAGCCTACGCGAAAGCCCTTTCCAATCGATCGGATGCTGTAAAAAAAGCAGGCATTGCTTTGCTACCTGGTACGCAGGAAGGCAGTAGCATGTTGGTTCAATCAGGTCTTCTCCAATCAGAAAATTTACATGTACGGCTCGCAGCCATTTTAAGAGCCGGGGAGCTACCGGAAAATGATGCACTATTTCAGACGATACAGGAAATCACCAATGACCCGGTAAACCAAAATGATCAATGGTTACATGCAGCCCTCAAAATTTATTTTAAGGAACAAAATTATGAATCAATCGATAAAGAGCTGGTGGAGATGGTCATTCCTGCCGCCGATGAAGTAGTAAGTGATTGGAAGTACACCTTCGACCAGCCGGGATCAGGTTGGGCTGCTCCAGATTTTGATGATTCGGACTGGATGACGGGGCAATCGATATTTGGCACTAAAGAGACGGGTGATGAAATAAGATCCGAATGGAATACCGCAGATATCTGGCTGCGAAAGGAGTTTAATCTTGACAAATCAATTGCAGATCCGGTTCTCAAAGTAATGCACGACGAAGATTACAGTGTGTATGTTAATGGAGAATTACTATTTCAGGAAAAAGGTACCAGTCGAAGACACAAACTAATCCGTCTGGATCCAACAACGGGACAGCACTTTAAAGCCGGTCAAAATATTATTGCCGTCCATTGCCATAATGAACATGACAGGCAATTTATTGATGTGGGGATCGGGCAGGTAAAGAAAACGGATCCTGATCAGACTTATGTAATAAATACCGTACCGCAAAAAATGGCTTTTGACCAAACAGTCCTCTATGCGATGGCGGGTCAGGAGATAGAAATTACCTTAAACAATAAAGATGAAATGCCTCATAACCTGGTACTAATTGAAGAGGGTAGTCTGGAAAGCTTTGGCACCCTGGTGGACAAATTTTTGCAAAGCCCGGATGCTGAAAGGATGCAATATGTACCCGACTCCAGATATGTACTTGCAGCTACTGACATGCTGGATCCGGCAGAGCAGGATGTGATCAGCCTCAGGGTACCAGATAAACCCGGTGACTACCCCTTTGTCTGTACATTTCCCGGTCACTGGCGGGTCATGCAAGGTGTGCTAAAGGTTAGTCCTCGCGGAACCTATGCATCAGCCGATCCCGATGCCCCAATCATTGCGGTCATGGGTGGTGGTAGTTCGCATGATTTCCTAAAATTCTTTGGCATAGCCGACGGGGAAATCCTGAACGCAAACGGAACCAACCAGGTCAATTACACCGAAAGTTCTCTTGAGCTGGAGAAAATGTTACCCGCTGCGGACCTATTGGTTATTTCCAATAACAAGGCATTCGATCCGTCCACACGTGATCTAATCTTCTCCAAGGTAAGTGAGGGAATGCCCATGCTCATTTATCACCCGAGTATCTGGTACAATTGGCCC
The DNA here is from genome assembly GCA_030433135.1 of Bacteroidia bacterium. GTDB lineage: Bacteria > Bacteroidota > Bacteroidia > Chitinophagales > Saprospiraceae > JABDMH01. The sequence goes on along the minus strand of JAUILF010000315.1, from coordinate 728 downwards.
GATTGGCCTGAGTACAATAAACAACTGGTCGGTGGTGGATCGAGGTCTCACGAAAAATTGCAGGAATTTGAAGTACGGGTTACCAAACCCAATCATCCTTTGATGCGGGGTGTACCTCCTAGCTTTAGAATTACCGATGAATTATACCGCTTTGAAAAAGACCCCCAGGGTAATGATATAGAGGTACTTGCCGTAGGTCGTGGACTGGAGTCCGGTGACGAATTTCCCGTGGTCTGGATTGTCAAGCATCCTTCAGCCAGTATCATTTGTAATACGCTCGGTCATGATCAGGATGCTCATGGTCTACCTGAGTATCAAGCCATATTGCGAAATAGCCTAAACTGGTTGAAAAAGGATGTTAGGAAACCAGCCATGTGAAAGGAGTGATAATGTCATGAGAACCATCCATCCCTTTGCATAACGTTTATCATGCACAATAAACACCTCCGTTTATATCCAGGGTAGCACCGGTAATAAAACCATCATACTCTGAGGCCAGATAAAAAACAGCTCGTGCTACATCATCCGGATTACCGGCACGTTGAATGGGAATATCAGCGATGGTAGCATTGGCAGACTCCTCGGTGGTATGAGTATCATGAAAAGAGGTACCGAGGATGAGACCCGGAGCAACAGCATTGACCCGTATTCCCAGTGAGCCCAGTTCTGAAGATAGTGCCCGCGTAAATGTCAGGATCGCCCCCTTACTGGTAGAGTACGCCAGAGAT
>JAUILF010000314.1 GCA_030433135.1 Bacteroidia bacterium | reverse complement strand
TGTTTGGGCTGAATGGGACTGGACTGATGGTTATAATGAATTTGAAGAAGTTGAGAAACTAAATAATAATCATGCTCTTTCAGCCGCCTATTTCTCACATCTTCTACTCTACACAGGAGATATAGAAAAATCCGATTTTCAGGCAGAAAAGGCAATCCGGCTGGATCCTTTTAATGACCTGGTTCAGTCGCTCTATGCGATGCAACTGCATTATCGGAGGAGGTATAGAGATGCCATTCAGGTTCTCCATCAAATCCTAAGCGAAAAAGAAAGTCACCCCATTGCACTATCTACCTTGCGTTCGGTATATCACAATATGGGGCATTTTGAAGATGCTTATCAGGTCTTTAGAAAATCGTATATTGAAAGAGGTGATCATGAAGAAGCAGAGGTATTGGAAAAAGCCTATAAATCATCCGGTTATTCTGCAGCACTGACTGCTGTTGCGGAATCAATGATATCCCGATCGGATCAAAAAGCCTGGCAGATTGCTACTCTTTTTGCCCGTGCCGGAGATAAGAATAGAGCTCTTGACTATTTAGAAAAGTCCCTTGAAATCCGTGACCCCAATATGCCTTACATGGCAGTCGATCCGATTTTTGATGAATTGAAGGGTGAGGTCAGGTTTAAAGAGATGCTTGATGAGTTAAATCTGTTTCTATGAAACTGCTCATATTATTCTTCTTATACTCAATGTAGAAACCTATGGAAACCAAAGAGAAAATCCAGGAACTGGAAAGAACAGCATTAGACAACTGGGCAAAAGGAGATGTACCGGGTTACCTGGTACATGCTACTTCAGATATTATCTACTTTGATGACATCGGTGCCCAGGAGGGAATATCCGGTCTGGAAAATGCCCTTGGATACGCCAAGAATATATCTGCCATGATCCCTGAACATCAATATGAGATGGTGGATTCGATTGTCCAGGATTTGGGTACTACTGCGGTACATTCATTTAAATATCACCCTTCCTCACTTCAGGGCGAACCACAAACCCCCTGGCGAGCGACTAACGTCTACACTCAACGAAACGGTGAATGGAAATTAATTAATAGTCATTGGTCGATGAATAAAGCGGCCAATCCGTAGTCAGAAAAAATACGAGATAGTAAGCCTGACTTAACTTGTTTTTCACAGTGACGTAACATTGCTGTTTTTGGAATGGTAATTGAATTATAATTCATATCCAACCTTTAAACAGCGACTGATGGTATTTTCTTTCTTTTCTCAGACCATAAGAGTCTGGATCATGGTTACACTCATTTGCTTATCGAGCGTTTCATCCATTCAAGCTATGCTTGATGATCCAATTTTAGATGCCCTGGAGCTCACAGAATATGAATATGATTCTACCGCATCAAGTGTAATCATATCCGATGTTGGCTCGTCCTATTTCAGATTTGATCATCCGGTATTTGGTATAGAGCTGGTCTTCGAACGAACCGTGTTGATCAAAATTCTTACAACAGACGGATATAGCTGGGCAGATATGTCCATTCCACTTTATAAGAATGATAAATACGAAGAGACTGCCACCGTAAAAGGAACTACCTACAACCTGCACAATGGCAAAGTCACCAAAACGAAACTGTCAAAATCCTCAATATTTAGGGAGAAGACCAGTAATAACTGGAATCATACCAAATTAACGATGCCTGAAGTTCGCGAAGGATCTGTACTTGAAATTACATATAAGGTTAGTTCACCATTTATCTTCAATCTGCAAAGCTGGGTATTTCAATATGACATCCCTGTGGTTTATAGCGAATACAATACTTCTATCCCGGAATACCTGATTTACAACAAAAATTTGAGGGGATACCATCCCATCAAACAGGAAGAAAATTCTACAAGCGCCAAATCTCTTTCCACTGGTGGACGTAGTGGCTCTTACCTGTCAAATGAAATTACATATATGAATTATGATGAGAAGTGGGTAGCTACCAATGTACCCGCTTTTAAGGAAGAGCCTTATCTCACCACTGCCAGCAACTATTTATCTGCCATCACTTTTGAACTGGCTTCCACTAATTTTCCCAATGCTACCACTAAAAGCTATAGTGCTACCTGGGAAAGTATTAACTCCACCTTAAATGAAATGGATGGCTTTGGTAAAGAAATGGCCCGGACAGGCTTTCTTAAAAATCTCATACCTGAGATCGTCGGCGCTGCTACGAGTGATGACGAGAAAATCCAGAACATTCTTTCATATTTCCATCAGAATGTGAAGTGGAATGGCAAGAACTCTTTGTTCACTTCGGGCAGTTTAAAGGATGTTGTAAAAGAAGGTACAGGAAATAGCGCCGATCTAAATCTTCTCTTGATTGCCATACTTACCGAAACAGGTGTCGAATCATATCCCGTGGCACTCAGTACCCGAAGTCACGGTCTTGTGTTTCCGACCAATCCAACGATAACCAGCTTTGATTACGTTATTGCTGCTATTCCAATTAATGAGGGCTTTTTTCTTATAGATGGCACGGAACCAATGGCACCCTTAGGGACCCTGCCTTTCAGATGCCTGAATGGCCAGGGCAGAATCATTGACCAGAGTGGGGGAAAATGGATTGACGTAATAAGTACGCCAGACCAAACAAAGGCAATGGCAGAATTTGAGTTTGACCTGGAAAACGAACAATTTACAGTCAAGCAGACCAAAAAATACTATGGCTTTGCCGCTTATTCACTGAGGACTGATTTATCCGACAATTCGGACTCTGAAAAAGAGAATTCAAATAAGGAGGTTAGCGCCTTTTCTGTGGAGTCCGTTAGTATCGATGACGATAATATGTTTGCCAATGAAATTTCCGTGACCAGCGACCTGATTGCCAAGGAGGGTTTTCAGATGGCAGGAGATCTTATATATTTTAATCCCTTAAGTCTGGATACTACCACGAGTAATCCCTTTAAGTTGGAAACCAGGGATTATCCGGTCGATTTTGGTTTAAAGTCCGACGACTTTTTTTATGTGAAGTTTAATTTACCTGCTGGATACCAGGTGGAAAGTATGCCTGAAGAAATGAATATTCTCTTACCAGATCGATCAGCAGAATACTTATATGCGATCAGTGCCCTGGCAGATGTCGTCTCAATTCGAAGTCATTTGAAAATCAATAAAACGCTCTTTGGTGCTGATGAATATGCAGACTTAAAGAATTTTTTTGATATTATTATTAAGAAACAAGCTGAACAAATTGTTCTTAAGAAGCAATAAATGAAATCAATAATATTATTTATTGCGATTACTTCGGCAGGTTTTTCTCTTATCTACGGGCAGCCTGCGACGATCAACAACTTCGAAATTATTTTTGAGATCAACACACCTGGAAGTGCGTCAAAAAGAATTCATAAGGAGGTTACCGTTTACAACCAGGAAGGAATAAAGTACGCAACACCTTATGTGTATTACGACAAGTACACAAAAGTTAAAGACTTTTCATGTGCCCTGAGTAGTCCCTCAGGTGATAAAATAAAGAAATTCAAATCAAGCGAAATCCTTGATGAGAGCATCACCTCCAGGGGCACCATATTTGATGACAACAGGATAAAGTATATAGAATTAAACCATGCGACCTTTCCATACGTGGTTAGTTTCGAATATGAAGTCGAATACGATGGTTTATTCCAATACCCATCCTTCACTCCCCAACCGGATTACAACATTGAGGTAGAACAAAGCCTTTTTGAGGTAAGTATGCCACCAGAAATGGAAATCAGATACAAGTCCAATTTTTCTGATGGTGATCCGACCGTAGAGAAAACAGATAAGAGAAAATATTACCGTTGGATACTGAACAACCTATCCCCTGTAAAAAAGGAGGTTTTAAGCCCGGATAAAGAAACTATTCTTCCAGCCGTTTATCTTGCTGCTAATGATTTTGAATACGGTGGTTATGACGGAAATATGAATACATGGAAAGATTTCGGACAGTGGCTTTTTTCGCTATCCGAAGATGATAAACCCCTGGACGAGACCGAAATAACAGAAATAAAGAAGATTTCGGACGAGTATAATGATAAAGCAACCAGGGTCAAGGCTCTCTACGAATATATGCAGTCGAAAACCCGCTATGTTAGTGTTCAATTAGGCATTGGAGGATATAAGCCGATGCCTGCTAATTTAGTATCACAGCTTGGTTATGGAGATTGTAAGGGACTAAGTAATTATATGCAATCCATATTATCCAATGCTGGAATCTCATCCCATTATATGATAATTGGTGCAGGTCGAAATCATCCCTCCTTTTCATTTACTGATTTTCCAAATAGCTTTCAGGCAAATCATGCTATTCTGGCTGTTCCTCTTGAACATGATACACTATTCCTGGAATGTACAGATCAGAACAATCCATGCGGATATCTCGGTTCCTTCACTGGAAATCGAAAAGGCTTGTTGGTTAGTAAAGACGGTGGATATCTTGTCCCTACAACATCGTACGATTTGAATGATTACCTGAAAAGAACAGAGATATACACTACACTCAATGCCAGGGGAGATTTAGAAGGTAAGTATCTTAGAAGATATCATAATGTGGCACATGAATCCATAGTTGAAATAGCTGGAGAAAGTACCGAGAGTCAACGTAACCACCTTTATCGACGAATTAATTTAACTGGTCTTGAGGTAAATTCCACTAAATATACCTTTGACAAATCACCAAAACCATGTATTACTGAGGAATTCATCTTTGAAGTTCCAGCTTATGGTCAGGTGGCTGGTACCAGAATGTTTCTGGATCCAAAATTGGAAGGGAAGTGGGGTATTGAATTACCAGAAAATGAAAACCGCATTCAGCCCATTCATATTAATGAACCCATTTTCCAGATTGACTCAATCCTGATAAAGCTTCCTTTGGGGTATATAGTCGAAACATTACCTGAATCAGTTTACCTAGAAAACGAATTCGGACAATATCTTTTACGGGTAGACTTAATGGATGATGAGGTCTTGTTCCAGAGGACCCTTCGTATATACCGAAGAAAGCATGATGCTCAACTTTATCCTGATCTGAGATCATTCTTCAAGAAGATGGTAAGGGCGGATAACTCGCAAATTATCCTGATACAAGAGTGATGGCCATCTTCAGGCAAACATGCCGTTGGTCATGGTTACATTGTGTGCGAATATGTTCCCAAGGATGTGGCTATCGTTTACTCAAGGCAAAGCAAACGCCACATAAGTATCTCCCGATTTCGTTCCCAATTTGCCACCACCACAGGCAATCACCACATACTGTTTTCCATCAACAGCATAAGTGGCAGGGGTAGCATAGCCAGCTGCAGGAAGATCGGTTTCCCATATCAGGGTTCCATTTTCCTTATTGTAAACTCTAAACTTTTCATCCATAGATGCTCCAATCATTAACAGCCCTCCGGCAGTTGTTACCGGACCCCCATAACTCTCACTACCAGTATCTTCCATCCCCTCACCATGCGAACCAAAAGTAACCTTCCATTTGATCTCTCCCCTGTTCAGATCAATGGCATTTAGCGTACCCCAGGGCGGGTCGATAGCAGGATAACCTTCGTGATCATAGAAGCGTACATAACCGCTCATGAAGTAAGGGTACTTCCACCCGGCACGGCCCAGGTTGGCGCTGGTTTCGGGATCAACCTTTTCTTTGGAATCAAACAGAAAGGCGGTGATTGCCCGGATCGCCTCATCGCTCAGGTTGCTGAACGAGGGCATCAGACCCCGACCATTTTGAATAATTTGTGCGATTTCATCAGCTGATAACCGGCTTTTGACATCTTCAAGAGAAGGTACCGTATAAATACTGGCTCCCTTTTTATCCGCTCCATGGCACAGCTGACAATGGGTTCCATATATGTTCTTCCCTGTCGTAGCCAGATAACCATCACCTTCATGGGAATATTCGATCATCTTAATGATCCAGGGTATCTCGCTGGCATTGATGTACATAATCCCTTCCGGGTCTACCGATGCACCTCCCCATTCTCCACCTCCATCAAAGCCCGGGATCAGGATGGTGCCTTCCTCACTGGGGGGAATGAACTCCTGACCTTTGCGCAAACTCTGCCAGATGGCACGAACATAAGCATGGGCTTCGGGCGTGCGCTGGGTTAGGTCTTCCTCGGAAAAAGTACCCCGGGCGAATCGAGGTGGTTTCGTTGGAACCGGTTGGATAGGCCAGGCCTGTTCCCCCCTGAGATCAGACGCTGGTGCTTCCACCTCCTCAATGGGGAAGAGGGGCTCCCCGGTTTCCCGGTCAAATAGGAAGACATACCCCGATTTGGTAATTTGCGCCACTGCATCAATGGTCTGTCCATCATGACTGACCTCCACCAGGTTGGGTGGTGCCGGTAAGTCTCGATCCCACAAGTCGTGATGTACGGTTTGAAAATGCCAGATGCGTTCCCCGGTATTGGCATCCAGAGCGATCAGACAATTGGCAAATAGATTTTCACCGTGTCGATCACCACCATAAAAATCGTAGGCGGCTGAACCCGTGGGTACAAAGATCATTTCTCTCTTGTGATCAACACTCATTCCACTCCAGGCATTGGCTCCTCCCATGTCCCTCCAGGATTCTTCGGGCCAGGTATCATGTCCATATTCACCCGGCTGCGGAATAGTATGAAAAGTCCAGACCAGCTTTCCAGTCCTGATATCAAAGGCACGAATGTATCCCGGCGCAGCACCCATTGCTTCCGAAACCCTGGTACCTACCACATATAAATCCTGAAAAACGACACCTGGAGAATTAGACCCAACGTAAAGATTCTGGGCATCTTCTCCCAGTCCCGTATGCAAATCTACGGCACCTCCCTCCCCAAAGGCCTGATCGGGAAGTCCCGTGCTTGCATCTACTGAGTAAATGTTGACTCCTGCCGAAAACAGGATCCGTGTTTGCTGACCATCAGCCCAGTATGCCAGTCCCCTGTTTACCCCCATCCCAAACTGATCGTATTGCCCATCAAAAGGATCAAAGACCCATTTTTCCGCTCCATTCGTGGCATCCAGGGCAAAGAGCTTTAAGGTAGGAGATGTCCCATAAAGGGTGCCATTGATGATAAGGGGATTACATTGAATCTGTGTGCGGTTAAGTGAGTCGACATCTCCACTGCGGTAAGTCCAGGCCACCTGAAGCTGGTCAGCATTATCAGTATTAATCTGATCCAGATTGCTATACTGATTCGAGCCCGGATCGCCCTGGTAATGATCCCAGTCTACATTCCCCTCAAGCACATCCTGCGACTGGCAGGAAAATAGAAACAGTGCTGGAAGAAAACTGTACTTCCAGGCCTTTACCAATGAGCTTATCATGACAATTTGGTTTGATGGGGCTGAATTTCGTAATTTTCCACCACTAACAATGACGCACTATGGATGAGCATGCCGGCAAAGGGAAACAAAGAATTTCCAGGAGAACATTTGCGAAGAACAGTTTGGTTTTGAGCAGTATTATGATTGTACCAAGACATGTTTTGGGAGGCAATGGCTTTACAGCACCCAGTGATACCATTGGACTGGG
>JAUILF010000313.1 GCA_030433135.1 Bacteroidia bacterium | reverse complement strand
TATCACATGAGGCCATAACCCGAAAGCGGTATTCTCTTCCGGGAGAAAGTTCGTCCAATACTATCGATTCTTCATCTGTAGTGACGGACCACTTATAGGGGGCATTTTGCGGCGCATGCATAATATCGATCTTGAATGAGACATGAGATTCAGACCCACTCCAGGAAAGAGTAGCACCTGTATCGGATACCTCAGACACACTGAGATCGTCCACTTCGGGGCATTTTCCACCTCCCTTTCCGTAATCTTCCTCACCTTCCGGCTTTTCACCAGTAGTGGTAAACTCTGTCCACTTGCTGGAGCCACCGGAGCCTTTATCACACTTTGCCTTTACCCGAAAACGATATTTACTACCTGGTTGCAATCCATCAACTGTTGCCTCACCCGAGCTGGTCGAGGTGGAATACTTGAAATTTGGTGTACCAGATCCGTGCATGACATCCACATCATACTTAGTATGTGCTTCGTCCGTATTCCACTCAAGAGTCGCCGAGTTGTCACCGATACTGCTGACATTCAAACCGGTCACTTTCGGACAATCATTCTGTGCCGGGCTCGCTGTTGATGCAAATAACAAAAGGAAAATAATAGAGTAGATTGGGGGTGTTGTAAGGGATATTTTCCTGATCATTATCTCTGTGTTTGGTTCATAATCAAATCTCAGGAAGAGGGTGATCTTCCTGTAAAGAGAGAGGTTCGTATAGATCGGGAAAATAGGTTTGAGCGAATTATCTCAATTATAAAAACAACTCAAAAGAAATCAAAATATTGTGGATAGTGCCCGTGTTTTTCCAAAAAGTATCCAGCTTTTCTCGGGGTAGTTTAACATCTGGAACAAGGACCATCTCGGCCCCAAATTGCTATCTGGTACGATTGTTATTACCGGCAAATATTAGTATTTCAGAAGTGTTTCTGTCCGGAAAACTCCATGGCTTCCCCCTTACCAAATCCGTAACTGATGCCAAATATGACAAAGCGTCCCCGGCGACGGTAATCACGCAGATAGAAATCTGGTTGGTCCGTTATGCTTTCTCTGATACTGGTGCCAAAGACATCCCTGATACTCAGGTTTAGTATAAACTTGCCTCCGATAATCTTCTTCCGCACTCCTAAATCGGCAAAAGCATAGCCCGAAATCTCTTGCTGAACCGTTTCGTAAGATGATCGGTAATCACCAGACACTTCTACATCAAAGTCAGCAGGTAGTTTGAACTTGGCGGTTACCCGAGTGGACCAGCGGTCCCCATTGAAATCAAAAACAGTTTCTTCAAAGGTACCTTCCCTTCTGAAGAAGTTAAGATTGAGGTCTCCATTCAAAGTCAGCCATTTTGAAGGTGTATATTTTCCGTTAAACTCAAAGCCGGTAGTATGATTGACGCCCACGTTTTCAGGACGCGAGACACTTACATTATTTTCAAAATAGGTAATCTCATCCACCACATCATCCGTAAACCGGTAGTACACCGCAAAACTCATAGAGAGGTCCTCCAAAGTATGTATACTCGTCAACTCATAGGAGTCGGTGAATTCAGGTTGCAGATCAGGATTACCTGTAGAAATACTGTAATTGTTACGGATATTGGTAAAAGGATTCAGATCCCATAACCGTGGTCGAAAAATACGCCTTGAGTATCCGGCCTGGAGTGAGAAGTGATCTGAAAACTTGTACGAGGTATGAGCACTGGGGAACAGGTTGGTGTAGTTTTGAGAATTTTCCTCACCGGTGGTTTCAAGACGCGTAAACAGGTCCGTATTCTCCAACCTAAGACCGGCCTTGATGCCCCATTTATCTCCTTCATATGCGGCAGTTCCATAAACTCCCAACACGTTCTGATAGTAATCAAAGATATTGGTCAGGAGAGGATTATTGGTCCATTCTCCATCCGCAAAATCGTTAACAGCATAGTCATTGGTCACATCATTTATGACGTATTGTGCTCCAGTCTCAATGGTATATTTCTCGCGGAAGGGCTTGGTATAATCGAGTTTAAATGTGTACTCAGCTTCCTTAAAGTCTGTCATGGTTTCCTGCTGAGTATCAGACTCATTGCCAAAGGTAGTCGCATTGTAAAACTCCGATTGTTGATCTTTTCCGAAGAAATTACCCAGCGCACTGACTAGCAACATATGGTCCTCATCATCGAGAAAACTCTTCTTGTACTGTAATTCATACTGCCATTTTGGGTTAGTTGCCGTAGTCAGTTCGGTACGGTTATAGGCATCTGTCAGTTGATTGTCGCCATCATAGATACTGAAATCCGTGTCAGAATCCTCATCTTCCTTTTCAAAGGCAAAGTGACCGGACAGGGTAATGACGTTCAGGTCATTGATGTGGTAGTCTGTTCCCAGGATTACATTGATAAAACTCTCATTTTTAAAACTCTGCCCCTCACTGGAAACGGATTCATTGGTAGTCTTATCCAGGTTATAAGTCTCATTATTACTGGGAAAAGTTCTTCTTCCAATTCCAAATTGGCTGAAGAGGTTGAGCTTCTCTGTTCGCCTGTTCATGCTAAGACCCAGGCTGTGGTTGTTAGGGACTCCGGTATTGAGCGTAACGGATCCATTGATGCCCTCCTTTTCCTCCTTCTTAAGTACAATATTGATGATTCCGGAGGTACCTTCAGCGTCATATTTGGCGGAAGGATTGGTAATTACCTCCACTTTCTCGATCATATCTGCCGTCAGGGTACCCAGGGCATTACCTTGCTCACTGGCCAAAACAGAAGGCTTGCCATTGATCAGCATCTGTACTCCGGCACTTCCTCTGAGGCTAACCTGACCTTCTATACTCACATTCACTGAAGGTACATTGTCCAGGACTTCGAGAGCACTAGCCCCGGTAGTACTCAAGTCCTTACCTACGTTAAAAACCCGTTTATCCAGCTTAAACTCCGTGGTAGACTTCTCTCCCACCACCACTACTTCATCCAGCACCTGCTTATCTTCACTAAGTACTACTTCACCCAGGGAAATTTTTCCATCAATCACATTAAACTCGTCGATCCTTTCACTGGCAAACCCGAGAAAACTAATTTCGATATAAAAATTAGTCGCCTCAGTTTCCAGGACAAAAGTACCCTCCAGATCGGTGGTTGTACCGGTGATCGGCTCATCGGTCACCAGGTCTGCAACATAGACCGTAGCAAACTCAATAGGCTGGCCACCAGATTCCAACACTTTACCTTCAATGCTAATAGATTGTTCCTGGCTCATCGCAACATTCACCACCAGGGCTAACGCGGAAAAGATTTGTATCAGTTTCGAGATCATACTAGTTTTTCTGCAATTTGGTCCCAAATGTAGGCAATGAAATTGAAGACAATTTGAAGTCATCAACTTCCGGAAAGCTCTTACAGAACCAGCCTGCACCTCGCTTTCATTCTACATATCTGAGACAACCATTACCTCTTTATCAATCATCGCCACTTTTCCATTTCCAGCTTTGCGTATCTGAATAAATAGGCCAGACCAATAAAGATCAATAGTTTTAGTACCAGGACACCTAGAAATAGAAGGGGTGTGTTGGTAAATCGTTCGACATAGGCATCGTGTTCCAATACCAGAAAGTAAGTCAATTCAACTCCAGCAAAAATAAAGAACGCAGCAAACAACGGCCTCCGATAGATAAAGTCCCTTCCAAATACTGACATGTTCACCAATTTTCAATGCAGGAATATCTGTCTCAAGTTCGGCAAATTCGTAGAGAATGTAAATCAGGATGGTTTACGGCTCGAAGTATCGCATGGCAAATTCAATAAAATAAGGCCAGTTAGGACCAACTGTATGACCACCCTCATGTTGCCGAAAAGCCAGGTCCCCACTCATCAAAGCAGCTCCCTCCGGTGGGTATTTCATCGTGCCTAACCCTGTCTTACCCAGTAGCTCGTATACAGGGCTTGCATGGGCCGTTGCCAAAAACATACCACGGGCATCGATCCAGTGGCCTTCCACATCGGGCGATCCTGAACTAATAAAGACTGGCCTGGGTGCGCAAAGAGCAATCAGCTCATGAGCATCAACCGGGAGGTCATTAGGCGTTAGAGGTCCGGCATATTTGATAAAATTGGGTGCAAACCAATGGTATTCTCCCGCACTGGCCAGGTTTTCTACCTGCTCGCCGTAGATCCTGCGAAATATCTTGGTGCCACCCGCTCCGGATGATCCAATAAATCCAATGGCAAATCTTTGATCGTAGGCCATGGTCACTATAGCAGCCTTACCGTATCTGGACAATCCCTCAATAACCACACGGTCTGCATCTACCGCAGATATTGTTTCAAAATAGTCCATGGCCCTGCCGGCACCCCAGGCCCAGGCTTTCAAAGTACCCCAGTCATCCATCTTCCTGGGTTGGCCCTTATTCACAAGGCCAATAATCCCCTGAGTTAAGCCGGCACCGTTATCAGCCTGGTAACTGGTAGGGTAAATTTTGGCAAAACCCCACCCCTGCTTAAGCAACTGTTCCTCCCAGGTAGGTCCATCAGCCGGTGGTCTTCTCCAGCCCGCAGGCAAGTTCCAGGTAAACTGCAAAATCAGGGGAACGAGCATCGTATCGGAGGGAACAGTCAACTCCATATCAATAGTTACATCGATGTCGGGGTAGATGGTATTGTCGACCTCACCCCGAAGTTGTGTTACATGTACGTCATATGTGCCGACAGTTGTATCAGTTTCCTCCAGCACCTGCCATGATACTGCCGGAACTGTTTCCGGAGTTTTACCATAAATCTCTGAATCGAATAAATCGATTAATTCCTTCCGCCTCAATTGCCATTGCTGCGAGGTCTTTACCCCGCCACCATTGTCAAAGACCAGTGGGTCAGGTAAGAAAGTGCAAGGTGATGCTTTACTTTCGTCACGATTGGCGGCGTTAGGGGCTTCGGGATTTCCGGATGGGCCCGGCCGAAGTTCGGTAATCCCCAGTCTATCCATCATTAATCGATGGTCTTTGCGACTAAGATCTCTGAGACTATCCCTTACCCGATCAGAGGGCTGGGCACTAACCCTATTGAATCCTATCAATAAAAGAAGTAAAACAGCGTATTTCATGGCAGATTTTTGACTAGAGGATGGACTTAACGATTCCGCCCTCAACCCGAATAGAAGCTCCATTTGTAGCTGCAGCGAGAGGGCTACAATAATAAGTCACCGTATTGGCTACTTCATCAACTGTGGCAAACCTCTGCAACAGTGACGTGGGTCTTGTGGACTGAAAAAAGTCCTTTTCCACTTCTTGCAAAGTCATTCCTTGTGACTGTGCCAGCTCCTGGAGAAATTGCTCCACTCCTTCAGACCTGGTGGGTCCCGGAAGAATGCTGTTGACCGTTACTTTGGTCCCTTTGCACAATTCTGCCAAGCCCCTACTGATAGCCAACTGGGCTGTTTTAGTCATTCCATAATGAATCATTTCATCCGGTATAAAAACAGCAGATTCACTTGATATGAAAATTATACGACCCCAGTCACGATCTAACATTCCAGGCAAGATATGACGTGACAACCTCATCCCGCTCATTACATTAACCTGAAAAAAATGGAGCCAGTCCTCATCCGGAATCTCCAAAAAATCTTTGGGCTCAAATATCCCAACATTATTAATCAGTATATCAACAGCGGGCAATTGCTCACACAGAGCTTTAACCTCTTCGGGTTTGGAAAAATCGGCAATATGCCCTGACACTACAACACCCGAAAACTCCTGACGCAAGGCCCCAATTGCCTGATCTACTTTTTCCCTGCTTCGACCGTTAATAATAACACTGGCACCCTCAGCCAAAAGCCTCCTGGCAATGGCCAATCCGATACCACTGGTGGACCCGCTAACAAAGGCCATTTTATTCTCAAGTTCAAGATTCATTTTCTATATCAATGTTTAAGTACTCGTAGCAAACAAGATTCATTCTCAATCAATAAAAAGTAGATGCCGGCAGACAGGTTACTAACTTCGACCGAATAATCTGCATCCAGTGTAGCATAATGTTTCAGTATCCCTTGAGCATTCACAATACGCACTTGGCTCCTGGAGATCGTATTTTTTAGAAAGAGACGGTCGGTAACAGGATTGGGATATACCACGGGTCTATCGGTCTCCCATGAAGTGGTATTGGTGGTCATTTCTGTGGATCTTTCATAGGAAAATCCACCACCCTGTGCGTTTCCGGTCCAGCTCAAAAATTTGATGTCGAGATAAATATCATCACCAATAAGATGCAAGACCATGTTTTTATTTAGCATGGCGGGAGGGTTACTATTGACTGCTGTTTTCCAGTCTGAAAAGGTCAGTTCGCCATACTCTGCTGTCGTACCAAAACTCCACTCAGTTCCGGTAGGACTCTTATCGACCAGGTAATGGTCCTCTCTGGCTGCATTAAAAATTCCACTATTCTCCCTTCTGGCAATCCAGATACTATCGGTTATACGATCCTGATTAGGTTCCTCGTCCCAGTCAGCATAATCAGATCGCTCAAAGATAATCGGCTCGCCAGTCCATATAGTTTGTCCAATTACCTGACCAGACATCAACCCAATTAACAGAAATAATAGCGCATTTTTCATCTGCTTCAAATGGTAATCACAAATTCTGCTCCCTCCCCTTCCGGAGAATATACAGATAACGTTCCCCCATGTTGGTAGACGATTTGCCGGCATAAACTCAAGCCAATTCCAGACCCTTCCTCCTTGGTTGTAAAGAAGGGAATAAATATCTGATCCCTGAGCTCCGGTGGAATTCCCGGTCCCGAATCGCGAATCCTGAATACAACCCGCTCATCCTTGCGTTCAACAGACACATAAACTACTTTTTCCTCTGATTCCGAAACCGCTTCCATGGCATTCTTGATCAGATTGATAAATGTCTGCTCCAGTTGTTCGGCATCGGCATTAAAAATTAACTCTTTTTCAGGAACGGTTTTTTCCAGGTTAATACCCTTTTGTGTCAACACAGGATGCATCAGGGTAAGCACCCGGCTCATGAGAGCAACAGCATCAATTGGTTCCAATTGCGGCATCGGCACCTTGGTCAATTTGCGATATCTCTCAGTAAAACTGAGTAGGCCTTCACTCCGTTTTTGAATGGCCTGGATAGCCTGGTGGATCTCTAAGCGTACCTCTTTGTCCAGAACGACATCGGTGGAAAGCAGATCATTAGTCGAATTGGCCAGTGATACCACAGGGGAAACTGAATTCATGATCTCGTGAGTGAGTATTCTAATCAGTTTTTGCCAGGATACAATTTCCTGCGCCTGAAGTTCAGCGTAAATATTATGTATGGAAAATATAGTGTAGGACGTATCCTTTACAATCAATTTTGTTTTCTGGATAGCCATAGTAAGTTGATATATCACTCGCGGTTTGCTTACTGATTGCCACCACCGCATCGGCCGTTTCCAGTGCCTGGGGCGTCCCGGCCCCGCCCATGGCGATCCCCACACCGGCCGCAGCCAGCGCCGGCGCATCGTTGACGCCGTCACCCACCATGGCCACCGCGCCGTACTCCTGCCCCAGCGCATCCACAGCGGC
>JAUILF010000312.1 GCA_030433135.1 Bacteroidia bacterium | reverse complement strand
CCTGGAGATCGCTTGTAACTTGCAAGATGATGAGAACAAGGTAAAATCATTGTACATGTACAACCTACTTTTCAAGGATAGGTGTAGCCTTATACATTTGGAGAAATGGAATGATAATTAATATAATTTAGACAAGCTTAATTGAGGATAAAGCGCATTATAACGACCTTGGCTCCAAATGGATCCAGCGGTTATACAAGCGATCCACCCAGGCTGTTATTGCGTGCCACAGGCGAATGGAGACTCCAGGAAGGTCAAGAGTCTTTCCGCCACTTTGGGGAGTTGACTAGAGTTTTGGTCCTTTGGGGCAATGCCAAAGGACGCCCCCACGGCAGTGGTCCTAAAGCCAGAAAATCCAGATCGCAATCACTTGAAAAACTGTCGCCGGGCATCAGCACCTGCCCTGCCCTGGATATCATTTGTCTCAAATGTTTTTGAAGAAACCTAAAGGGTCTTGTACCGAATTTCAGCTTTGAGAATAGAAACTCAACCCCATGATTGTGTTAACTTTGTGGCAAAATTTTCTATGAAAGGAGTAACCCGTTTTCAGCTGATTTGGATCATTTTTTCGCTTTCAGTTATGTGTTGTAAACAAACTTACCAGGGACCGGACCCGGGCAATGTCGTAAATGCAAAAGATACCCATACCTACGCACAGCCGGAAGTGGCCAGAGTAACCCACCTTTCACTGGATCTCACTGTTGATTTTGACAGCAAGGTCCTCTCCGGATCAGCCCATTATCAGATGGACCTGGATAGTAACGCCAGTGAGATCATTCTGGACATGCATCGGTTGGAGATTGATTCCATTCTGATTGGTACTACAGGATCGATGAGAACAGCTTCCTATCAAATTGGTGAGGAAAAGCCTTTTATGGGTAGCCCGCTGACTATTGAGACATCTCCTTCCGACTCCGAGATGACTATCTTCTATAAAACTCATCCTGAGGCACTTGCCCTGCAATGGCTCAACCCGCAGCAAACCCTGGGCAAGGAGCATCCTTTCCTCTTTACCCAGGGTCAGGCCATACTGACCCGATCCTGGATACCCTGCCAGGATAGTCCGGGAATCCGGTATACCTACGAGGCAAATATCAAGGTACCCGCAGGGCTGATGGCGGTAATGAGTGCTACTAATCCACAAAGTAAGAGTGATGACGGATCATATCGATTCACCATGGAGCAACCCATCACATCTTACCTGATGGCACTGGCAGTTGGTGACATTGCTTTTTCGTCCATCGGTGATCGTACCGGAGTCTATGCAGAGCCGGGTATGCTGGAAGCTGCCAGCTACGAAATGGCTGACCTGGAAAAAATGGTGGTAGCCACTGAGGAATTGTATGGCCCCTACCAATGGGACCGGTTTGATCTGATTATTCTACCTCCCAGCTTCCCTTTTGGTGGTATGGAAAACCCCAAGTTGACCTTTGCCACCCCCACCATCATTGCCGGTGACCGTTCGTTGACCTCCCTGGTAGCCCATGAGCTGGCTCACTCCTGGAGTGGAAACCTGGTTACCAACGCCACCTGGGATGATTTTTGGCTGAACGAAGGACATACTGTTTACCTCGAAAGGAGGATCATGGAGGCCTTATATGGAAAAGAATATGCCGATATGCTGGCATTGCTCGGCTTGCAGGACCTGCAAAGCACCATTGATGACCTGGGGCCGGAGGATGACGACACTCACCTGAAGCTGGACCTCGAGGGCCGGGACCCGGATGAAGGTATGACCGATGTGGCCTATGAAAAAGGATACCTGCTTTTGCGTACCCTGGAAGAACTGGCAGGTCGGGAAGTATTCGACCAATACCTGAAGTCCTACTTTGAAAAGTATCAGTTTCAATCTATTGGCACAGATAAATGGGTAGCCTATGTCAACAAATACCTCATTCACGAGCAAGACCTCACATTTTCGGTTGAAGAGTGGGTTTATGGCCCCGGAATACCCGATAATGCAGCGCAAATCAGTTCCGATCGCTTTGCTATGGTCGATCGCAGAGTTTCAGAGTTTGATCGAATTGGCCGGCTGGACAGGTCAACTACCCGGGGATGGTCCACCCATGAATGGCTCCATTTTATCCGACAACTTCCCCATGATCTCCATGTATCGTTTTACGAGAAGTTGGATACCGTATTCGATTTTTCGAATTCCGGCAACTCAGAGATCCTGGCAGCATGGCTGGAGCTTTCGATAAGAAGTGGATATATGCCAGACCACAATCAAGCACAACTGGAAGCATTTCTGACGAGGGTTGGCAGGAGAAAATTTCTGACTCCACTCTACCGGGCCCTCAAGGAAACGGATCAGCTGGACCTGGCTCGACAAATATTCGATCAAGCCAGGCCCAACTATCACTCGGTGTCCAGTCGCAGCATTGCGGAACTACTGGAAGAGGAACCTGCCATTTGATCACGAGGGACACTAAATCTTCAGTTACTGACAGCATTGGTGTGGTTGATTCAGTGAATCTGTCATTCCCACTGTCTCCAATGCATAACCCCGGTATTTAATCGGTAAATTTGCTGCAAACGAATAATTGGATTAAACTATGCTCGAAGCCATATCTCCTATCGATGGACGCTATGCCGGCAAAACCCGGTCTTTATCACCTTATTTTTCTGAATACGGTCTCATTCATTATCGAGTGCTTGTAGAGATTAAGTATTTTCTGGCTCTCATTCCCCTGGATATCAAGCCATTGAATTCTTTTCCACAAGAAAAAATCAAAGCAGTTGAAGAGATACTTGAATCCTTCAGTGTTGAGGAAGCCGGTAAAATCAAGGACATAGAATCCGTGACCAACCACGATGTAAAGGCGGTGGAGTACTTTATCAGGGAAAAATTCAAGGCATTGGGATTGGAGGAGTTTGGTGAAATGATCCACTTCGGGCTGACCTCCCAGGATGTCAATAATACGGCCATCCCCTTATCGCTGAAAGATGCATTGGACCAGGTACTGCTCCCGGAGTTACGGGCAGTCACTGATCAAATTAAGGTCCTTGCCAAGGAATGGAACAAGATACCGTTGCTGGCAAGAACCCATGGACAACCTGCCAGTCCAACTGTGCTGGGAAAGGAATTTTATGTATTTATCCACCGGCTGGATGCTCAGCTTAAAGAATTGGAGTCAAAATCTCACTGGGCAAAATTTGGTGGAGCTGTAGGTAATCTCAATGCTCATCATGTTACCTATCCTCATGTTGACTGGAAAGCCTTTGCAGAAAGCTTCATCTCCTCTTTGGGACTAAGGAGAATTCCGTTCACCACCCAGATTGACACCTACGATCATATGGCTGATATCTTCCACTGTCTGAAACGTATCAACACCATTCTCATCGATATGTGCCGTGATATCTGGACCTACATATCTATGAATTACTTCGGTCAAAAGGTAAACGAGAAGGAAGTAGGATCCTCCACCATGCCGCACAAAGTCAACCCGATCGATTTTGAGAATGCCGAGGGTAATCTGGGTTTGGCCAATGCTGTGTTGGGCCACCTGGCCGATAAACTACCGGTATCCAGGCTTCAGCGCGACCTGACCGACAGCACGGTGCTGCGTAACCTGGGAGTACCACTCGGTCATATGCTTATAGCCCTTAAGTCCATCGCTAAGGGCCTGGGGAAGCTAAAGGTCAATCAACATAAAATAGCGGCTGACCTGGAGTCTAACTGGGCAGTTGTTGCGGAGGCCTACCAGAGCATCCTCAGACGTGAAGGAGTGCAGGCTCCCTATGAATTGCTGAAAGCCTTTACCAGGGGTAAAGAAAGTCTGGGTAAAGATGAAATGCAGACCTTTATTGAAACACTTCCCGTAAGCGAAGAAATCAAGAAAGAACTAAGGAAAATTACACCCCAGAACTACACTGGTTTGGCCAGCTTCCCCTGATAGCGCATTTGTAGCCACCTATCAGTTATAAACAGAAAGAAAATAGCTACAGACACCAATGAAACCGTCTGCATCAGCGGAGACATGGCCAGGTCTGTCATCCGGGCAGCTGATGCATTCCATATCGAATTAGAAGTCTCCGGTTCGATACCAGAGATGACCAAAACCGTTACAACAACTGCCATCAGGCAGGCAACCAGGTACCCCTTGATCCATCTGGATTGCTGATCGACACCTATGGACCGGATCACGGTCTTCTTTACCGGTAATTGGTCAATCACTCTTTGCGCAAACCCCTCAGCCGGATGCTGCCACTGGATAGATGACAACCTTTGGTCGAGCTGTTGTATCTGCCGAACGGCCGATTGCAACTCCGGTTCATCGTTCAGTCTTCGGGTGAAGCGGTCAAGTTCTGTATCATCCAGGCTTCCATCGATATATCGCCAGATCAGTATTTCGTCTTTTTCGTTCATGCAAACAGATCTTTATTAGTTTTCTCCAGCAAGGTCCTTAAGGCTTTGCGGGCACGAAACAATTTAATTTTTACATTGGAATCAGTCAAGCCCATACACTCACAAATATCTTTGACCGACTTTTCTTCGAGGTAATATAGCGTGAGTATCACCGACTGATCCGGTGGCAACTTGCCTATATTTTCATGCAGTACTTCATGTGCTTCCTTGCGTTCGAGGTAGTCCTGTTGGTTATCAGACGGGTCCCTGACCGGTACACTATCCTCCTCATCCATACTGATCAATTTCACCCTCTTCTTTCGGTAGTAATCTATGGCCGTGTTGTACGCTATCCGGTACAACCACGTCTTAAAACTAGCCTGCTGTTCAAACGATCCGATCTTGCGGTAAACCTTCACAAAAGTGTCCTGGGCAGCTTCTTCTGCCAATGGTTCTGACTTTACTACGTTGAGACATATCGTATACACCATAGACTGGTATTTTTCTACCAGGTCGGCAAAGGCACCAGGGTGCCTTGCCATGAGGAAGTCCGTATCTTCAGGATGCTCGTTCACATTAAACCGGGATTATGTATTGGGGTTTCGTAATGAGAGTCAAATAGGCAATAAAGACGGGGACTCCAAGTGCTTTTTGACTCGGAAACATGGTCACCATCATGGTGAGAATCAAAAAGGGCTTATGTGCCCGTATTTGCAGCATATTTGGCTCGTAATAGACATTCTAATGCATATTCCCGGTTAAATTGTTCCTGTGACGCAGCATTTTGCACCGGGGTTACATATTTTTCTATCAAATTACGGAATACCTGTAACCGGATTTCCCAATCTCCCGTCAAAGGGGCAAAATGATTTTATCACATCAAAAATTTGATCGCATGCAACCAGATGTTATTGTACCCGTGGTAGGAGCCATCAGCTTCTTTGGCAGCCTGGGCTTTATTATGTACATCTATTTAAAGAGTCGCAACAAGGAACGTCTTGCCCTGATAGAAGCCGGTCAGGATGCCTCGATCTTTAAATCAGACCGGGACCTCAGATCCAGTCTCAAATGGGGCATTCTCTTGGTTGCCATCGGGGTTGCCATGTTTCTGGGACATTTTGTAGAGACCTACACAGCTATGGAGGATGGAGCCGGATATGCCCCGCTGATCTTCATCTTCGGCGGTGCAGCCCTGATATACTATTACAGGTTGAGCAAGAGTGAGTATCCGGAGATTTAGTAGTTGTCTGAATTAGGATGGTTAGGATGATTGAGATGGTAGGATTACATTTTCCATGCATGGTTGAATCTTGCATCCTTGCCCGGGAAAAGAGCATTTTCCTGCCTTCGGACTGAATGCCCAGTATCCGTTTGAACACCTACCACAACCAGGAAAAGGAATACGCCCTTACAGGGCTGAAGATTGAGTTACTGTTTCCCAAAGCTGCGCTTTGGGTTTTTAAAACCAAGCCCTTCAGGCTTGCCTGGCACTATCATATTAACTATCATTCCATTTCTCCAAATGTATAAGGCTACACCAAATCGAACCCTACCAGCCCCAGCGGGGCGTACTTCAAACCAAAATAGCAGGAGGAAATCAATTAATAAGTATAGGTCCCTTGATCCGTCTCTATGGTCACTGATTCGCCTTTACTTTCCTCCACATGACCAATAACTTTTGCATCAAGCGAAAAGTTACCGGCTATTTCTATCACCTTGGCAGCCTTGTCTTCCGGAAGGTAGATTTCCATGCGGTGCCCCATATTGAAGACCTGGTACATTTCCTTCCACTCCGTACCGGATGCCTCGCGGATCATTTGGAAAAACGGAGGTACCGGGAATAAGTCATTCTTGATAACCCGCTTATTAGCAATAAATTTCTTCACCTTGGTCTGTCCCCCACCAGTGCAGTGTATCACACCATGAATGTGATCCTTAAGTTCTCCGTATAAGGCCTTCAGAACCGGCAAATAGGTACGCGTTGGTGACAATAAAGCCTTACCGACGGTCAAATCCTGTACCGGTGAAGGATCAAGCATGCGATGCGGTCCGGTAAATACGACCGAAGCATCGGTGTTAGGGTCAAAACTCTCAGGAAAGTTTTCTGCATACGACTTATTGAGTACATCATGCCTGGCAGCGGTCAGTCCATTGCTCCCCACACCGGAATTATAGGCATTTTCGTAGGTGGTCTGACCGGTGGATGACAGACCGACGATAACGTCACCTCCCTGTATTTGATTTACCACAAGTTCCTTTCTGGGCAACCTGGCAAAGGTCGTAAAGCCTGCATCGATGGTCCTGACAATATCTCCCACGTCTGCAGTCTCGCCCCCGGACAAATGCAAGGCAATGCCCTGTTCGCGCATGGACTCAATAAACATGGTGGTCCCTTCAATCAGTGCGGCAATCACCGCTCCCGGTATCAGGTTTTTATTCCTTCCGATGGTGGAAGAAAGCACAATACCGTCTGTGCATCCCACACAAGCCATATCATCCACATTCATAACGATGGCATCCTGAGAGATACCATGCCACACAGACAGGTCTCCCGTCTCACGCCAGTACATGTATGCCAGACTGGTCTTAGTTCCGGCAGTATCGGCGTGCATAATATTGCAATACTGGTCATCGCTCCCCACTACGTCGGGCAGGATCTTGCAAAATGCCAGGGGATAAAGTCCTTTGTCGAGATCCTTGATGGCTTCATGGACCTCATCTTTGGTGGCTGAGACACCCCGCTTTTCATATTTGGATGTTTCCTTCATGTCCATGCTAAGGTAAGAAAGATCAAATCTATGAAAGCCTGCCTTTCCAACCTACTTTTCAACAGGATCACAACAAATCCGCATTATAATTGTCCTATCCTATATCACACTATGTTGATTAGTTTTTAAATTTGCCATTATTTATATTTAGTCTAATTTAGACAACAATATGGGAGATCCGGTTCAGGTGGTAGTAGCAGATGCACAGGTACTGTGCAGGGTAGGGCTATGTCATGTCCTGGATGAAACCGAAGGAATGAGTATTGTAGGTCAGGCTGACACTACTGAGGAGCTGATCAAGGTTGTCCAGAGAGAAAAGGTGGATGTGGTGGTCGTAGATTACAACCAACCCAATCATTTTGACTCCGGTATAGCCAGAAAGATCAAGGAAATCTCACCCGACACAC
>JAUILF010000311.1 GCA_030433135.1 Bacteroidia bacterium | reverse complement strand
GCCGTCAGGGAGATATGGAATCGAATGTCAGCGATTCTTTCCTGAGTTTGCTGATATTGATCGCCGGGTTTATTCAGCTGGTGGCATGCATCAACTTTATGAACCTCACTACTGCCAAATCAGTGCATCGTGCACAGGAAGTAGGCGTCCGCAAAGCCATCGGGGCCAGAAGAAGTTCTCTGATCTTCCAATTCCTGGGCGAATGTCTCATCATCGGTATGATCTCAATGGCTATTGCACTAGCTCTAACACAAGCCATGTTACCAGCCTTGAATCATCTTAGTGGATCAGAGGTTCAAATCGATTTGTGGAATAACTGGAATAATTTCGGAATCATAGTCCTGGTCATAGGGGCTACCGGTTTGCTGGCAGGTAGTTATCCCGCCATCTACTTATCAGGCCTCGCTCCACTATCCATGCTCAGGGGCTGGGGTGCTTCAGATGGTCGAAAAACAGTATCACTACGAAAGACTCTGGTAATCAGCCAATTTGCCATTGCCACCAGTCTGGTGATCGGCGCAATTATTATCCGATTGCAGGTGAACTATATGCTTGAAAAAGACCTGGGCTTTGAAAAATTTCAAAAAATTGTTTTTCCGATCCAAAACGGTCAGGCTTCAGGGAAAATGGAGGCTTTCAAAAACGAATTGTTGAGGCTATCTGAGGTCCACTCAGCTGCTGCAATGAATGAAACTCCGGGGGAAGTACTCATCCAGGATTTTGCGTTATATAAGCCAGGTGACAACATGACCAACGCAGTAGATATCAACATGACCTATGTCGATGAAGATTTCCTGCAAACACTCAAGATTGACCTGTTGGCTGGTCGCAACCTGCTCATCACCGACACCACAGAAACGGGCCTGGAATTTAAAGTAATTGTTAATGAAAGAGCTCTTGATGTTCTTGGCATTCCACTTGAAGAGGCACCTGGAATTGTATTAAAAAGTGATTTTGAGGATCTGAAAATTGAAGCCACCATTGTGGGAGTTATGGAAGATGTGCTGTATCAGAATCTGCAATCCAATCAAGATCCATTCATGGTGTCTGTGGCATCCACAGGTGAACTTCAGAACATGGTAGCTGATATTCACCCGGAGGACATGGGTTCATTTCTAGGGGACGTCGAGCAATTGTGGTCCACCATCTTGCCCGATATTCCCTTTCAATATTCTTTTTTGGATGAGGACATGGAAAAAATATATCAGTCCGAATTGACACTATCAAGTATTATTGGGTCTTTTACTTTGGTGGCCATACTCATCTCCTGTCTGGGACTTTTTGGTCTTTCCATTTTCGCTGCAGAAAAAAGACGACGGGAAATTAGTATCCGAAAAGTTCTGGGAGCGAGGGTGATTGGCATTGTAACGTTGTTGTCAATCGACTTTCTCAAACTTGTGCTAATCTCCATTTTAATTGCAGGTCCAATTTCCTGGTATTTCATGAATCGATGGTTGGATAATTATGCTTATCACACTGAAATTCCCTGGTGGGTGTTTCTGCTTGCGGGTACTTTTGCAATATTCATTGCGTTCCTTACCATTTGCTTCCAAAGTATCAAGGCTGCTCACGTAAACCCTGCAAAAACGCTAAGAAGTGAATAAGACAAGTCGTTTCAAAATAACTGAACCTAAAACCAAACGTAGTGATTAGAAATCATCTTAAAACAGCTTTTAGGAGCCTTACCCGCAAGCGCTTTTACTCCATCATCAATATTGCCGGTCTGGCTCTTGGACTTACCGCAGCTATGTTTATCTGGCAGTATGTAACTCTGGAGAAAAGTTATGATCACTTCCACAAAGATGCTGACAGGATATACCGGATTTCTACCAATTACCTCACTGGTGGAAGACAGGATGACAGTGATGCCATGAATTCAGCTCCTGTAGGACCAGCCCTTGTAGCCGAGTATCCTGAAGTGGAATCCTTCGTAAGAATCACGCCGGAATATGGACGGACGGTATTCAAATATGAAGAGAAGCAATTTGAAGAGCAAAAAATATTCTATACCGATTCTAATTTCTTCGAATTATTTAATTACGAAATTCTGGCCGGAAACCAAAAGACTGCTCTTATGGAGCCCTTTTCGATTGTAATGACTAAGTCATTTGCCGAGCACTATTTTGGACCAATGGCCAGTTGGCAAGAAAGTCCCATTGGTAAAACATTGAGGGTAAACAACATGGTCAATGCCAGGGTCACCGCCATCACGGCAGATCCACCGGAAAACACCCATTTTAAATACAATGCCCTCATCTCCTTTAGCACCTTTTTAGTTACCAATGGAAATCCTCTCGAGCAGTGGGAGTGGAATGACTTCTATACCTACATTCGCTTAAATGAAAACACCAGTCAGGCTCAGTTTGAACCCAAATTAAAAGCATTTGCAGATAGGCATCTGAACTCCCAGGGAAGTGACGAATATGATGTCTATTATTCCATGCATCCTATCCGGGACATTCATCTGCATTCCCATCTGGGCTGGGAAATGGAAGCTAATGGCGATGCCAAATCAGTGTCATTTCTGTTGCTGGTTGCCATTGCAATATTATTGATAGCCTGGGCTAATTATGTCAATCTTGCCACAGCCAGGGCCGGGGAGCGGGCGGAGGAGGTTGGCATCAGAAAGGTGGTGGGAGCCAACCGGCAATCACTGGTCACTCAATTTCTTACTGAAGCCTTCATAGTAAATCTTCTTTCAGTGGTCCTTGCCATGATGCTGATCGTCACTTTTCAACCGCTGATGGAACGACTGGTCGGCAAGTCTTTAACACCTCTTTTTGAAGAACCACTGTATGCTGTCGGACTGGGGACATTGATCCTGATCTTTGGCACCCTCCTCTCGGGTCTTTATCCGGCTTTCGTACTATCCGGATTTTCCCCCGGAAAAAGTTTAAAATCGCACACCACCCGTAAAGGACAGGACTGGTTTAGAAAAGCACTGGTTACTTTTCAGTATGCAAGCTCTATCATCCTGATTATTGCCACCCTGATTATTTTCAGGCAGTTGAATTTTATGAAAAACCAGGATCTCGGATTTTCCATCGATCAGAAAATCATTGTCAATGCACCTTCCGTTTATTCTGATTCCGTTGCTTTTGGAAAATTTGAAAGCTTCAAGAATCAGATCCTGCAGTTTCCGGATATTGAGAATGTATCTGCATCTTCAGCCATTCCCGGAAAATATTATTATGACGTCGATTCCAGAGGAGGCATCCGGTTGCAGGGTGCAGATGAAGATATGGGTGCTGCATTCACCTCCTTTCGTATCGATGAAGATTTTTATGATGTTTATGATCTTGAAATATTAGCAGGAAAGCCGTTCACAGGAAAATCAAACTGGGAGACCAGTTCTCTTGCTGTCAACGAAGCTGCTCTGCCACTTTTGGGTCTTGACAGCCCTGAACAAGCCATTGGAAAAATTGTCAGGTTCCAAAGTGATGACCATTTGATGGAAATCACCAACGTTTTCAAGAACTACCATCACAAATCACTCAGACACAAGTTTGAACCGACCATGTTGTGGGATTTTATTCCCGATCCTCTTTACTACTCGATTAAATTTTCAGAAGTAAACCGGGCACAAACTCAAAGAGTGGTCGCCAATATTGAATCAACCTGGAATACCATTTTTCCCGAAAACCCCTTTCATTATTTCTTTTTTGACGACCAGTTTAATGACCAATATGAAGCAGACTCCCGCCTGGGAAAAATCATCGCAACTTTTTCCCTGTTTGCTGTTTTCATAGCTTGCCTGGGATTATTTGGTCTGACTTCATATCTCATCACGGTGAGGACAAAAGAAATTGGCATTAGAAAAGTGTTGGGTGCCAGTATACAGAGCATTGTAGTCTTGTTAACCAAAGACTTTATACGCCTGGTACTGCTTGCGCTGGTTATTGCTATACCCCTGGCAGTCTACTTCGGTCAAAAATGGCTGGAAAATTTTGCCTATAAGTCAACCCTGAGTTGGTGGATTTTTGCGCTGGCCGGAGGACTGGCTATTTTGGTAGCGACCCTTACCGTCAGTATTCAAAGTACCAAAGCAGCCATGTCTAACCCCATGAATGCATTAAAAGATGAGTAAAGAAAAAATTAATTCATAGTGAGCATGTGGTATCACCACCTTAAAGTAGCAGGCCGGCATATCCAAAAACACCCAAAGCTTTCCGTGTTAAAAGTTTTTGGTCTTGGCCTCGGCATTGCCGTTGCCCTATTGCTCATAAAGTACATAACCTGGGAATGGAATTATGATCGTTTTCACCAAAAGGCTGATCAAATAGTACGCATTGAAAACGACCATATTCATGACGGTGTTATTACGAGTCGAAGTGCAAAAACCTATTCAGGAGTTTCGGTAGTTGCCAGGGAGCGATTTCCGGTCGTGGAAAATTACGTCCGCATGGGAAAATGGATCGCCAATGATGTGTTGTTCCGAAATGGTGAAAACATGTATAGAGGTTCGGATGTCTTTTTTGCCGATCCTTCTTTTTTCAATATATTTTCATTCGACCTGATAGAAGGTGATCCTGGTACAATTCTGGTCGAGCCCAATAGTCTTGTTTTGACAACCAGCACTGCCCAACTTCTTTTTGGTAATGAAGATCCCCTGGGCAAAGAGGTGATGTTTGAAAATAAAATGCCCTTCAAAGTGACCGGAGTTGCGGCAGATCCTCCTGCACAATCTCACATTCAATTCGATTTAATCAGCAGCTTGTCTACCATGACAAGTTGGGGGCTTGAGGTTTATGGCGATCAGCAATTGAATGCTTCCTATGTCTATACCTATTTGCAATTGCAGGAAGGGACAGATTTAGCCAGGCTGTCATCAGATCTGACAGAGGCAATTGCATCCCTGAAGCCTGAAAGCTCTGATGAAGATGTTTTTTCCCTTCAACCCCTAAATGAAATCCACTTATATTCTGACTTACAGAACGAAATGTCTGCCACTGGTCAGGGAAACAGTATCTGGATTCTAAGTGGCATCGTCCTGATCATTCTACTTCTCGGCTGGGTAAATCATTTTAATATTTTCACAGCGGAGGTAATCGACAGAATCCACGCTTTACGGATACAAAAAACATTGGGGGCCAAACGCAGACATCTCTTTGACCAATTGCTCATGTCTTCTTCCTTGTATAGTTTGTGTGGACTTGGATTAGGTCTCCTCTTCGCCAAATCTATTGAGCCCGTTGTTAAAGAAAACTATGATATTCCCCTGGAGAATGTATCCCTTCTCGCTATGAGTAGTTCCGATCCTGCATTCTATCTTTCGATAACATTGATTGTAGGAACCATTCTCAGTGGAATCATACCTGCCCTGGCACTTTCCGTCATGAAATCTGTATATGTTCTTGGCCAGCCATTAGTGGTAAGAACAGGTTCTTTCAATATTCGCAGGCTCCTGGTCATTACTCAGTTTGCCATCATCACCATCCTGATTTCGGGCACCATGATTATATTTAAACAATCAAATTTCATGCAGAATCAGTCCCGGGGTTTGGAAACAACTGATGTTATTGCTTTGCGAGCTCCGTTGGGAATTGGATACGAGAATCTCCAACTGAATTTTCCTTCATTTCGGGAAGAAGTGGAAGCGATGCCAGGTATCAAAGGAATGACTGCCTCCCATCATATACCCGGCAACGAGCTCTACCGCATGGATGAATTGAAGGTCAATGGAGAAATTCAGATGGGAAGTTTCTATCGAAATTATGGTTCACCTAATTATTACGATGTATATGGGATGCAATTCCTGTCACGTGACACCACTGTCAATTTGACTGTTCCCGAGAGGCGATTTACCATCATTAATAAGATGGCCTCAGAATTGATGGGATTTACTGATCCAAATTTTGCGCTTGGACAAACCATTAGTTATAATGGTTGGGAAAATGAAATTGTCGGTGTGGTAGATGATTATCACCAGCGATCACTTCATCATTCGGTCGTTCCAATCATCTATGACTTTCACTCTTCTAGTAATCTAATCGAGGATGGATATTACTCACTCGAAGTACATCCAGCAGCCGACAAGACTCAATTGATAGGAAACCTGAAGGAGGTTTTTCAGGAAGCTTTTCCCTATACCGTATTTGACCCCATCGATGTTTCGGAATATTATGCAGCACAATACAAATCAGATGAACATTTTAAGCAACTCAATGCTCTTTTCTGCATACTGGGAGTAGTGATAGCCTGCATAGGTATGCTGGGACTAACGATGATCTCGGTGCGTAATAGAAAGAGGGAAATTAGTATTCGCAAAATATTGGGTGCGAGGATTTCAACTATCTCAGCTTTGCTTTTACAGGATGTTCTTGGAATCATTTTGATGGCCATGCTGCTTGCTGCTCCGGTGTCTTATCTTCTTATGTCACGTTGGTTGGAAAATTTCTCTTATCATACAACTATACCTATTTGGACCTATGGTCTTGCCGGTGGTATGGCTCTTTTATTTGGTATGCTAACTGTGGGGTACCTTGTCTTAAAAATGGCATTGATCAATCCAGTAGAAATACTCAGGGAAGAGTAGGGAATGAAGGCTGATCAATCCAAAGCAACTCCGCTGTGGAATCTACTATCCCCCATACTATGGCATTTTGATCAAATTCCTTTGCCAGATCAATAGCTATTTGCCTGGCAATTCCAGGGATAAAGAAACTGTTCTCCGTTTTCCAGTTTTGATCGTCTGGTATTCCTCGTCCGGGCAAATAGCGCAGTCCAGATATCTGTAACGACTTTATAAACCGGAGGGTTCTAACTCTGTTTTGTTCATCGGATAAAAGTTGGGATCCGGGATTTTCAGCGGTAATGAATGCCCAGCTACTTACCCCTGCTGCTAATAAGTAGGCATCAAGATCGGTATGATTCCTACCTACCCGAATGCTGAATGACGGTGGTCCATCGACACGATATTCTGTTTTAAGGTAGGCATTTAACAGTACAGTAGGATCCATCCATTAATTTTGCTTTGTCTGAAGTTAGTATTCTTCACCGACGGTGGCCGGTTACCGGTCATGGGTGGCCGGTCGCCGGTGGCCGGTTGTGGGGTGTTCGGAGTTAACACTCAAACCCACACTCTCATTCCCCGGCAACCCATTCAGTCGCATTGCGAATCAAGACTCTCACTTCCGGGATATCCAGTGATTCAGCGCTGTGGCCCAGCAGCGTCTGAAAAATCCGGGCTTTGCCGTAAGTATGAGTCCATGCCAGAGGCTCCTCCCTACCAGTCACCTTTGAAACAGCAGTTAACAAAGGGGTTACCGGTATATCCCCCGACTGATTAAAATATAGTTCGTCTATAGTTTCAAAATCGGATAAGCCGGTCGTTATGGGGCTGGAGTGGTCTTTTACCATCACCATAAACGGCCCGTATGGATCATGTGCGCTATCGGCATCGTGATCCCAAACTCTGGGAACAATCTCGCGATACTCAGGCCAGTCAGAAGCCCCAGCACCCGGCAATGAATAATGAAAAGCTCCATTGGCAAAATGAATAGCCACCAATCCACCCCCTTCTTCCAGAT
>JAUILF010000310.1 GCA_030433135.1 Bacteroidia bacterium | reverse complement strand
GAGAACTCCGCCCAGAACTCCGAGAGGACGGTGCGCCAGTCGAGCCGCCCGTCGGAAATGGCGTCGAGCTTTTCCTCGAGGTCCGCGGTGAAGCTGTACTCCACGTAGCGCTCGAAGAAGGCCTCCAGGAAGGCGGTGACGATGCGGCCCTTGCTGTCCGGCACGAGGCGCTTCTTGTCGATCGCGTGGCTCAAGGCGTCACGCTTGCGTGAGACGTCCTCCAGCGCTTCCGGCTACGACAATAGGCAAGTCGTTGGGTGAATGGCGCATACCATCACGTAACCCCGAGCCAAAGAGAATCATACTGTTGTCCAATACGGTACCGTCACCTTCCTTGATGGCATCGAGTTTTTCCAGTAAGTAAGCATATTGCTCTATATGCCAACGATTAATAATCTCATATTGGGCCATTTGCCTGGGGTCATATTTATGATGAGAGATGGCATGATGACTACCGTTTACCCCTTCCAGGAAGGCAAAGTTTCGTCCACTTGCTGAGTTACCCATCATGAAAGTAACCACTCTTGAGGCATCACTCCAGAAGGCCAGGACCATAATGTCCAGCATGATCCGGGTTTTTTCCGTCACATCTACACCTTCTGCATATTCAGCCCATTCGTCGATCCTAATGTCCATTCGCTTGAGTTCCTCCTTCATGTCAGGAGTGATCTGGGCCTCAAAATCTTCCAGGCTGGCCTGGTTGTCAAGTCTTTTTTCTACTGATCTTACAGCACTTAGATACTCATTGAGCTTGTTACGATCTTCTATACCGATCCTTTTCTCTAACCGTTTGGCATCTTCCATCACGATGTCCAACACACTTTGTTTGTTGGGATCTTCCGGCATGGGCTTTTTACCAGGTATATAGTTTCTGAACATACGGTCAAACGCCATACGAGGATCTATCTCCAAAGAACAAGGTTGTCGGTTGGTTTCCCAGGATATAGTGCTTCCGTACAGTTTGGTGATGCCAGTGGATTTACAGACACCACTACGCATTTTATCGATGCCATATTGGAGCGAGGGATAAACCGAATTTTTTCCGAGATGCTGCGCCATAATCTGATCGACAGAAACACCACCAGCGTCTACATTGGAGTCTACCGTTCTTGCCACCTTCATGGATGTCAGAAAGTTGGCTGTCTTGGTGTAATGACCTTCCACCGTTCTGAAAGAATGTTTGTTACTCAGATTCCCAAGGATCAAAAGCTTGTTTTGAACCTTTTCCAAAGGTGATAGGATGGGAGACAATTGAAAATCTGAACCAAGTTGTTGCGGCGACCATTTGTCCGGATGTACTCCATTGGGCATAAAGAGACAGGCAAATCTTTTTGGAGCTCCACCTGTGGAAGTCATGGGATTTGCCATAAGACTTTGTGGTGCCAATGAATGCATGAATGGAAGGGCAATGGAAGCCCCAAGTCCCTTAAGCATAGCTCTCCTTGAATATTGATTTCCTTTGATCATCTCCTATATTCTTTTATATATAGTTCGGTCATATCACTTCTTCGATACCGGAATGGGTAACTATTGACTAGTGCCAACATCATTTCTTCGCTGTCGAAATCGTTTTGCAGCAGCGTGTCTGTCAACTCTTTCACAGTTGGTGAATCTGTAAAACCAACACCTCTACCCAATGCATAGGAAAGCATCTTGCGGACAAAATTCCTGGCAAACAGCTCCTTTTCCTCGGATAGGGCTTGTCGCAGTTCCAGGGGGCCATCAATCATCTGACCATTTTCCATAATGGCAGATGTGTTTATAGTTGCTTCACCACGATAGTAATTACGCCATTTTCCGACAGCATCAAAGTTCTCCATAGCAAATCCGATGGGATCCATTTTCTTATGGCAGCCAGCACAATTGGGCGAACTTCTGTGTTTTTCCAATAGTGTGCGCAAGTCCAGTTCATCGTGGCCACCCTCGCCTTCCTCACTTAACTCCGGTACATCAGGTGGAGGTGGTGGTGGGGGTGTTCCCAGGATCTGTTCAAGTACCCATTGGCCTCTCAGGACGGGGCTGGTGCGATTTGGGAGGGAGGTTGCTGCCAGTACGGCTCCCATTCCCAGTACTCCACCTCGTCCCTGACCGGCCACATTCACCTTGCGAAAAGCATCACCAGAGACATCTGGTACTTCATAATGCCGGGCAAGGTCTTCATTAAGCAATGTATAATCACTGTCTATGAGTTCCAGTAGATCTTTCTCCTCCGAAAACACATGATGAAAATACCGAACCACTTCTTCTCTCATAGCTTGTCTGACATCATCCGTAAATTCGGGGAATAATTCTTTATCGGCTTTAGGAGTATTAAGTGATTCTTCAACACCCAGCCACTGGGTGGCAAATGATTGCGAGAAGCGGGAAAATTTCGGATTGCGCATCATCCTCAGTACTTCACGGTTTAGCACTTCCGGATTGTGCAGGTCTTCCCTGTAAGCTACATCAAACAAGGTATCATCTGGCATCGAAGACCAAAGCAGGTATGAAAGGCGAGTTGCCAGTTCAACATTCGAGATTTTGTACGGCTTGTGTATAGGCTGATTGATTTCACTTCGGTAAAGAAAAATAGGGGAGACCAGGATTCTTTTATAGACTGTAGCGATGGCATCATCGAAACCATCATCCTCTTTCCAAAGGCCATCGAAGTACAGTTTCTCAAAGAATGACATCAGATCACTGCGATCTTCGCCATCAAGAAATCCGCGAAATGCTTTGGTGGCAAAAGGCAAGATGGCTTCTTCTGCTCTTCTGACCGGCTTTGACCACCGGGGCGGATCATCTGAAAACCAGGAGGTAACCCAATTGGCAAAATGCCTGAAAATTCCCGGGCTGTAATCAACCGAAACCAGGTCATCCCACCTTTCAGGATCGTTCCTCAACTCTCTGACAATCGAGTCTGCAGCCATGTAATAGCGTTCCATAGTCAGGGGAGTGGTAAATAGAACCCCGGACTGGTTATCAAATCCTTCTCCTCCCGAGCCCTCCTTCGGAAAATAAGACATGGCATTGAAGTCCACTCCGGTAAGGTCCTTGATCGTGTATGAATACTCGCGATGACTCAAACGTCTGATCATAGAAGGACCAGGGTCCGGATCTTGCAGGGCATTATCCAGCACATGATTGATAATGTATATGAAAGAGTCTTTGTCAGCCTGCGACATGGGTTTACTTCCATGGGGAGGCATCTCATTGTTTTTTACCAGATCCACAATATGACGCCATGTCTCACCCCTGCTTATTACGCTTGGTACATAGTAAAATTCTATCAGGTCGAGCCCCGCCTTCTTATCCACAGCATTATGACATTCAGTACAATATTCTCGAATGATAGGATGCGCTATCCTCCGCCACTTTCGGTCTTCTTTGGTATCAGCAAAGGAAAAATCCGGTGCTAAGACAAATAGTAGAGCAATACATGTAATCAATGAGGTGCGCATAAATCTTCTCTTCCTGGCAGAAACAATTGGCAAATTCCGGAGTTAAATCAGCAGCTATGAAAGTTAAGAAATTTAGAGATTGAGTGCCTTTCTTAAGAACGCCTTAACTTTTTCTTACCATTCCCGTGAAGACCATAATTAAGCGACTTGAACGGCATGGCAGGTCATTCTATTTTTACGATCTTTAACCGGGAATATTCATTAGAATTCCTATTGCGAGCCAAATATGCTGCAAATACGGGCACATAAGCACTTTTTTGATTCTCACCATGATGGTGACCATGTTTCCGAGTCAAAAAGTCCTTGGAGCGCCCGTCTTTATTGCCTATTTGACTCTCATTACGTAATCCCAATGCATAATCCCGGTTTAGGCAGACTGCATTTTATGGAAATGAGGGGGATGTTGCAATTTTCTGGAATAATCATTTGCTTGCTGACGGCTCTGGCAGGTTTGAACTCATGCCATCGTGAGGCAGAGGAAGTCGTCATCCCTGAAGAGATCGACTTCAATTTTCATGTCCGACCCATCCTATCCAATAATTGTTTCCTTTGTCACGGTCCGGACCCCAGTAGCAGGGAGGCAGACCTCAGACTAGATGAGGAGCAATATACACTGATGAGCCGTGATGGCAGTAAACCGGCAATTGTACCCGGTAATGCTGATGCGAGTCTGATCATGCAACGAGTTGAGAGCCATGATCCGGCCTTTCGTATGCCACCTCCCGAGACCAACAAGCAATTAACCCCTACCGAGATAGCCATCTTGAGAAAATGGATAGATGATGGTGCCGAATGGAAGCCTTATTGGGCATTTATCCCACCTGAGGATCCAATAGTTCCAGATCAGGGAAGGCCTCATGCAGTAGATAATTTCCTGGAGGAGCAAAGGGTTTTACATCAGATTTCAACTTCCGGTGTAGCAGGGCCGTACACCTTGCTCAGGCGATTGTCTTTTGTTTTGACCGGGCTGCCACCAACTGATCAGGAAATTGATCGGTTTATCACGGATAAGGATTCTATACTTTACGACGAATGCGTGGATTATTATTTGGCATCTCCTCACTTTGGGGAGCGATGGGCCAGGCACTGGATGGATCTGGCCCGGTATGCCGAGGGCCGTGGTCATGAATTTGATTATCCCATAGTGGGTGCCTGGAGGTACCGGGATTATCTCATCAGGGCGTTTAATGAAGATGTGCCATACCATCATCTGGTCATGGAGCAATTGGCGGGTGATGTCATGCAAAACCCGAGACTACATCCCGCTGAAGGATTTAATGAATCGGTTCTGGGTACAACCTTTCTCATGCTGGCAGAGGGCAAACACAGCCCGGTCGACATCAAGGAGGAGGAGAAAATCATGATTGACAATGTCATTGATGTTACCTCAAAAACATTTTTGGGCCTCACAGTGGCTTGTGCACGGTGTCATGACCATAAGTTTGATCCCATTCCCACTACTGATTATTATGCTCTTTACGGGATCTTTGAAAGCACTCAAACTGATTTAGTGCCAGCCCGGAATCAGCCCGAAGAAGTAGAGACTTTGAAGGAAATAGATTCGTTGAAGACTGTTGTCAAGAGCCTGATGGTACAACAAGTGGATCTGGAAAGTCTCCGCCCCATTGCTACCCCTGTGGCACGTAAGGAAGCTCAGACAGGTTTAAAAGATGTAGAGGTGTTCGCAGATTTTCGGGATGGAGACCTGGACGGTTGGTATGCCAATGGACTTGCATTCAAAGCCGGTAACGTGATTGGCGAACCAGAAACTGGCAGGGACGGAAAAACCCGGCTCGCTTCCGGTAAGGTGTCTTCAAAGCCGTATGGAAAGGGACTGATGGGTACTCTTCGATCACCAAATTTTACCATTGATAAACAAAAAATTGTGATTCGGGCTGCCGGTCAAATGTCTATGGTGCGGATCGTGGTTGATAATTTTCAGTTGATACAGGATCCGATTTATGGAAGCCTTGACCATGAACTGAATAGCGATGAGCCTCAAGATTATGTACTGGATCTCAATATGGTTCAGGGGCATCAGGCATACCTGGAATTCTTATCGGGAAGAATGGTACGGCAAAATGGCAAGTTTCATCATTATGATATTCCTCGAGATGCCTGGATGGAAGTTTCCTACGTGCTGATGTGTGATTCCCTTCCCGACATGAGGCCGGAGTCTGAGGCTCACACCTACTCAGATCCTCAAGGCAGCATTGAGCATTGGATGATGAATGAAGCTACTCCTGAGGAAAGGCAAACGGTGCTGGCCTTACTTGAAGAAATGGATTTTACCAGCAAGGACCTGGACGAGCTTTTTGAAGAGATTGATTTTCTGTCCTCATCGCTCTATGATTCCAGTTTTGTGGTAGGAGCGAGCGAAGGTGCCAGGGTGTTAAGTCCGGTATTTGTCCGTGGAGATCATCGCAATTTATCGGAAGAGTTGGTGCCACATCGATTTCTCACAGCCCTGGATCCGGACCAACAGGTTTTTGATAAAACTTCATCAGGCAGACTGGAGCTGGCTCAGGCAATCACTGCCCCCGACAATCCATTGACTTCCAGAGTGATGGTCAACCGCATTTGGCATCATGTTTTTGGAAGGGGGATTGTCGAAACCGTTGACAATTTTGGTTTGCAGGGAAGCATACCATCACATCCCAGGTTGCTGGATCATCTGGCGGTAAAGTTTGTCCGGGATGGATGGTCCATCAAAGAAATGATTCGTTACCTGGTATCGAGTGATGCTTTCAAAATGAGCACTGTGGGAGACACTCTCTCTGACGAAAAGGATCCCCGAAATATCTACCTCTCTCGCTATCCAATAAGAAGAGTTGAAGCTGAGGCTATTAGGGATGCGATCCTGGCTGTATCGGGTAGTCTGGATACAACCATGTTTGGCCCTTCAATCCCCATTCATTTGACCTCCTTTCTCAGTGGAAGGGGAAGGCCACCCGCTTCCGGTCCTCTGGATGGGGAAGGCAGGCGTAGCATCTACCAGGCTTTGTGGAGAAACTTTTTACCTCCCATGATGCTTACTTTTGATATGCCTATACCCTTCAGCACCTTTGGAAAACGTATGGTTACCAATGTACCGGCTCAATCTCTCACCTTGCTAAATGATCCATTTGTCATTGATCAGGCAGGTAGGTGGGCAGTCAATGCAATGGCCATGAATGAAGAACCTGAGCAAGTGATCACTACCCTTTATTTGCGGGCATTTACAAGACATCCCAGTGACATAGAAATAGCAGAATGCATAACTTTCATGCAGGAGCAGGCAGAGCAGTATGATATTTCGCATGATAAAATGTGGGAAGACGAAAGAGTTTGGAAAGACCTTTGTCATTCCATTATTAATATGAAGGAGTTTATTTATCTCATGTAAAAGAGGCAATGAAACCAACAGGAACGTATTCAAGAAGGGAAATACTCGGGCTGTGCAAGAATGGGTTTGGTGGCCTGGCACTTATGGGGCTAATGGGGACAGGTGGATGTATTCGGCCTCTTTCGAAGAGCCATGTTTCATCCGGAGGGTCTGGTCGTGCGGATGATCTGGCACACTATTTACCAGTGGCCAATAGTGTCATTTTTCTGTATATGGATGGTGGAATTTCACAGGTTGATTCCTTTGATCCCAAACCCCGACTTGATCGTGAGAATGGTCAGGACCCTTATAGCAAATTTAAGGTAGATGCCACCCAATTCAATAATATTGGTAAGATCCTGAAGAGTCCATGGTCATTTGCACAGTATGGCGAATCTGGCATTTGGGTGAGTGATCTGTTCCCTCATATTGCCACTTGTGTTGACGACATAGCTGTAATTCGATCCATGGTCTCAGATTTTCCTGAGCACACCAATGCCAACTATTTTCTGCACACCGGGCATGGACTACAGGGCAGACCCAGTATGGGTGCATGGATGACTTATGGTCTGGGCACCAGGAACCAGGAGTTACCTGGATATATTGTGCTGGATGGAGGATTGGTTCCCCCGGGAGGCCTGGATAATTTTAATAGTGGCTTTCTGCCGGCGAGTTACCAGGCGTCGGTCTTCGCGGCTCAGGATCCACCGGTTGCAAACATCCGCC
>JAUILF010000309.1 GCA_030433135.1 Bacteroidia bacterium | reverse complement strand
CAGTTCAAATCCCAATTGTACTCCTCCAGAGTGGGTCCAAGTTTCTCATCCGAGTTAAGCGCTTCATCCCAGCTAATTGTCTGACCGGTATAGGCCACCATTCTTCCCCATATTGCCAGCATGGTGCTGTTAGCTGCGCGGATTCCATCATTAAATGGCTTACCCTTGCGGATAGAAGCAAATAACGTATCATGCTCTGACTGGTACATGTTGTTTCTGTCTCCTTCCCATTTCCAATCTTTCTTACCTATAATTTCATGATTGTTGGAAACATGGATATTACATCGACCCTTGTCTCCCCACAAATCAAGTCCATAGGCTCGTGAGCAACCGTGTTGCTGACGACTGAAATGGAATCCCTTCTTGCCATCCGCATAATCAAATACGACGGCAAAGTGATCGTATACATTACCAAATTTATCTTCGGTACGGCTTTGTCGACCACCTGTACCGGTGGCAGTTACAGGCATAACATCTCCCATCGCCCACGACATCAAATCCAGGCTATGTACGGCTTGCTCAGTAATGTGGTCACCTGACATCCAATTGTAGTACAACCAGTTGCGAAGAGAATACTCCAGGTCGGTCCAACTGGATTGACGATCATGAAACCACAGGGCTCCCGTGTTATAGGTGTTGTAGACTGTATGTATATCACCGATAGCTCCACCCAGTAATCGATCATAGGTCTCGATCTTCGGATTGTCATGTCGCCAACAGAAACCGGACATCAGAGCGAGGTTTTTCTCCTTCGCCTTCTTTGCAGAAGCAATAACTCTGCGAATACCAGGTGCATCAACGGCTACCGGTTTTTCACAAAAGATATGTTTGCCGGCAGCTATAGCAGCCTCCAGATGACCGGGTCTGAAACAGGGGGGTGTGGTCAGTAAAACTACATCTACATCAGTCTCTAGTACTTTTTTGTACGAATCAAAACCGATAAACATTTGATCCTCACTCACCTGTATCTTGTCAGGATTCTCCTGCATCAACGAGCTGTGTGATGTCTTAAGACGGTCCTCAAAAATATCAGCCATGGCAGTCAAAACTACATTGGGATCCGACTTGGTAGCCTGCAGTGCGGCACCGGTTCCCCTCCCTCCACAGCCAATAAGGCCTACTTTAAGAGTGTCACTATTGAAATCAAATTTGGTGGATCGCGCCAGGGCACTAAATCCAATGGAACTGGCCAGTACGGCACCTCCTGTTTTCTTCACAAAAGATCGTCTACTTGATTGACTGCTACTCATGATATTTATTTCTAATTTGAAATTGGATCCCGAAAGTTACGATTTTATGACACTAAAATAAAGGATCCGGAGCAGAGTTAACCTGATTTAAGAAAATATTGTGTGCGCACACGCCTGGAGATGTTTAAGGTTTTTCACCGGTTTTGCTAGCGTTATGATTAAGTGTACCATAAGTGACGACCGCATAATGCTTTTACCGGTTTAAAAAGATTGTTGGTCTGACATTAACTTGTTAGTTTGGGGAAGTAAACCAAGCAATGAGGTGCTAAAGCGGATCTTCTACATATTGGCCATCCTGATCATGTCGGTTTTTATACTGATAAAATTGCAGGCTATTCTGGCTCCAATGGTCTTCGCCATAATTCTGTTTGTGGTTCTTCGTCCGGTACATAAAGGTTGGTTGGGGCTCGTTAGAATGCGGATTGTGGCAGTTTTACTGACCCTGATCACGGGATTGATTCCGGTCTGTCTGTTTATTGTCTTCTTTTCGTTTCAGATCCTGGACGTAATACAAAACCTGCCATCTATCAGCGATCGTCTGCAAGCCGGACTTGATCAGGCATTTGCCTGGCTCAGTAATTTGAGGATACTACAGGGTTTTGATTTTAGCCAGTACGTGGAGGAAGCATTTGGAAATACGGTAACACAACCCTTTGATCTCCTCGCTGTGGGTATTTCCGAATCTACCCAAACCTTTGCCAATCTCTTTCTCACTTTCCTCTACCTGCTGTTTCTGTTACTGTACCATGACGGGATACGAGAATGGGTGCGTCGGGTAGGCGGTGAGAACAACAGCAAATGGCTTGAAATTGTGGAGGAAGTGAAGGAGATGATCGAGCACTACCTGATAGGGGTGATAACAGTAGTGGGCATTCTCTCGGTATTGAATAGCCTGGGTCTGATGGCTATCGGATTACAATACGCTGTTTTTTGGGGGATATTGGCGGGATTTCTCGCACTGATACCCTACATCGGTACAACTTTGGGTGGACTATTCCCTCTGCTTTATGCCCTGGCATCCAGTGACGGTTGGTTTCAACCGGTGATGGTAGTGGTTTTGTTCGGGACGATACAATTTGTGGAAGGAAACTTCATTACTCCCAAGATTGTGGGTAATCAGGTGAGTTTAAATCCCCTGACCGCTGTTGTAGCACTGGTTGTTGGAGCTTACACATGGGGTTTGGCAGGAGTGGTACTGGCGATACCCATGGCTGGCGTACTCAGGATAGTGTTTTCCCACTTTAGCCGATTACAGCATTTGGCTTTTGTCATGGGCACCGAAGTGAGTCATTTCAAACGACAGTAGAGATCCTGATTTGATGGCTACGTTTAGTCTTCGGCATTGACGAGATCCATCACCAGGTATTTGAGACTCTGGACTATCAGGTTAGAAATTTGTTCGCCCTTTTTGGCAGAGGCAGCTGTAGGATCTCCAAAGACACCATTAGTAGTCATTTCGTACATGGAGCGGTACAGAGCTGCCTTAGAAGCGACCAGCATATCTGCTTCAGCCCAGGCATACGTCGACTGATTTTGTCCCTTTTCGATCAGGTCTTCCCTGACCAGATGAGGAGCAATGTACAACATGAGCGATGTTTCAAATTCTCCGGCATGACCCACTCCACCCATGGGAGTCTCAGTGATTTGGGCAAGTTTCTCTGCTGCCAGTTTCCACCAGGTGATCAGGAGAAGGGTCGGTACATCCGGCCCGAGTTGCTCCAGGATCACCTGTCCTATGCCCTGGTTACCACCGTGGCTGTTCAGAATAATGAGATTTTGAAAACCGTGCTCCACAACTGCCTCCAGTGTCTCTTCTACATAGGCAGCGAAAGTAGCATGGGAAACGGTCAGCGAGCCGGCAAAGTCCATATGATGACTGGAACAGCCTACGGCGACGGGTGGAAGAATAAGCACTTGCTCCGGTATTTTTTGGTGAAGTGTGTGGGCAAAATGCCAACCGATCATCCGATCAGTTGCCAAGGGAAGATGAGGTCCATGCTGCTCGGTGGCTGCCACGGGTAAAAGCACAGGAATGGATGGGTCAAGTGCTTCAATTTCTTTACTGGTAAGTTCGTCCCAAATCATGGTAGATGTCAAATTTGTGCGAAAGTTATCACTTAGATCGCTAGATTTTTGTTCCTACAGCCGTATATTTTGGATTTTTTAGTGTGATTCTGTTGATTACCGGATTTAGTTGCGAAGGCCGGTAGGAATCGCACACAACTTATACTTCAAAACAAAATCAAATTGAAACATGGATCGAATTGAAGAATTATGGAATGAGTTTATTCCTCTGGTAGCAGCCTATGTGCCCAAGGTACTGTTGGCTATCCTGACTCTGATTATTGGATTATGGGTGATTAAGGGAATCACACGGCTCTTTAAGCGCAGGATGGAGAAAAGGGAAGTAGATGAGTCCATGCGGGATTTTCTTGCCAGTCTGGTCAGCATACTATTGAAAGTAACCCTGGTAATCAGTATTGCCAGTATGGTGGGAGTGGAAACGGCCTCCTTTGTTGGTGTTCTTGCCGCAGCCTCCCTGGCCGTAGGTCTGGCTTTACAGGGTAGTCTGGCCAATTTTGCCGGTGGTGTGCTTATACTCACATTTAAACCATACAAAGTGGGTGATGTCATTGAAACACAGGGGGTTATTGGTAAAGTAGATAGTATTCAGATCTTTAATACCATTATGATGACACCTGAGAACAGAACTGCTATTATTCCGAATGGCCCCATTTCCAATGACAAGGTGATTAACTTTACCAAGTCCGGTGTGCTGAGGACAGATATCCCGGTGGGCATCAGCTATGATGCTAATATCAAGGAAGCGAAAGATATCATCATGAAGCTTGTGGAGGCTGATGACCGTATTCTTGATGACCCGGCACCGGCAGTAGTAGTAACCAGCCTTGGTGATAACTCGGTGAATCTGTCAGTCAGAGTGTATGGCAAATCAGACGATACCTGGCCTATCTTCTTTGATCATATCGAAGAAATTAAAGTAGCACTTGATAAAGCGGGCATTGGGATACCCTATCCGCAGCGGGATATCCATGTTCATGGTCTGGACCTGGGTAAGGTGTCGTAAGATAGATGATCGTAAAGCCTTACTGATTTGCGGTAGGCTGTAGTCGGGATGTCTGGTACCTAAAAAGAAGTAGTAGCTTCTTTGCGAAGTACTGTTTTTGTATCCAATGGTATGAAGTGGAAGACTATGATGCTCTGGAGCTTTGTTCTCATTGCCGTTTTGGTTCTGATCGCGGTCCTTGTGTCGACAATCATGTATGCAAAATACTGGCCTGCTGATCCCGGGGTGGACCGAAAGGATGAGTATTTGGCCTATTTTCATGAGACTTATGCGGATAGCAGGAGGGCATTTCTTGCATCTGTAGCCGGATTAAAGAAGGATCACGCTGGACTTGAACGGGGTAAACTGATTGTTCCCAGCCAGCTGGATGTTGATTTGACCATAGATTGGTGCTATTTGCCTGCTAAGGATACTACTGATAAACTCCTGATACTAAATTCAGGGTTACATGGCATTGAAGGCTTTACCGGGAGTGCCATGCAGTGTATGTTTATCGATGAGTTTCTCATTGAAGGCCCACGCAACGATATGGGCTTTCTTTTTCTGCACGCACTCAACCCTTTCGGCTTCAAATACCGGCGAAAGGTCACTGAAAACAATGTAGACCTCAATCGCAATTGTATGGAGGGAGGATCTTACCATATTTCCAATGACGGATACCGTGAATTGGCGGATTTCCTCATGCCCGGGGGAGCAGCCAGCACGAAAGATCTGAGAAATCGATTTTTCCACCTGACAAGTATATACAAGATTGTGAGAGAATCCATGGGGGTATTGAGACAGGCTGCACTTCAGGGGCAATATGATTTTCCATTGGGGTTTTATTATGGTGGGAAAGAGTTTGAACCACAAATAGACTCATTGTCCCTCATCCTGGAAAGATATATGAATCAGTATCAGACAGTCCTGAATGTAGATCTCCATACAGCTTATGGTGAAAGGGGGAAACTTCACCTCTTTATCGACAAACCTGAAGATAATCGGGTAGAGGAGAGTATAGGACGCATTTTTCCCGGAGTCGCTGTGGACTGGGGAGATAGTGAGGATTTCTACACCATAAATGGTCAATACATTGAGTGGGCGGGCTCTCTCAAGAAAGAGGGACTTTATATTCCCATGCTCTTCGAATTTGGCACCATGGACAGTCAAAAGACCTTCGGGGCCCTGAAGTCAATTCAGATCATGATTCTCGAAAACCAGGGATATCACTATGGTTATAGCAGCGAAAAGGAGGAAGAGAAGATCAAGGGGGATTTTAGCGAGATGTATTACCCGACATCCCCACTCTGGAGAACCAAAGTGATGGAAGAAGCATTGGCCATGATGCAGTTAATGATGCAGCAATACGAGGTGTTCCGGTTATAGTTTATGCGATATTTTGTGGATACGGGTTGGGACCAACCCCGTGAAAGAAAATTGGCGAACAAAAATCCTTTTCAAATTATTGAAATGATTTTATCTTTGTCGGCCTTTGTTCCCTGAAAGAACTTATCCAGGTTGAAAGGGGATGAAGTTTCACGAAAATGCTCGTGAAGAATACATGGTGGTTGTAGCTCAGTTGGTTAGAGCGCTGGATTGTGGTTCCAGAGGTCGCGGGTTCAAATCCCGTCTTCCACCCTACTGACGCTCCCTGCGGTCGGTCAGCATGGCCGCCCCCCAGGGCAAGCGGACAAGGTACTGACACACGAGCACTAGCGAATGTCGTCATGTAAGTAGTGCTGACATCACGCCTTAGCGTGATCGTCAGTACCAGTTAAGCCCATGCAATATCATGTTTACATTCTCTACTCCAAAAAAATCGACCG
The DNA here is from genome assembly GCA_030433135.1 of Bacteroidia bacterium. GTDB lineage: Bacteria > Bacteroidota > Bacteroidia > Chitinophagales > Saprospiraceae > JABDMH01. The sequence goes on along the minus strand of JAUILF010000309.1, from coordinate 1,443 downwards.
TTTCTATATCGGTCAATGCTCTGACCTTGGAAACCGAGTAGTTGAACACAACACTGGAGAATCATCGTATACATCTCAGGGAACTCCATGGACATTACTTTGCTCCACTTTAAAACCGAACTTTCGTGCTTCCGAACTACTGGAACAAAAACTTAAGAACCTTTCCAGAGACCGAAAGATCAAGTTCATGCGAAAGTATACTGGAGGTGTCGTCGATCCTGAACTCCTACAAGAACTGATAGCAAAGTACGATCTGAATAGTTAGCTAACTTGCTCACTCTCAAAGCTCTCCCGAGGACTCGGGATCGGTCAGCCAAGGTGCTGACAGCCAAGGTGCTGACATTTTGAGGAACGGAGTGCATCAAAATCGTCAGTATTGTATTCGCCAAAGTTTGCAAGATTCTACGTTGGATCTACTTCCCACGTAAAGAAAAGAACATACTATCACAACCGACAGAAGGCTGGCTACACGGCTCCGGCCGCACTCTGGATCTTACTTTGTCAAACTGAAAAGCTTTCCAGATCAGCCGTTGAAACCCTCGAAATAAAAGCTGACACTCCTGTCCCATGTAAGAAAATTACGCTTCAAGTAGCAAATCCAGAAGTATCAGTATTAGAAGCTGCCTTACTTGATTACCAGAATGTCCTGGCTGCTTTATTGGTTGTATACATATTGAATAGAATCAGGACAATGGTTGATATATAAAATGAGCAATTGGTAAACATAAAATTATTGTAGTTTAAGTATTATCTTCTCATAGTTTATCAATTCCGACCTTGTGAAGCGAAAAATCCAACCATTTTGTAGTCGAACAATGATGATCAATCTTCTATCGTAGCGAAGTAAAATCAAATTTTCCATTATGAGGATACTGATCATTACAACTCGACTACTATTAATTGAGCTCAGTATTGGAGCCGGAAATCAGAATATGACGACATGAAAAAACTAGTGGAAACTGATCTTGTTCAGCTTGATGTGAGTATCCCCATTTGGGATCATACCTTCATGGTGGCACCATTAGTGATTGTCGGCACTCAGGAAGACGATGGATACGATTTAGCTCCCAAACATATGGCCACGCCCATGGGATTTGACAACTACTTTGGGTTCGTGTGCACGCCAAATCATGGAACCTATCATAATGTTCAGAAACACCGTTGTTTCACCGTAAGTTTTCCCACTCCTGATCAGATCATTGCAGCTTCTTTAAGCGCTTCACCCCGATCTGATGAAATTTCAAAATCTGCGAGTATAGTCGAAAACCTGCCGACCGAGCAAGCCACGAGTATGGATGCACCGGTTCTCTCTGATGCTTACTTATATTTCGAATGTGACCTCTTTAAAATTGTAGATGGCTTTGGTGAAAACAGTTTGATCACCGGATCTATAAGAAAGGCGTTTGTCCGTAATACTTACTTGAGAGTGTCCGAGTTGGATGA
>JAUILF010000308.1 GCA_030433135.1 Bacteroidia bacterium | reverse complement strand
CCACTGCCGTGGGGGCCTTCTTTTCCATTGATGAAAAGAAGCAAAACTCTAGTCAACTCCCCAAGGTGGCGGAAAGGCTCTTGACCTTCCCGGAGTCTCCATTCGTCTGTGGTATCGCAATAACAGCCAGGGTGGATCGCTTGTATAACCGCTAGATCCATTTGGAGTCAAGGTCGTTGAAATGCGCTTTATCCTTAATTATGTTCTTCTAAATTATATTAACTATCATCCCATTTCTCCAAATGTATAAGGCTACATTTATCTTTGAAAAGTAGGCTTTACATGGACGATTAATTTTACCTTCTTCTCATCATCTTGCCAGTTACAAGCGATCTTGATGGCCACTGGGAGTTGACGTCATTTTCCATATACGATAGCCAACTTTATGGCTTTGATCACCTGTAGGATACATCCTCTTGATGCATCTGGGCAATTCGATTTACTGCATGGCACCTTTTTGGTTCTGGCTCGTCCAGGTTATGTCTACGATATCTCTGCCCTCCCAGGCTACGCGGCCGTGTAGGGAGGCCAGTCAAATAAACCTATCCTCCCCTCTCACGTCTGTCCATGGTGAGCTGCAACTACGGACACGTAAGTACTTTTGATCTTCAATCCTGCAGAGAAAGCGGGTAGGGTGACCATGGCCAACCAAACCGCTTTCGCAGATTAAAGGTTATGTCATTCTCCCTTAACCAGCCAAAACCCAAAACTTTTTGAATGCAAAAAAAGCTGCCTGGAAACCAGACAGCTTTTCAATCGGTGTTTTTTCTATATCTGAAATCAGCCTAAGATGCTTTCTCTCGATGTCGGAAAGCAGCATTATACCGTTCGTGTATCATTTGCTTCAGTTCCTTACGAGCAAAGAAGATACGGCTCTTAACCGTGCCAAGCGGCAGGTCCAGAGTATCGGCTATTTCCTGGTACTTAAAACCCTCGTAGTGCATCAGGAAGGGCACCTTCAGACTATCATCAAGACTATCAATCATCTTCTCCAACTCGTTCATCATGATATTGGAGTCAGCCTTGTTGGTGATATCAATATTTCCTGAATTCAGATAATACAAGTTATCGGTACTATCCTGAATCGTATTGGCTTTCATCTTCTTACGGTAGTTATTGATGAAGATGTTCTTCATAATAGTAAACAGCCAGGCCTTAAAGTTGGTACCTGGTCGAAATTTCTCTTTATTACTAAGTGCTCTCAAAGCTGTTTCCTGAAACAGATCCTTGGCATCTTCAACATTCTTGGTAAGATTGTAGGCAAATGTGTTCAGAACTGATGACAGTTGATCGAGGCGGTCTTGAAATTCTACTGTGGACATTTTCATTGGAGTTTGTCTCATAATTGCAGCTTCAAGATAAGTGTTTGTCTAACTAAAGTCAATTTCATGTTGAACAAAAGCTATTTCGTAACAATTATTTAAGATTGTCTTAACGACAATAAAATTGTAACACGCTGATATACAGCATATTATGTTTTTAGACAGATTTCAGAAATTTTTGAAAACTACTTTTGTGCGATCCGAACCAGGTAAAGTGCTACAGTACCAAAGATGATATTGGGTAACCACACTCCCAAAACTGGTCCCAGGCTCTCTGAATTCGTGAAAGTCATGGTAAACCGTGACAATACAATAAAGAGGGCACCAATGGATATTCCTATTGCCAGATGTAATCCGAGTCCCCCTCTGGTTTTGCGGCTGGCAACCGCCATACCGATAATGGTCAAGATGAAAATTGATATGGGTTCTGAAGTCCTGCGGTAAAGCTCAGTTTCAAAAATTCGGGTGCCCCCTATCCCCCGTGATCTCTGCTTTTGTAAAAATTCCCGCAACTCGGAAGATGTCATAAACTGCTGTTGGTTTTTCACCAGGGTAAGATCTTTCGGAGTAATATCGATCGTCGTATCCAGCTCTGCACCGATTTTGTTTTCAAGATGTTCCCTGGTACCCTCAAAAGTATGAACGATATAATCTTTTAGTTGCCAGTGATTGGGTTCACCTTTCCAGAAGGCTCGTTTGGCTTCAACAAATGAAACCAGCTCGGCATTTTCGTTGTAAGACTCCAGTCGGAGATCCAATGCGGTAGAATCACGCTGTCGGTAATTACGGATGTATAGCTTGTTCTGTGGATCCAGCATGAGATGAATATGCCTGGTTCTTGACTCGTCCGTATTTTGCCAGATGAATTGATTTTCAAAAGGTATCCTGATCTTGCTTCCAAGAGGGATAAGAATGTGATTTGCCAGCATGTGAAAGCCCGATACGATACCGGCTGCCACCATATATGGCACAATCATCCTCCGGAAAGAGACCCCGGCATTAAGAATGCTGATGATCTCCGAGTTTTTAGCCAGTCGTGAGGTAAAAAATATCACACTAATCAGAGCAAACAGTGGCCAAAGCATACCATTGATAAAAGCTATGAAATGAACGTAGTAATGGAGAGCAACATCACTCACTGCAGCCTGACTTCGAATAAAGTTATCCAGTTTTTCACTGATGTCAATCACTACCGAGATCAGAGAAAAGATCAAGGCCGTAAAGAGAAAAGTCTTGATATAATTTCTGATGATATATTTATCTATGATCTTGATTCTTATCATAGCCTCCGGGTAACAATGTCTAACATTTCCTCCTTCCAGGTCAGGAAGTTTCCCTCCCGAATAGCCCTTCTGGCATTTCGAATCAAGTCGAGGTAGAAAACAAGATTCTGCAATGATGCGATCTGGGCTCCCAACATTTCTTTACTCTTTATCAAATGTCTAAGGTAAGCCTTGCTGTAATGTCTGGATAGTTCTGATGAGCTTTGCGAGTCAATGCGGTCATTACATTGCGACCATTTGAGGTTTTTGATGTTGATTACACCTGCTGAGGTGTAAATCAACCCATGTCGTGCATTCCGGGTGGGCAAAACACAATCAAACATATCAACTCCCAGTGAGATACACTCCAATAAATCCTGTGGGGTACCAACTCCCATCAGATATCGTGCACTTTCCCCGGGCAAATGATCGCAAACGGTACCGGTCATTTCGTAAAGCATTGCACTTGGTTCTCCTACGGATAGTCCTCCTATAGCATTTATCGCCGCACCATATTGCGCTATTTCCCGGGCACTTTTTATGCGGAGGTCGGTGTATACACTACCCTGTACAATCGGAGCCAGTAGTTGTTGATATCCATAGTGAGGAGTCGTACTATGAAAGTGTTTCATACAGCGATCCAGCCACCTGTGAGTCAGATCAAGAGACTTGCTGGCATAACCGTAATCGCAGGGATAGGGGGTACATTCGTCCAGTACCATTATAATGTCCGCCCCGATTTGTCGTTGAATATCAATGGCACCCTCAGGTGAGAAAAAATGCTTGGAGCCATCAATATGTGATGAAAAAGTAACCCCCTCCTCGGTCAGTTTTCGACGTGAGCTCAGTGAATAGATCTGATATCCTCCACTATCGGTCAACATGGGCCGGTCCCAACCCGAAAAGCTATGAAGCCCCCCGGCGTTGGACAATGTATCCAAACCCGGCCGGAGATACAAATGATAGGTGTTGCCAAGGATAATTTCGGCTTTGACGGTTTCGCTCAACTGCAAGTAATTAAGCCCTTTGACGGTTGCTGCAGTACCAACAGGCATGAAAATCGGAGTTTCGATTTTGCCATGTTCGGTCTCAATAAGACCGGTTCGCGCCTGCGAATCTGTGTCTTCAACCTCGAGGGTAAATTTCATCACAACCGTCAATTTAAGTAGCGCTGACTGTCAAACTTGAGCAGCACACCTATCATAAAGGTAAAGCCGAGAAGAGCTGAGCCACCATAACTGATAAATGGGAGTGGAATGCCAATAATCGGCAGGAGACCCATAGTCATTCCAATATTTATTACAAAATGGAAAAACAGGATACCTGCCACCCCATAGGCATAGTGTCGAAAAAAATTGAGTCGCTGCCTCTCAGCAATATCCACAATTCGGATAATGAGAAAGACAAATAGCCCAATGATCATTAACGAACCAACAAACCCCTGTTCCTCTCCTACCGTACAAAAAATAAAATCCGTTGATTGCTCCGGAACGTAATTGAGTTTAGTGAGGGTCCCTTCCAGATAACCCTTACCAGATAACCCTCCTGATCCAATCGCCATTTTAGACAGCAGCACATTGTACAGCGGACCCTGTGGATCACATTTTTCGGGATGCAGCCACACATTGATTCGATCCTGGTGATGAGGCTCCAGCACATTGTGAAACGTATAATCAGTAGCAAATGAAAGCCCTGAGTATATGAGGAAGGCAACAAATGTGCTAACAGCCAGTTGCATCTTTCCTTTAACTGCCTGAAACAAAACGAAAAAGATCATCAGGATCGAGTTGACAATCAGTATCTGAAACTCAAGCCCCTGGCTAATAGCAACGGCCGTAGCCACCATCAGAGTCAGGACGCTTAGGTTCCAGTATAAACGATAGTCCAGGTTTTGCACTAGAATAACGATGACTGCAAGGCAAAGAAAGGCCATAACACTCAACGGACTCAAGAGGAGTGCCAGGATGAAAACAGCCGCTGCAGTCAGTCCGAAAACATATAGTAATGGAGAGAGGCCTTCGCGATATAAGAGGATAAAAAAAGACAAGAAAACCAGCGCAGAACCCGGATCCGGCTGCAGGATAATCAACAGCATTGGTGCAAGAAACAAACCCATGACCACGAAAATATCACGTGGGTTTTTCAGCTTGGGTGTCGGACCGGAGAGATAACTAGCCATCGCCAGACAGGTGGAAAACTTGGCAAATTCTGCTGGTTGAAGAGTAAATCCAAAAATGCTGAACCATGATCTGGCTCCGTTAACTTCTATACCAAACACAAGTACGAGCACCAATAAGAGCATGCTTAATGCATAGAGAATAAAAGCAAAGTTTCTCCAAAATTTCCAATCAACATTCAAAACCAGAAGGAGTATCGCAAAGGCGATGCCCATCCAGATCGATTGCTTACCGATTGAAGAACTCAGTGAAAAAAGCGAATTTTCACCCTCTTTGTACTCGGCTGCGAAAATCATAAGCCACCCTATAAAGACCAAACTCAAATACAAAGAGAAGGTTATCCAGTCGATACTCTTCTTTTGAGTCGGTACACTGCGAACTGTCATTAATTCATCGACATTTTTAGAAGATCTTCCCGTGGCACATCGTCGAGGATAACAATAGCAGAAGGATATTCATCTTTAAGTTCGTGCAGAATGGTCAGGGCATCCAGCTTATATTTATAGGCCCGGTTCTTGAGCTTCAATAAGTAATATGGGTTGTCATAAGTCCATTCCAGATTGTAGTATGGAAATACATTTTCAAACCGCTCCAACTCGGCTTCCATCTCCCTGCGGTCTGTCATGGCACCAATCTGAATTCGCCAGGCTTTCACCTGAGCTTGTGATTTATTCTTTTGTGCATAAACTTCCAGCATTCGTTCCAGTGCTGGTTCTTCGTTTACGACACTTTGGCTCATGGCATCGCAGATGAACATTCCCATTAAAGCCAAAACGAAAAAGATCACTTTATTTCCGCCCATGACAATGCTTATATTTTTTTCCACTGCCACATGGACAGGGTTCATTTCTACCTACTTTCTTCTCCGTCCTCTTAAAGGTTTCTGGTTTGGCTTTGGGACGACCTGCACTTTCGGCTGCAGCTCTTGCGGCGGCTTCTTCTGCACCTCGATTGGTACTCACTTTGGACATATCGGTCTTTTGATCACGCGCTTCACGCACCTGCGCAGGTTCTTTTATCAATAACCTTGCCTTGGCCAGAAACGAAGTAACGGACAAATTGACATTGAATACCAGCTGTTCGAAAAGTTCGTAGGCCTCCATCTTGTATACAACCAGGGGATCCTTCTGCTCAAATGAAGCTGCCTGAACAGACTCCTTGAGCTCGTCCATAGTTCGCAGATGTTCCTTCCAGTGATCATCTATCAGTGCCAGGGTCACGGTTTTCTCAATATCCGCAATGATAGACCTTCCTTCACTCTCCACAGCATTCTCAAGATGTGCCGATATGGGTAATTCCCGGGAAGCATCCGTAATAGGCAGTGCTATATATTGATACCTGTGACCTTCTCTTTCATATACGTTCTTGATCACGGGATACAACGATTCTGCCATCCGGTCGGATTTTTCCCGGTAAAAGTCAAAAAACTCCTTTTGAAATTCCTCCACAACTTCACCTTCACCGGCTTCGGCAAAATAAGCTGCATCAAGTTTGGGATCAAGACCCAGCGTCTGTAAGGATGCGCGACGGAAAGTTTCAAAATCCCCTCCCTGCTTATGCTGGACTACCAGTGTCTCCGTAAGAGACTGAAACATATTATTCAGATCAACAGATAGACGGTTACCGGAAAGTGCATTCCTTCTCTTTTCATAGATAGCTTCCCGCTGAATATTCATTACATCATCATATTCCAGGAGCCTCTTTCTGATTCCGAAGTTGTTTTCCTCTACCTTTTTCTGAGCACGTTCAATCGATTTAGTGACCATTGAATGCTGAATGACTTCACCGTCCTGATGACCCATGCGGTCCATCAATTTGGCAATCCGCTCACTGCGGAAAAGTCTCATCAGGTTGTCTTCCAGGGATACAAAGAATTGTGAAGAACCAGGATCACCCTGACGTCCGGCACGCCCCCGTAGCTGCCGATCGACACGGCGGCTATCGTGCCGCTCCGTACCAATTATGGCCAGACCACCTGCTGCCTTTACTTCATCATTGATTTTGATATCCGTTCCACGACCAGCCATATTAGTAGCTATCGTCACTTTCCCGGCTTTACCAGCCTCAGCTACAACCTCAGCCTCTCGCTGATGTTGTTTGGCATTCAGTACATTGTGGGAAATATTTCGCAGCTTGAGCATTCTGCTCAGTTTTTCCGATACATCTACCGATGTAGTACCAACTAACACCGGCCTCCCCGATTCACTCAGTTTGACAATCTCATCAATGGCGGCATTAAATTTCTCCCTGGCAGTCTTATAAACCAGGTCTTCCCGATCATCTCTTATGATGGGTTTATTGGTCGGGATAACCACTACATCCAGTTTGTATATTTCGTAAAACTCGTTGGCTTCGGTTTCCGCGGTTCCGGTCATACCAGCAAGTTTGTGATACATCCGAAAGTAATTTTGCAAGGTCACCGTGGCATAGGTCTGTGTCAACTCACCCACCTTGACATTTTCCTTGGCCTCCAGTGCCTGATGCAAGCCATCGGAATAACGACGACCTTCCATCATTCTACCAGTCTGCTCATCCACGATCTTAACCTGACCATCAAGGACTACATATTCTTCGTCCTTTTCAAACAGGGTAAAAGCTTTAAGCAACTGACTTACTGCATGAAGCCTCCTCGACTTATCTCCATATTCCTGTATGACGTTTTCCTTGGCTTGACGCAGCTCCTCCTCACTCATTTCCTCGTTCATCTCCAACTCATGCAGACTTGTACCTATATCGGGGAGGATAAACAAATTGGGATCATCTCCACCTCTGGCGAGAAATTCTGCTCCCTTCTCGGTGAGGTCAACATTTCGATTTTTCTCATCTATGGTAAA
>JAUILF010000307.1 GCA_030433135.1 Bacteroidia bacterium | reverse complement strand
CGCCAATAATATCCCCTGCCTGGAAAACTTCTTCTCCATGTAATCTAGGCAGACATTCCGCATAATCTGCTCCCGTGGATGCATATTCTACACCTGTAGCACCATTACCATGAATACTTCCTAAAACAGCATCGCTTCCATTAAAGAAGGTAATGAAGTGAGATGTATCTTCAACTGAAGACGTCTGACCTACCTTCAATGCAAGAACATCGGCGCTTCCCTCATCTGACCGGTTGAATACTTGAGCAATGTGACCAGCAGGATCATCTGATTCTCCTTCCCGCTCACCTTGAATATTCATACTTAATCCTCCGGCCTCGTTTACATAGACCCCATCACCCCCGGCCATATTTACAAGAACCCCATCGTCCATGGCTTCAAATATTTCAACCCCATCGTCCCCGGCTAGATCTATAATAATCCCATCGTCCGCGGATTCAAATACATGAACGCCATCGTCCCCGGAATTAGCCACATGAATTCCATCGTTGTCGGCAGAAGACACATGAAGTCCATCGCGCCCAGCGCCCATTACATAAAATCCATCTCCTCCGGCTGAATCTACTTGAATCCCATCGTCCCCGGCCAAAATTACATAAACCCCATCATCCACGGATTCAGATACTTGAACACCATCGTCCCCGGCATCAACCACATGAATTCCATCGTTGCCGGCATAAATCACATGAAGTCCGTCGCGCCCAGCGCCTCCTACATTAAGTCCATCATCTCCGGCGGAATCTATTTGAATCCCATCGTCCTCGACAAATATAATCCTGATTGCATCTCTGTCAACGCCCTTAACCGAATCAATTTCGACCTGGTTTTGTCCAAATGCCATAGGCAATACAAGAATGAATAGAATAAAAGTTTGAAGGTATTTCATAACAGCATTCTTTATAATTTTAAGATAATTTAGGTTGTATTGATGCAATTCATGGAATCGTATCGCCCGCTTAAATTACAACAAATGTATGACTGAAGCATGTAATGCACTATATGCTTCGTGACCTTTTTTATAACCCTTGGGGCACTCATCCCCATTCTAAAGCCCATACGTCGTGTCATACTGATCTCCCGCTGAAGCGGCAGGGTATTGATTTGGCTCAATGCCACCAAATTACCATTCCCCCTATCATTATATATGGTATTTCGAAGGTCTCCTCATGCCATGGGCTGAAGCCCATTATCTAATTTCATCATAGTTGAAAAGACAGTTCGAGGCCCACTCCATTTGCGAAGCTTCGCTGTTACATGGATGTTTACTTCTAAAAAAGAGACCGTTGTTCGAAGTTTGCAACTTCGAACCCATATCTATCTATCTCAACACATTAGGAGATCGCCCTTACAGGGCTCAATATATGTAACCTTGCTTCCCAAAGCTGCGTTTTGGGTTGATAGTGCCAAGCCCTTCAGGCTTGCCCATCACCAAAATCAGGTCTGGCAAGGATGTATTCCTATCTCCAGGCCTGAAAGGTCTGGATCTGGCAGAATGGGGCAACGCCCCAGTTGTATGATGTCAAAAAATGGGAGTGAAAACAATCCCGAAGGGATTGCATGTTTATAGCCATCGGAATACATTTCCAAACGACTCCGATGGAGTCGAATATCTTTACCAAGACGGATTGAGCTATCCTGATTCTACTCAGAAACCCGACAACAATCGACAAAGACTACTAAAATCACGATGAGATAGAAAACAATGACAGGGTTATCTCGTTGTTTTTGTTTGAAGAACAAATGCCTTAAATATTGGAGAAGATTGTTACCCTGCTTCTAGCCTGTTTTGTTTTCAGTATTTCCCTTTTCGGACAGGAGAAAGTTACACTAAGTGGCTATATCAAAGATGGAGAAAGTGGCGAAACCCTTATAGGTGCCACAGCCTACATTCTGGAAACTCAACAGGGGGTAACCAGCAATGAGTATGGATACTACTCTCTCACTGTTGAGCCGGGTTCTTACACTGTAGAATTTGCCTACCTCGGATTTGAAGCACAAAAGAAGGAAGTGGACCTGCAATCCAATGAAACGATGGATGTCGAATTGGGTTCGGAAGCAGCTCAGCTCGAAGAAGTGATCGTGATTGGTGAAGCTGAAGATCAAAATGTCACCGATGTCGAAATGAGTGTTAATAAACTCGACATGAAAACCATCCAGCGGATTCCTGGCTTTCTGGGAGAACCTGAAGTTATTCGTGGACTACAGTTATTACCCGGAGTTACCACGGTGGGTGAAGGAGCTACCGGCTTCAACGTCAGGGGAGGGAGCATAGATCAAAACCTGGTATTGCTCGATGAAGCACCGGTTTTCAACTCGTCGCATTTGTTCGGTTTCTTCTCCGTATTCAATCCCGATGCTATCAAGGATGTCAAATTATACAAAGGAGGCATACCTTCTCGGTATGGTGGTCGCATATCTTCGATACTTGACGTACGGATGAAAGAAGGCAACATAAAAAACTTGAGTTTGGAGGGAGGCATAGGTTCGGTCTTTAGCCGGCTTTCGATAGAAGCACCCATAGTTAAGGACAAAGGATCATTTATCGTTGCCGGCCGTCGATCTTATATCGATTTTCTGGCTAAGCCTTTTCTCCGAGGCGATCTTAAAGAATCCGTCCTCAATTTTTATGATTTGACTTTGAAGGCCAATTACAATATCAATGAGAAAAATCGGGTCTATTTATCCGGGTATTTTGGTAGGGATAACTTCGGTTTTGCAGAAGATGCCGGGTTTAGTTGGGGTAATTCCACCGGCACTTTACGTTGGAACCACTTATTTAGCGAAAAGTTATTTAGTAACCTCACCCTGTTCTTGAGTGACTATGATTATGCAATTGATTTTGGATCTGATGCTGTAAATAGCTTTACCTGGAATGCCAACATTGACAATTACAGTTTTAAACCGGAGTTCACTTACTTCATCAATCCTGATAATATATTGAGATTTGGAGGGCAGGTAGTTGTCTACACTTTCGAACCAGGCAATGCCCAGGGAGTATCCGAAGGTGAGATCAGCGATGTAAGCCTCAACAAGCAGTACGCTATCGAAAGTGCTGCCTATGTGGAAATGGAACAGGAAATCGGAAGTCGCATATCACTAAACTATGGATTGCGGCTTTCACACTTTAATTACACCGGTGAGGGCAATGCCTATACCTATGGTGAAGCTCCAGCCGGACAGCGAAGACCTGTTTCGGGAGTCGAATCCTTCGATCAATGGGAATCAATCGAGACTTACCTCAATCTGGAGCCCAGGTTATCTCTCAAATATCAGTTGAATAATGTTTCTTCGTTAAAGGCCAGTTATAACCGCACCACTCAATACATTCATCTGATAAGCAATACAACTGCCTCTACTCCACTGGATGTCTGGACACCTAGCACCAATAACATCAAACCTCAATTGGGTGACCAGGTTGCGTTTGGCTACTTCCGAAATTTCGTGGATAACACTTATGAGCTAAGCTCTGAGATTTACTACAAGAAGATGCAGAATCTGGTCGACTACATCGATGGGGCCAATCTCCTTCTCAACGAGTTTATCGAAGGGGATCTGCTTGAAGGCGAAGGCCGGGCCTATGGCTGGGAGTTACAGATAAAGAAGAATAAAGGCAGGCTGACGGGGTGGCTTAGTTATGCGCTGGCACGTACAGAAAGGCGAGTAGAAGGGATAAATCGGGATGAGTGGTATCCGTCAAGATATGATCAACTGCACAACCTGAGTATCAGTGCCTTTTATGAGCTCAATGAACGCTGGACATTTAGTGGGACCTTCGTGCTGAACTCAGGTACTCCAACAACTTTTGCTACTTCACGTTTTGAACAGCAGGGATACGTAGTCCCTCATAATGCTATTGACACACGAAATAACGTCCGAATCCCAACTTACCACAGACTGGACCTGGCTGCCACGTTAAAGGGGAAAAAGAAGAGACCGGATCAGAAATGGGTTGGAGACTGGGTGTTCTCGGTATACAATCTGTATAACCGACGAAATCCTTTCTCGATATACTTCAATCAACCAGAAGACAGGGTCCTTCCGGACCAGCCAACCATTACCGAAGCGATTCAACTCTCAGTGATTGGCAGTTTCATACCATCTGTTTCTTACAATTTTAAATTTCGATAGACTTATGCGCTTTCCTGTAATCATATTTTTATTGGGTACGCTCGCTTCCAGCTGTATGGATGTTGTTGATATCGAGACAGCAGATGCTCCTCCCCTGTTGACTGTCGATGCCTGGCTAAATGATCAGAATGTGACACAAATCATCAAATTGAGTAAATCCCAGGAATACTTCGACACATCGTTTGTCGAAGGCGTCCAGGGTGCAAGTGTCGTAGTCGAAGTCAGCGATGGCCGAGAACTGTCTTTCCAGGATGATGGATCCGGAATTTACACCTGGACACCAAATGGTGAGATACTTGGTACGATTGGGGATGTCTTTTCACTTGTCATTGAAGTAGAAAACAGACAAATTATTGGCAACAGCACTTTGAGAGCCAGTCCTGAGATTGACAGCATAGTTTTTGAGTACAGAGAGGATGATATCCGAGGAGCAGACGGTATTTATGCACAATTTTTTGCCCGGGATTTACCCGGACTGGGAGATACCTACTGGATCAAAACGTTCAAGAACGAACAGTATTTAAACAAACCATCTGAAATCAATCTTGCCTATGATGCTGGATTTGATGCTGGCGCCGAGATAGACGGATTGATCTTCATTCCTCCTATTAGAGAATCAATCAACCCGATTCCGGATGAAGATGAAGAAGATAATGCTCCATGGGAAGTGGGTGACATCATCAGGGTTGAAATTCACTCACTCAACGTAGAATCATTTGACTTTATGTCTCGTGTCAGAGATGAAATATTAAATGGAACAAATACCATCTTTGCCAGTCCCATTGCAAACACTTCAAGCAATCTTAGAGACATTTCATCCGGGGAAACAGTCCTGGGTGCGTTTAACGTTGCTTCTATCTCAATACGTCAGGTGGTTGTGCAATAGACTTCTTACCATATCAGATAAACAGCTATACATTTAGATACTGTTCATTGTCGGCTCAGGCTACCTTAGCAATAATACGACAGCAGCAATGGCAGTCATGATCAAGACGAAGCGGCGATAAACGCTATCATTTAATCTTCCCACGATCTTTACACCAATATAGAAACCCAAAGCAATAGCGGGTATCATCAACATATTGAGAGAGAGGGTTTCGTAGGTTGTAGTCTTCCAGAAAAAGATATGCATCGGCAACTTAAAGGTATTGATGATCATAAAAAACCAGGCACCGGTACCAATAAACTCGTCCTTGGGCATACGCATGGCCAGCAGATAGATGGTCACCACAGCACCAGCCAGATTGCCAATCATCGTCGTAAATCCGGCAGCTACACCCATACAGGCTGCAAACCACCAATAGTCAGGGATGGCCAGCGTCTTTCTTCTTTCCCACCAGAACAACAACAGTACACTAAGTACGATTAGAATGGCCATCAGAGCCTTAAATGAATCTTCATTCATCTTATCTCCCGCCCATACTGCAATAATGACACCCACCATCGTCCAGGGAAGGATCCTGACCAGAATAGCCCATTTTGCATGTCGATTATAATAAATGACAGCCATAACATCCGCTATAATCAGGGCCGGCAACACAATACCCGTTGAAGGCTTACTGCCAAAAACATACGCCATGATAGGTACTGCTATAGTTGCCACACCTTTGATTCCGGCTTTCGAGGTACCCCAAAGGAGGGCACACAGCATCATAAGGATCCAACCTGTGAGTCCGACATCAAAATGTGCTACCAATTCAGTCATTCGTGCCTTTGGAATTATAGAATGTGCACGAATATATTCAAAACTTTCCCGGGCTTAATAGCCCAAAAGGGCTCATTGGTCAGGATCATACCCGGACTCCCCTGATAATGTCTTAATTTCCATAAATAATAGTGTTCAAATAGTGCTTAATGGCCACTAGAGGTAAAACGGTAATGAGATTTTGAGCATAAAGTTTTGAACAAACTCAATCCAAATACTTTGCTCTGAATGAATCAACCATCTCTACAAATACGTCAAGCGCTTCCGGATTACGCACGGCATCCCTTTGCACTAATTTGTCAATGTTCCTACCCATGAAAATACGCTTCACCGGTACTTCCATTTTTTTTCCACTAAGCGTATAAGGTATGTCCGGCACTTCCAGAATAATATCCGGCACATGGCGGGGCGAACAATGCTCCCTGATTTCCTGCCGGATCCTTTTTCTCAATGATTCCAGGTCGTAACCGTTATTCAGCACTATAAAGAGCGGCATTATATCTGATCCCCCTTTCTTTTCCAGGTCGATGACCAATGCGTCTTGAATTTCTTCCATCGCATCCAATACAGCGTAAATTTCAGCAGTACCGATCCGCACTCCTCTGCGATTGAGTGTTGCATCCGAACGACCATGGATAACCAGTGAACCATCTTCAAAAAGCTCAATCCAGTCCCCGTGCCTCCACCTTCCCGGATATTCCCGAAAATAACTGTCCAGTAACTTTTCATTTCCGGGATCATTCCAAAACTTTACCGGCATTGACGGCATCGGTTCCTCCACAACCATTTCTCCAAGGCCTTCACTGATTCTTTTCCCGTCAGAATCACAGGCATATAAAGCACACCCCAGAGCACGGCATTGAATCCTCCCTCGACGCACAGGCAACCATGCGCTACTGCCCACAAAGGCAGTACAAACGTCTGTGCCTCCGCTCATCGAACAAAGCCAGACATCATCCGACACATCATCATACACCCAATCAAAAGCCTCGGCTGGCAACGGTGCACCCGTAGATCCAATGGTTCGAAGTGATGAGAAGTCAAAATGAGAACCCGGCTTCAATCCACGTTTCATTCCTGCAATAAGATAAGGGGCACTGACTCCAAAATGATGTATCGGGATATCGGCCGCCTCCTTCCAAAGTATTTTCAGGTTCGGATAACCAGGACTACCATCATACAAAAGAGGAATACCTCCCACCAACATGCTGGCTTGGAGATAATTCCACATCATCCAGCCCGTGGTAGTGAACCAAAAGAAATGCTCTCCCGACTTCACATCGTTATGTAAAAAGAGGTATTTCAAATGCTCCAACAAGACACCTCCATGGGAGTGGGTGATAGCCTTGGGTTTACCGGTAGTTCCTGATGAGTAGAGTACCCAGATGGGATGGTGAAAGGACACCCTGATAAAATCAATGGGGCGGTCGTCATCATCCCGTGAATATATTTCTGAAAAAGAAATCCAGTCATTATTCCATTCCTGGCCGAGAGAAACCACTTTGACACAACCCTTTAGAGTGGGCAGTGAACTCGCAATATCTTCAGCGTCTTTCCGTCGATCGTAATAAGTCCCGTTATACTGATATCCCTCTACGGCAATAAAAATCGAAGGTTCAATCTGACTGAACCGTTCCAATACTGTCTGGGTCCCGAAATCCGGTGAACAACAGGACCAGATTGCTCCAATAGAATTGGTGGCCAGAAAAGCAATAATGGCCTCAGGGGAGTTACCGAGATAAGCCGCTACCCTATCACCTTTTCCTATTCCCTTTTCTTT
>JAUILF010000306.1 GCA_030433135.1 Bacteroidia bacterium | reverse complement strand
CATGAAGTTGAACACGCCCTTGTAGTGGCTCTGGGCGGTCGGTACGTCCAGAGCCACTACAAGGGCGTGTTCAACTTCATGGGCGCGGAGATCGAGTTTGAGGGCATGGGGATGATCGGCTACGACAAGGCCGCGGGCCACTACACCAGCGCCTGGGGCGACAGCCTCTCGACCAGCATGCTCTACCAGACTGGCCCGTTCGAGGACGGCGCCATCATGCTCAAGGGCTCGATGCCCAACGGCATGGGAGGCGAGATGGCCATGATCCACAAGCACATCGTCAACGACGACGGCACGTACACCCTCGAGTTCTACCAGCCCGGGCCGGACGGCGAGATGGCCCGCATCGGGTGGATCGAGATGTGTTAGCAACCTTTTGTGCCAGGCTGAACAATAAAGTATCATGAAGGGTCCTGTTCGCCGGCATATCATGTTTGATCCCGATCAGATTGATAACAAACTACCAATAGCTGATCAGTTCTATTTTCCAACCAACGCTTCCGGGGATCACAAGATGTATTTCTGCAGTCACTCCCTCGGGCTACAGGTAAAAGCTGCGGTTGAGGAACTCAATCAACAGATGGCAAACTGGCAGCATCTGGCTGTTGATGCTCATATGAAGGGAGATACACCATGGCTTACTTATACCGATGAACTGGCTCCGTCAATGTCCAGGCTGGTGGGTGCAGAAGAAAATGAAGTGGTAATTATGAACAGCCTGACAGTCAATCTACATCTGCTGTTGACAAGCTTTTACAGGCCACGGGGGAAGCGGACGAAAATCGTGATCGAATCACCTGTTTTCCCCAGTGATATTTATGCAGTGCGTTCTCATTTGCAGGCTCGTGGCAGTAATCCGAGGCAGGACTTGTTAATCTGGAAGGCAGATAAGAATTTGTCACTCGACCTTAATCACCTGGAGCACATCCTGAAAGCCAACCGGGATCATGTGCAATTGCTGTTGGTGGCAGGTTTAAATTACTTGACCGGTGAATATCTGGATATACCTTCTCTGGCAGACATTGCTCACCGTTATGATGTGTTGGTAGGACTGGACCTGGCACATGCGGTAGGCAATGTTCCCTTGAAACTGCACCAATGGAATGTCGACTTTGCGGCGTGGTGTAACTATAAATATGTGGGAGGCGGTCCCGGTTGTCCTGCCGCGGCTTTTATTCATCGAAAGCATCATAGCGTAGATGTCATCAGATTGGAAGGTTGGTGGGGCAATGATATAAACAACCGTTTTGAAATGCTGGAAAACTTCACTCCTGCGCCCGGTGCTGCTGCCTGGGCTCTGAGTACTCCCACCTCGCTTTCAGCTGCACCTTTGAAGGCATCACTGCAGGTTTTTGATACTGTGGGAATGATTAGTATTCGTGAAAAGTCTCGCTTGTTGACTGCCTACCTGGAAGACCAGATTCTGAAATTGGATTCACCAGCTCTTCAGATTATTACTCCGTCACGGGCTGAAAGAAGAGGTGCCATGATTTCTATACGCTTTAAAGAGAAGGCGAATCAAATATTTGAAAAACTGGCTGCCGAAGATGTAGTTGTGGATTTTCGTCGACCGGATACGATAAGGATTTCGCCAAACGCACTGTATCATACTTTCGATGATATATACCGGTTTGTGTCGCTACTAGGAAAGGCTCTGACTCAGTTCTGATATCCGCCATTTCATGAGGGGCAAGATCATTTTAGCGAATAGTGATCGCCAGAGAGGCGAGGAGTCTCGCGGGATTGCTATCAAAAGCATAGGAATTGCCGGCAAAATTGAAATGATCACCGAAGGAATAGAAATTGCCTTCATAGCGAATGTCTAACATCAAGTTTAGAAAATCGAGACCGATACCGGCCTCCCATCCAAATGTTACGGTATCAAACATGGGATCATAAAATTCGAGATCATCCAGATCAGAAACACTATTGATGAAAAAGTGCCCTACCGGGCCGGCCATCAACCTTAGAGGGCCAGCTTTCAGCCCCATCATGATAGGCAGGTCGACATTGTTGTACTTTTCGGAAAACACATTATTGACGGTAGAATTGGCCACATCCTCAAAAGTGTAATCAACTGTATTTGAATTAAATACAATTTCCGGCTGAATCACAAAGGCCCCAATCAGCCCCTGGAAAACAAAACCTACGTGGTATCCGTACTTGGCATCGCGAACATTTAATAAGAAATCGCTGGTATTGGTCACGATCATCAAAGCGTCATTGGCCCCCAGGTCATAAGTGGAAACACCACCCTTTATTCCAAATTTCACCTGAGTATATCCCACTATAGAGACACACATGAACATGGAAGCAAGAAGGATTCTGACTACAGATCGCACACCTGACGTTGATTGGTTTCTGATAGGTTAACGCAACAAAATGCAAATTAACTCAATGTGAAGGTAGCAGCCATGATAATTAACAGATTTTTAATGAGGAGATCAGAAAAGTCCTAAAATTTAGGAATCTTTAAACCAATGAACTACGATGTGAAGTTTCTGGGCAGTTTTCCCTCGGTAAGTAAAATACCAGGCAGTAAATTGCCACAATATGCATTTGTTGGCAGGTCTAACGTAGGCAAATCCTCTTTGATCAATATGTTGACAGGTCGCAAGAGCCTGGCCAAAGTGTCTAAACAACCTGGGAAGACACAAATGATAAACCTCTTTAGTGTGGATGATCAATGGATGTTGGTGGATTTGCCGGGTTATGGATACGCAAAACAGTCCATTAAGAAAAGAAAGAGTTGGGATATCATGGTGAAGACCTATTTGAGAGAATCAACTCAATTGCAGTTGGTATTCAGTTTAATAGATTCCAATATTCCCCTCCAGAACAATGACCTTGATTTTGTCAACTGGATGGGAACAAACCAAATACCTTTTGCCATTGTTTATACCAAGACAGACAGGGAAAAAAAGCACCGGCTCAAAAAGAATATTAAGAGAATCAGGGAGGGACTGCTTGAATATTGGGAATTTCTCCCCCAGCAATTTCAGGTCTCTTCAGTTACTCGTGAAGGACGAGAGCCTTTATTGCAGTATATTGCAGAACTGAACCAGAATGTGAGCCCCGAATAGCCCTGTGCTGAAAAGTGTTGAATGGAAGAGAAAATACAGCTGTATCCCAATATCTTACCCGATCTCCATGATTGGCCCATCTACAAGTTGAGTGTTGACCGTAAGAACTTCATTGATCAGGTCAATGCACACACCCTGGATAGGCTTAGAGAAAAAAAGGAGGGAGAATTCAGTGAATTGCTTTCGAAAACAATTTACCAGGAACGTATTCGTATTCGGGAGAAGCCATGGAGGGTAGATCCGCCCAATGAGGCTCACTTTTGGAAGAGAATTCGCAAGCAAGTAGAGGAGCTCGAAAAAGTACAGGATTCGCAGATAGTCCAGAAGTCTTACGATGAGATCGTTTACAAGATTATAGATCGGTACTCAGAAGAGATTGTTGGTTCCTTTGTACCCAAGATTTTCTTGCAGGCAAGAAAGATTCTGACCGCCCTGTTTAAGAGGTTACTGAGCAAAAGGGGAAAGAAGACCAGGGGTTGGGGAAGAAAGGAGCAGTTATATCATAAGATCAAGATTTATGGTCCCATAGAACAGATCCGGAATCTGGCAAAGAAAGGCACCATTGTGATGGTCCCGACCCACTTTAGTAATCTGGATTCAGTACTGATAGGATATGCCATAGATCTCAAAGTAGGTTTGCCTTCGTTTTCCTACGGAGCAGGGCTAAATCTGTATAATTTTGGTCCGGCAGCTTTTTTTATGAACAGGTTGGGGGCCTACAGGGTAGATCGCAGAAAGAAAAATGCCATATACCTGGAGACGCTGAAGTCCATGTCAGCCTTATCTATTGAGAGAGGCATTCACAGCTTGTTTTTCCCGGGTGGTACGAGATCCCGCTCCGGCAAGGTTGAGGATCACCTTAAGCTGG
Source organism: Bacteroidia bacterium (assembly GCA_030433135.1). Lineage (GTDB taxonomy): Bacteria > Bacteroidota > Bacteroidia > Chitinophagales > Saprospiraceae > JABDMH01. The sequence goes on along the minus strand of JAUILF010000306.1, from coordinate 3,691 downwards.
GATTGCTAAATACGGTGCTGGAAGCACAACGATCCATCTGCGAGAAGAAAAAAGACAACAAGATCTTTGTAGTGCCACTGATCCTGGATTACCATTTTGTCCTGGAGGCAAGGTTTCTAATCGAACAGTATTTGAGAAGCATCGGTAAGGAAAAGTATATGGAGATCCGGGATGATTCTACCAGTAAGAGAAAGCTACTCAAGTTTCTTTTTCAATATTACAATAAGAGTTCTGAAATCGTGATGTCATTTGGAAAACCGTTTGATGTCCTGGGAAACTTTGTCGATGAGGAAGGAGAGAGCTATGATGAGCATGGTCGAAAAATCAACATCGAGGACTACTTTCGACTGGATGGCGATATCAGTGCTAACCCGCAAAGAGAATCTGTGTACACCAAACTTCTCAGTGAGAGGATTGTGGAAAGATTTAAGAAGGATAATGTAGTGTTAACCTCTCACCTGGTTGCTTTCACAGCCTTCCAGGTGATTAGAAAAACACATCCTGAACTGGATCTGTTTGGGGTATTAAAACTGCCTTTTGAGGACTTTCAGGTTCCGGTTGATCTCTTTGAAAAGTATGCTGATAAGGTGAGGAAGATGATATTTGAACTGGAAAATCAGGGACTTATCAAGACCTCCGAACCACTACATTGGTCACTCTCAGAGATTGTAGAGGATGGCATTGAGAAGTTGGGACTTTACCATGCCAAGAAGGCTCTGACCATTACAAAATCCGGACATGTTACAACCGAAAACCTCAAATTATTGTTTTACTATCATAACAGGTTGGAGGGATACGGATTGGATAAAGCGATATCGCGATTTGATACCGTACAAATGCCGATATCGGCATCACCCTGATTACATAATAGCACTTTACAGGACTTGAATTTTTTAATAGTTGATCTGGAAGCTACTTGTTGGAGTGGTGCTCCACCTAACGACATACAGGAGATTATTGAGATAGGGGTAGTCATGCTCGATGAGTATGGTGAGGAAAGAAGCAGTTTCAATCAGTTCGTACGCCCTCTGGTGAATGAAAGAATATCAGTATTTTGTCAGGAACTTACTGGGATCGAACAGGAGCAGGTTCTGCGAGCTCAAACTTTTCCCAATGTGATTGACCTATTCCTGGACTGGTCCGAAATTGGCATTGATGACCACTTATTGGTGACCTGGGGAGGAAAAGACATTCATCTCCTGCAAAATGATTGTATCTTGCATGATCTTGACTATGAGTGGATCAGTCCGCATCTGAATCTGAAAACTGCTTATCGTCATTTGAAAAGCCTGAAGAAACCAATTGGTTTGAAAAAATGCATTGATTGGGAAGGATTTGAGTTTGAGGGACGGCATCACAGGGCCATAGATGATGCTATTAATACCGTAAAGATTTTCCGAAAGTACCTTGACGAATGGCAATATTAGCATAGCCATGTTAGTTGTACCGGAGTAACCATATAAACAACAAAATTGAAAAAAATGAAAGTGAGAAATTTTTTCATATTAATGATACTGATGTGTGTCTTCCTCATTCCTGGCTATACCCAGACTCTGGATGAGGGATACCTGAAGATGGAGCTGGTGGATGTAAAAGTTAATAGTCCTGAAATGGAGCAAATGGTGGGAGCTATGAAAGGGGCAACTCAGGAAATCTACTTTAGCGATAACCGACAAAAGGTGGTCGTGGATATGATGAGCGGAATGATGAAGATTCAGATGTTCCAGGATTTGGATGCCAATACTGCTGAAAACTATATGGACATGATGGGTCAAAAGATCAAGACCGTCATGACTTCCGAGCAGTTGGATAAACAAAAAGAGGATTCAGAAGCATTACTTGCCGATACCGAAATCAAGTATGACAAAGGTGATACCAAAGAAATCTTAGGTTATCCTTGCTACAAAGCAACACTGGATTTGGTCACTCAGGGTCAGTCGGTAAAAATGGAGTTCTACCTGACAGAAAGCATTCAGGTACCCCAGGCTTTTATTCAAAATATGAATTATCTCGATCTGCCCGGAACTCCTTTGGAGTTTAAGATGGGTATGGATGTTATGTCTATGACTTATGTAGCCCGGGAGATAACTGAGGAAGTACCTGGAGACTTTTTCACCAAACCTGAAGGAGAATACCAAACCATGACCATGGAGCAGCTACAGCAAATGGGATTAGGCGGTCAAATGGGTTTTTGAGCAGTATCTCTGATTTAGAATCTGGTTCCGAGGTAATGAGGTAGCATGGCTCTCCAGGTCGGCCAGTCGTGTCCCATGTCATGCCCCCATATATCCAGCTCATGTGGTATGCTTTTATGATGAAGTAGTTCAGAAAACGCTCTGGAAGCATCCGGATCCTCATAGGGACCGCTGCCAGCCAGGATGTGAATGTGATGCCGATGTCTGATCTGGGTAAGGATGTTGTGGTCATTGAGGTTGCCAATATAATGCACAGGTGAATTGAAATAGACATCATCGTTCCAGAATCCCTTACTATAATAGGTGAGATCATAGATGCCACTCATGGCTATGACACCGTCCAACAAGTCTGGTCGCTTAAAGAAAAGATTGGCTGAATGCAATGCACCCAATGATGCTCCACAAACAATGATGGGTGTATCCCAACTGGTATTGTCCTTAATGTAAGGAATAACCTCAGTGTAGACATAGTGATTGAAATCCTGATGTCTCATAGCCTTATGATGAGGGAGCATGGTTTGATGCATCCAACTTTCAGAATTAATGCTGTTGATGCTAAACACTTTCACTTTCCCTGAATCGATGAAGGGACGAATACTCTCTATCAGCTGAAATCGTTCGTATTCAAGGAAATCAGCAGCAGCGGTAGGAAGGAGCAGGAGCGCAAAACCATAATGCCCATAGGTAACGATGTCCATGTGGCGATTAAGACTTGGACTATGCCAGCCATCGATATTTCTGTGCATGGGACTGTATTTAGAGGCCCGAAAAATACGACAAAAAAACCATGAGGTCTTTGACTATTCATGTCCATATCGTGATGTGAAAGAAAAAAGACCGTGAATGATCAAGATCATCCACGGTTTTGGAACGGGTCTTGAGCAGACTCGTTGGGTACAATACTCATTCCTTATTTTGAAAAGTAGTCAGTTAGGTATCCAGAAATAATCGTACCAAATCGTTTACCCTGGGAATGTAAGGCTAACCTCACGCTAGATCGGACCCTAAATTATGTTTCATAATAGTATCTTCGGGCTTATTAAATAGAAGTATATGAATAAGTGGTTAGCATTGATTTTGGGGCTGATTGTAGCCATTGGGGGACTAAAGGCACAACAGGTTCAGACTGGCAGTTTTTGCTTGCAATATTACCCTCAGCCCATAGTAGAAAGTTACGTCGATTCACTGGTAAGTTACTTATCTCGCGAGATGGGCGGTGATACTTCGGTCCTTGACAGAACTACTGAGGAGTATATTCAAATCTTTGCCAACCAAGCAAAAACCAAGTCAAAGTGTGTATACTTCCATGGCGATACATTACTGATCCACGAAAAAGTGGACCAGGAACTATCTGAGGCTTACATGATTCTCATTTCCGAAAACAAATTGGTTTCGAGAAATCTTGATGGACTGCTCGAGCAACCCTATTTCCTGGAAGGTAGTGCCGAGTCTGGCTATACTGATTATGAAGTGACTTCTGATAAATCTGATACCAA
>JAUILF010000305.1 GCA_030433135.1 Bacteroidia bacterium | reverse complement strand
TACCGGATTCTCTCATTGAGTTTATTCGCAACCAGTGCACTGAAGACAATGTCATCGATACCACCCAGGAAAAGCCCTATGTCTATAATCAGGGTGATGAAATCGAAATCACCGAGGGCAGTTTTCGTGGCATCAAGGCTATCATAAAGGAGCAAATCGCCCAGGACCGGGTACTGCTCCTGTTAAACCTGCTAGGCAAAGAGCAGGAACTCGAAGTGTCATTAAATCAAGTTAAATCAACACATTAACACCCCATTTCAATCACTTTCGTAGCTTGTACACATCTTTTTTCCCCGCAGTGACACAAAGCTGATAATATACCGCTCAATAGCAAAACAACTTTTATTGTTCAATTCATGAACATCAGTAAAAAAAGGTTGTTCATGCTGTGAACAATAGATATACTACTTGCGTTCACTCGGTGAACATAGCTTCTTAAAGTAGTAAAAATCTCTCCTTGACTATGCTGCCGCCCTATAACAGTAGGGCGGTAGCGTGCTTTTAAAGACAATTATATGCCTGTACTTAGCGAAGAGCATCGCTACAAACTTCTTAAACTACTCCATGAAAATCCAGAAATTAATCAGCGGGAGATAGCATCTGCTCTGGGTTTGAGTCTGGGGAAAGCGAATTTTTGTCTAAAGGCACTAATCGAAAAAGGCTGGGTCAAAATGGGTAACTTCAGTCGCAGTTCCAACAAAAAGGCTTATGTTTACCTGCTGACTCTCAGGGGAATTGAAGAGAAAGCTTCCGTTACCCGTGAGTTTCTAGAACGCAAACAAAGTGAGTACGAAGCATTAAAAGAAGAAATAGAAGAATTAATGGATGAAGCAAGGTCTTTGGACAACCCCTTGTGAGCCAACCAGGACATTAGTTTTTTTAGATTGCTAATGGCAACATTCCTTCCTAAAACACAATTTTTTTCCTTAATAACCCAGTTATTTGGTCATGTCAGCAAGCGCAGGAAGTTTCAGTTCGCGTTGTTGCTGGCGCTAACCCTGATCAGTTCTCTAGCGGAAATTATAAGTTTGGGGGCAGTCGGGCCCTTCATCGGGATACTTACCCAGCCAGAAATAGTTTTTGCTTCTCCTGTAATAACAACATTTGCCAGCCAGATGGGTATAGAGACCGCCGCTGATATGGTGATGCCGTTGACGGTAATTTTTGCACTGGCTGCCATTCTTGCAGGTCTTCTCAGATTGCTGTTGCTTTGGGTGGGATTGCGTTTGGGTAACGTTACCGGGGCAGATCTGGGATTGGAGATTTTTCGGCGGACTCTCTATCAGCCATATCGTATTCATGTGGCCAGGAATAGTAGTGAAATCATCAGTGCAATAACCCAGAAAGTAGGAGCAGCCACTACGGTCCTGATATCTGGTGTATCAGTATTTACATCAGGGATTCTGTTTCTGGCCATCATTATTACCCTGCTATGGCAGGATCCAATGATAGCCATCGTAGCCTCCCTCAGTTTTGGCGTCGCCTATGTTCTGATTGCCAGGCAGACGAGCAAAAGACTGGTCAAGAACAGCGAGCAAATTGCCACAGAACAAACCCACGTCGTAAAAGCCCTACAAGAAGGGTTGGGAGCGATCAGGGATGTGCTGATAGAGGGAACTCAATCTGTCTATGCAGACTTGTATAAAGGATCGATTTATAGCTTGCTGCGTGCTTCGGCTGAAAACGTCTATATTAACCAGGCTCCACGATATGTCATGGAGGCACTGGGACTGGTGTTGGTTGCAATGTTTGCCCTGTTACTGAGCTCAAGAACGGGCGGCATCCAGGGTGCTTTGCCGATACTGGCTATGCTTGCACTAGGTGCACAACGACTGCTTCCTCTGATGCAGCAATTATTTGGAGGCTGGGCAACATTAAAGGGGAGCCTGGCAGCCATGCACGATGTGATTGACCTACTTGAGCAGCCAGTTAAGGATCATGATAGACAGCAAACCGAATTACCGGTTCATCTGAATAAAGCGATTCACTTTAAAAACGTGGGGTTCAGATATACAGAAGAAACTCCATGGGTATTACAGGGCGTCGATTTCACTATTGAAAAAGGCTCTCGCGTAGGCATCGTGGGCGCTACCGGAGGAGGCAAAAGCACTCTCATGGATTTGCTGCTTGGCCTGTTGGAGCCAGGTTATGGTTCAATCCTGATTGATGAAGCCCCGTTGGAAGGGAGTAAGGTCATAGCCTGGCAGCAATCTCTGGCTCATGTCCCACAGCATATTTTCCTGTCAGATGGCACCATTGCTGAAAACATTGCTTTCGGAGCTGATCCCGGGCAAATAGATCTTGAGAAGGTAAGGGTTGCGGCGGAACAGGCCAACCTGGCTGAATTCATAGAAAGTCGGCCTGACGCTTACCAGGAAAGAATAGGAGAGCGGGGAATCAGGCTAAGTGGCGGTCAACGCCAGCGAATTGGTATTGCGCGAGCATTATACAAACGAGCTGATGTTCTGATTTTTGATGAAGCAACCAGCGCCCTGGATAGTGAAACGGAGAAAAATATCATCCGGACTATCGAGAGTCTCGACCGTGACTTTACCATCCTGATTATCGCTCACAGGATTTCAACACTGAAAAACTGTGACAAGTTATTGCTGCTGGAAAACGGCAAAATCCGCCAGGACTTAATCTACCAGGACCTGCTGGAGAGGAATCAGTAATTGGCTAAATACCTACCTTGCCTGGTTTGTAACCAATCAGATTATGTAAAGCGGAAAGGGCGGGTTCGGGATAACCCCGATCTCGATATCCTGGAGTGCCTGGGTTGCGGACTGGTTACACTGAGTAGTTTTGAACATATTCAGCAGGGATTTTATGAAAACTCAGGTATGCATGGTGACGATAGGCCATCCATTGAAAACTGGAAGCAGGAAACGGCATGGGATGATCAGCGCCGATTTCAGCAATTTGCCAGTCTGTTTGCTGACAAAAAACTACTTGATTTTGGCTGCGGTAATGGTGGGTTTCTTGAAAGAGCTCGTGAACATGCTACCGAGATTGCCGGCATTGAACTGGAGAAAAGAGTCCAGGATTTTTATAGCAACGAAATCAAGATTTATGCCGGTATGGATGTTGTGCCTGGTAAATATGATGTCATTACGGCTTTCCATGTAATTGAACATCTTGCCGATCCTGTCTCGATTCTGTCCATGCTTTCTGCCTTACTCAAGCCTTCAGGAAAGCTTATTGTCGAAGTGCCCAGTGCCAATGATGCTTTGCTCACACTATATGAGTCTGAGGCTTTTCAAAAGTTCACTTACTGGAGCCAGCACCTTTATCTGTTCACGCCTGACACGCTCAAAAAAATTGGTGAAATGGCTGGCTTGAAAGTGGAGAAGGTGGAGCAATACCAGCGATATCCTCTTTCCAACCATCTACACTGGCTGAGCATGGGAGCGCCGGGCGGACACAAAAAGTGGTCCCATATCGATACTCCTGATTTGCAACAGGCCTATGCCGATTCGCTCTCAGCGATGGGCAAGTGCGACACCCTGATCGCGCATTTGCAACTGAAGGAATAAACTATTGAAGTTATTTGTCCTTGCTGGCGGTTTTGGCTCAAGATTACGCTCGGTGGTTTCTAATGTTCCAAAACCCATGGCTCCCGTTGGTGAGGTTCCGTTTCTGTATCACCAACTCAATAACTGGAAATCGCAGGGCATCAACGAATTTTTGTTCCTGCTGTATCACCAGGCAGAACAGATTATTGATTTTCTTGAATCTGAAAAACACGGAATACTTGAAGGATGTACGTTTGAGGTCGTTGTTGAACCAGAACCCCTGGATACCGGCGGTGCTGTTTTTAATGCCATTAAGCAGTCCGGATATCAGGGAGCCTTCCTGGTGACAAATGCAGATACCTGGTTGGGTAGTGATTTACAAAACGTGATTTGTGCTGGCAGTCCTTCCATTGGTGTAGTTCAGCTTGAAGATTGCTCCCGGTATGGAAAGGTTATCGTAGATGGCAAGTCAAGGGTTACGGCTTTTCAGGAAAAACAGGAAGATGCTGGCTCTGGCCTGATCAATGCGGGGCTTTACCAGTTGGATACAAGCCTTTTCGAGCATGAAAGTCGAGACAGTTTTTCGCTGGAAATGGACTTTTTTCCAGACCAGGTTTTAAAGGGGAGCTTGAAAGCAGTGAAAATGAATGCCCCGTTTATTGATATCGGAGTACCAGCTGATTATCAACGTTTTAATACCTGGTTTGCCTCCGGGGCCACGGAGGTTTTATGAATTTAGAGGATTTTCAGATTATTGAGAGCGCCCCCATTCGGGAAGCCCTGGCGCAAATTAGCAAAAACCAGCACGGTATGGTGTTAACGGTGAATGCCGATGGTGCCGTGACTGGCCTGGCTACCGATGGTGATATTCGAGAAAGGCTGATCCAGGATGTTTCCCTGGAAGATCCGGTGGGCATTTGTGCCAACCACGACTTCGTCTGGGCTGATGAAGAGACCCCACGCGAGATGCTACTCAAGCAACTAGACAGGAGTATCCGTGTAATACCGGTACTGAATACTGACAAAAAACTGAAAACTATTGTTAGTCGTGAGCACCTGCCAGTGCAGGTCCAGGAACGTACTTTTGTCAGGGCCAGAGCGCCGGTTCGTATCAGCTTTGGTGGTGGCGGATCGGATCTGACACATTTCTTTGAAGGGGAGAGTGGAGCTGTAATCAATACGACCATTTCCATTTACAGTCATGCCACCTTGCGTCTGCGTGATGACAACCACGTATATATATATTCACAAGATCTTGATGCAAAACTGGAAGCCAGTGACCTCAAGCATGCTTTGTCGGTAAAAGGGTCTTTTGGGTTGATTCAGGCTCTGCTTAAGCTGGTGCATCCGGATTTTGGCTTTGAGCTTTATGTGCATTCAGATTTTCCTATCAAATCAGGGCTTGGGGGATCGGCGACAGTCTCGGCAGCTATCCTGGGCTGCTTTAACGAACTCAGGCAGGACAAGTGGGACTCTCATGAATTGGCAGAACTGGCCTTCCAGGCAGAGCGGCTATACCTGGGAATTGCTGGAGGCTGGCAGGACCAGTATGCCGCCGTATTTGGAGGCTTTAATTTCATGGAATTTCGCATGGACCAGAATATTGTTCATCCTCTTCGTGTGTCACCTGACACCCTCAGGGAACTGGAAGAAAGTCTTATTCTGTGTGATACAGGGATTTCTCATAATTCCGGAGAAATTCATCAGGACCAGCGAATCCAGATGCAGCAATCAGCAGTGCGAGACCAGGTAAAAACAAATGTCGAGCTAACTTACAAGATCAGGAATCATTTATTGCGTGGACAATTGCTGTCATTTGGTGAAGCTTTGCATGAAGCCTGGTTGTCTAAACGCCAACTCAGCAAGAAGATAACTAATAATCGACTTGATGAACTCTACGACAATGCCAGGCTTAATGGTGCAACAGGCGGCAAGCTGCTGGGTGCAGGTGGTGGTGGATTTTTCCTGTTTTATATTTCGCCATTCCGCAAGTATGAACTGATCAGTTATCTCGAAAACCAGGGACTGGCAATTAGGCCTTTTCGGTTTGAGCTTGAAGGTCTATGTACCTGGTCAGTCAGGGAAGGGCGAAATCATAAGGACGAGGTGAGTCCATGAACTTCGGTATAGGGGGCCACCAGGTTGGCAACGGCCGTGTTTATGTGATTGCCGAGATCGGTAATAACCACAATGGTTCTTTTGAGCGGGCTATCGAAATGATAGATCTGGCCCAGGAAATGGGCGCTGACTGTGTCAAATTCCAGATGCGCCATCTTGACCAGGTGTATCGCGGCAGGACGCTAAATAATGAGGGCGAGGACCTCGGTACTGAATACGTTGTAGACCTGCTCAGACGATTTGAACTTGGCGTTGATCAACAAAAAGAATTGGCAGAATACTGTGCGCACAAAGGTATCCAGTACCTTTGCACACCATGGGACAGCAAGAGCATCGATATTCTTGAGGGTTTTGGTGTTCCGGCCTACAAAGTGGCTTCTGCTGACCTGACCAATCTGCCCCTGATAGATCGTCTGGCGAGTTGTAACAAGCCTCTGATTTTATCCACGGGTATGAGTACCACGGAAGAAGTGCGCAACACAGTGGAATTCCTGAATGCCAGGGAAGCCCGTTTTGTACTGCTGCATTGCAACAGTACTTACCCGGCTCCGCTGCATGACATTAATCTTAAATGGATGCTGGAACTGGCCAAAATCCATCCCCTCGTCGGGTACTCCGGTCATGAGCGTGGGATCAATGTATCTCTTGCAGCCGCAGGGCTGGGGGCAACAGTCATCGAGCGGCATTTTACCCTGGACCGAACCATGGAAGGACCTGATCACGCTGCCAGCCTGACCTTTGAGGAATTTGGCCGGATGATCTCTGGTATCAGGGAAATAGAAGAAGCTCTGGGAGAAGGTGGTGAACGCAAACTTTCCCAGGGTGAAATGATCAATCGGGAAAACCTCGGCAAGAGCCTGGTAGCGTCCAAGGCATTGTCTATCGGCACAGCACTTCAATTGGAAGATATTAGAGTCAGAAGTCCAGGGCAGGGATTGTCACCTCAGAAAATTCAGGAGCTGATTGGCAAGACCATCCAGCGAAACATGGAAGAGGAAGATTTTTTCTATACATCCGACCTCATGGAGCAGCGCGTTGAGCCGCGTCAGTACCAGTTCAGGCATCCCTGGGGAGTTCCTGTCCGCTATCATGATTTCAGGGAATATGCGGGCAGAATTAAACCTGATCTTTGGGAATTCCATCTCTCCTATTCAGATATGGAGCTGGCCCCATCAGAATTCCTTGATGGTCCTTATGACTGTGATTTTGTCGTTCATGCTCCCGAACTTTTTTCCAAGAGCCGGTTGATGGATCTGGCAACACCGGATGATGACTATCGTAAACACTCACTGGCAGAAACGCAGCGCGTGATTGATATTACTCGCGAACTTAAAAAATATTTTCCCTGCACCCAGAGGCCCATGATTGTAGCCAATATCGGCGGCTTTACCATGGATGCTCCCTTGCCGTCAGTAGATATTCCCAGTTATTACCAGCGATTTGCTGAAAGTCTTTCACTCCTGGACTTGGATGGTGTTGAACTGATCCCCCAAACCATGGCTCCGTTCCCCTGGCATTTTGGTGGGCAGAGATACCAAAACATTTTTGTCCAAATTGACGAAATTCTGCAATGGTGTGAAAAGCTGGGCTTGCGGATGTGCTTTGATGTTTCGCATACCGCGCTGACCTGTAATCACTTCGGAATTGATTTTTATGATTTCAGCAGCAGGATTGCTCCGATTTCCGCACATCTTCATCTGGGAGATGCCAGGGGAGTCAATGGGGAAGGATTGCAGGTAGGTGAAGGCGAACTGGATTTCAAGCGTCTTGGCGATATCCTGAATGCACATTGCCCGGATGCGTCTTTTATCCCGGAAATCTGGCAGGGTCACAAAAATGGTGGTGAGGGATTCTGGATAGCATTGGAACGGTTGGAAGAATTTTTCTAAATCATATTAATACCTGCTGTAATTTTATTTGAGTCAATCATTTTTCTAATTTGGACTGTTTATGGATAAAGTAATAGGTTTCATAACTGTGCGTACAAGTTCTTCACGGTTGCCTAAAAAATGTTTATTGCCTTTT
>JAUILF010000304.1 GCA_030433135.1 Bacteroidia bacterium | reverse complement strand
TGCAGGTATGCCGAGCCGGGTGCTCTCCGAAAGCTCCTGCACCGCGTTGGTGAATTGTGCCGCTGCGAATGGAGTAATCTGCACACCCCCCCAGCCACCTCCTCCTGAGTTGACGGGATTGACCTTTATGGTGTTTCGAAATACAAACCGGGTCATCTTCTCATCCTCAACATATTGCACAGCCCGATCCGTCATCATTCCATTTTCGCCCGCGTTCAGGGTGTTGATAAGCATCATACCCACCTTTTCCTGCAAAGACATTTGACTGACTAAGTCTTCAATACGTCGATCCACGGGTTGACGCCAGTCTTCATAAATATCCAGCTCCTGGTTCTTGTTCAGATCTTTGAACTTAAGCTGATCCACCTGGAGCAATTCCACAGCTCGGGATTGAATAAGTGGCTGCATTTCATATGTTCCTTGCGCTAAACCAATCACTGACTGCATCATGATCAACAGCAAAAACCCCATCCGGAATGAGTAACTCATATCAGTATAACTTTTTTCAATATTTTGGAAATCCCTTAAACCATTAAGGTACTCATAATCACCACACACAAGCAAGAAAAAATCAAACAAGTAGCTAAGAATTTCAAACAATTGATTACATTAGTAGAGCCATTTTGTCGGGGCATTGCAGCTTTACAAAACTCCCCATTGATCTTTAAATGCCTGATAATCAATCCTATACTATAACTAGATTGAGATCATATCGATTTGTTTGAAATTCATAAATCCCTTTTACTATGAGAGCCCTTTCTGAATATAATACCAATCTCAAATTGAAGGGTTTTAATGCCTTCCAAATTGAAGACGATGAAAATGAGGTTCGGATTTACAGCCGTAAGGATTTTTATAAGATCTGTCTGACCACGGGCAAAAGCAAGATTCACTATGCTGAGCGGAGTTTTGAAGCAGAAGGGACCATTCTGTTCTTCGGCAATCCACATATTCCATACTCATGGGAGACTCTTTCCTCCACCTATATTGGATATACCTGCTTGTTTTCGGAGGATTTTCTGGATCCAAATAACCGATCGGATAGTCTGCAGAAATCTCCCCTGTTCCAACTGGGCGGTACTCCCATACTTGACATTACTCCGGAGCAAAGGGAATTCCTCAACAGTATATTTAAAAAAATGATTGAAGAACAGGCCTCTGATTATGCCCATAAAGACGATCTGATACGCAACTACATTAACCTGATCTTGCACGAAGCTTTGAAATTACAGCCCTCCGAAAACTACGATCAAAGTAAAAATGCTGCAGTTCGACTGACATCAGTTTTCATGGAATTGCTCGAAAGACAGTTCCCAATTGAAAGTCCAGACAGACCTCTGCAATTGAGAAGTGCCAAAGACTACGCACAAAATCTGGCTGTCCATGTTAATCATCTGAATCGGTCAATTAAAGATGTCACCGGCAAACCCACTACCTACCATATTTCTGACCGGATCATTGGCGAAGCTAAGGCCATCCTGCAACACACCAACTGGAATATTTCTGAAGTGGCTTTTGCCCTGGGCTTTGAGTATCCCACTTACTTTAACAACTTTTTTAAGAAACATACGGGAGCCAGCCCTTCAGCTTTCCGAAAAGTCTAATTTCCCTGCAGGATTTGTAAAAATTAGTCTAGTGAAAGATTAGTTCCATCTCTTGACTCGTAAAATTCTGGTGCTTATTTCTATAAAAACTTTGGTCCAGAATGGAATCAGGATATAGGTCATCAGTGGCACCAAAATAATGGTTAAAACAAAAGTTCTCAATGGCAAAGACATGGTACTCAAATAAGTATCAAATTCTGCTAAAATTATAGTAAGTGGAGGATAAATACTTACCCAAACGATTAATGTTCTTTTTAATTTTTCCATATTGCCTGCTTTCGAATGCAAAGGAATCGATGCTACCTGATTCTAACTGATAAATTCTTACCTATAATTTAATGTCCGAATCCTTTGATCTAATAAGCAACTACGGGTTTTTTATGAATAAATTCCCTGGAATAAATTTGCTTCAAAATAAAATCAGCAAGATCTGCTCGTCCAATCTTCGTTCCTCCTCTAGGGCAATGATTCTCTTTCACCCTGTATTCTCCGGTAATTTTTTTATCCGTTAATGTTGTAGGACGGACACATGTCCAATCAATATCACAATTCTCATCCAAAATAGTCTCCCAGCGAGTCATGTCGTAGTAAATTTTGTTAAAGCTAGGACGAATGATCCGATTCAGAAAAAAGTTATCGGTCGAAGGATCGCTCAAATCAACCAATCCAGACGTGATCGTTATCAACCGTTTAATTCCATTAGCTCTCATAGCGGCAAGGATATTTCTGCCACCTTCCGAATAGACTTCGGTGTAACTATTGTCCGTTCCAGTACCCAATGCTGAAATCACAACGTCACAATTTCTAAGGCCATCACTGAGTTTCCCAGGTTCCAAAACTCCACTCCTGACCAATTTGATCTGATCTGCCCTGGTGACATTAAACTGATCCAGATTCATTTTTGATGAATTTCGAACCATAGCTTTTATGTCATAGTCCTTATATACTAATCCATCCAAAATCTCTAAACCAGTACCTCCAGTGGCTCCGATTAAGAAAACTTTCATAATCTTAAAACTTATACCCTTCTCAATATCGTACAAAATTAAGTCGAAATGTTGTACACCCTGGTCGATTCCTACAATTACAAAACTTCAATTCTGCTTGGCCTGATCAATTTGCAGATTCTTATTCTTAATGCTATCCACCAGTCTCATGCTTACCCAGTAGATGTCCTGGTATTTTGCATGTTGACTTGTGTCCCTTCTCGAAAAGAACAAGTACTTTTCATCGGGTGATATATAAGGTGCACTCTCCCAGTCTTCTGTATTTACATCACTACCCAGATCGTATGCCTCTGACCAGTTTCCCCTATAGTCTTTAAAACAGACATAGATATCTCCCTGACCATATCCTCCCTTCCTTGTTGATGCAAATACCATATAATCCTCGGCAGGTGCAATACAGGGGTCTCCCGCATCCTGCAGATTAAATGCACCTTCAACCAGTGTCCTTGAAGTGTACTGGCCATTTAGCTTCGGTGACATATGTATTCTTCCATCAGTGTAGTATAGGGTATTATTTTCTGATATTGATATATACCAGTCCCCATCATCCGTGCTTAAGGAAATCAATTTAGTGGGATTTGACCAGTCTCCATTCTCACTTCTTTCCGCCTGCCAATAATCCGGTGGATAATCTGCCACAAAGTATAAAGTACGGTTGTCCGGAGATATCATTGGTTCGCCGATCATCCACATTCTTTCGTACTCAAAGTTTTTCACGAAGTCAGGAGTGTCAATCACTAGCTCAAAAGAGTCCAACACCTTAATTCGTAATATCCGTTCATATCTCCACAACGAGGAATCTGTCTCTCCTAGAAGGATCTCCTTACCATCCGGACTCATGGTTATATTCTGTATATACCTTCCCTCAACGCTTACCTTGTTTTCCGCATATTTTTGAGGGGTCATACCCGGGTAGTCTTCATCAAGATAATACACCTGCCCTGAAATACGTAAAGTGGTCATCATTAATACTGAAGTCAAAAGAATAGATAAATTACTCATACCATTCTTGTCTAATTTTTCAGGTCAGGTACCCCAAAGAGTTACTTAGCACTTCCTACACATATAATTGGTTATCGATGGGTATAAATTTAAACTTTTAACGGCTCATTCGATGTTGTGGTAAAACAGGATTTCTGGAAACACAGGATCGGTGTCAGGCATATACAGGAAACTTACTGGCCTCTCCGTAATCCTTGATGGGCTCAATATTCTTGAGCACTGCCATATCCTCTTCTGAAATCGCGAAATCTACCTTGGCATTTTCTTTCATATGCACAGGATTTGCCGTTTTGGGCAGGGGTAAGAGACCAAGTTCAAGACAATAGCGAATGGACAGCTGTGGAATCGAAACACCATACTTTTCTGCCATACTGGCAACCTTTTCATTCTTCATCAGTTCTCCATGAGCAATGGGTGAATAGGCTTCGGTGAGAATACCTTTCTCCTCATGATACCGAATGAGGTCCTTAGGTGTATTGCTAATATGAGCCAACACCTGATTGACCATAGGTTTCACCGAGCAGGAATCAAGGATATTGTCCAGGTCCTTTTTTTCAAAGTTCGAAAGACCAATGGCTCGGAGTTTTCCTGACTGGTAGGCTTCTTCCAGCGCCCTCCATGCTTCGCGGTTTCCTTCAAAATAGTGATCATCACCCTGAAATTCCATCCATGGTTTGGGACTATGAATGATCATCATATCAATATAATCCAAACCTAAGGTCTTAAGTGATTCTTCGATTGAGGTCACTCCTTCACTGTAAGATTTTACTTCAGCAGCGAGCTTCGTGGTTACAAAAAGATCTTCCCTGCTTACACCACAGGCTTTGATGCCTCTACCTACGCCACTTTCGTTTTGATAGGCCTGAGCAGTATCAATATGTCGATAGCCGATCGCAACTGCATCTTTGACTGCCTGCACCACATCACTATCGTTGATAAACCAGGTGCCAAGTCCCAATTTTGGAATTTCCAAACCATTTGACAGGATATAATTTTCTTCTAAGATCATAATTCTACTTTTTAGTTTATCGAATCTCCTTCCAGTTAATACAGTACAAAATTATCGCCTCTAACCCTGCAGTCCATAATAATAATCAAATCACTACTTAAGAAAATCAAACAACTGATAGTTCTAGTAGTCACTTCAGTATACCTTCATGAATTATTTATTAAGAAATTCAAACAAACATTTAAGGTGATCTATTTTAGTTGCTGATTCTATATAATCGCCCGGTAGCATGGTCGGTGAGGGCGTACAGGGCTTCATCGGGTCCTTGCACGATATATCTGAAACGCTGACCCTCTTCTGTCAATATCTGTTCTTCGTTGATAACGCGTCCTGTCGAATTGTCGATAACCAAACGTGCAATATGCATTCCGCTAAGCATGGCCACAAACAGGTTGTTCTTCCATTCCGGGATCAGATCACCACTATAAAAGGTCATTCCACTGGGAGCAACGACCGGATCATAATAGTAAACGGGTTGTTCCATATTCTCCTTTTGGGTTAGTCCGGTGCCATTCACCGGTCCTCCATTATATTCCGTACCGTACGAAATTTCCGGCCAGCCGTAATTAGCTCCTCCCCTGATCACATTGATTTCATCACCCGCTCTTGGACCATGATCTGATAGCCATAGTACATTTGTGACTGGATCAAAAGCCAGTCCCTGGGGATTTCTATGGCCTATAGACCATATCTCCGGCAGTGCATTTTCCCGTTCAGCAAATGGATTGCCCTCAGCAGCAGAACCATCCTGATTAATGCGTATGACTTTTCCCAAAGCCGAATTGAGTTGCTGCACCTCACCTCTACCGGCGCGAAAACGGTCACCAAAGGTCACATACAAACGTCCTTCCTCGTCAAATATCATTCTGGATCCAAAATGAAACCTTCCTCCCTGGGTCGGCCCAATTTGATAGATTACGTTTACCTTGTCTAATGAGGATTCATCCTGAGATAGAATTCCGGAGGTAACACAATTCATAGCATCTCCATCAACGGTCGTTACATAAGTCCAGAATACCCGCCGGGAGGTGTTAAAATCCGGGGCCAGCTTTATATCAAACATTCCTCCCGACCCCTGGTACCTAACCGAAGGGACTCCATCTATGGGATCACTTACTTTGCCATCAACGTTCACAATCCGGATATTCCCTGGCTTCTGGCTGACGATCATACGTCCATCCGGTAGAAAATCGAGTCCCCATGGGTACTCCAACTCATCCGTAATCACTTCTACCGAATAGTTGGATTGGGTCTGCACCGATGGAACTCGCGTCTGCTCTGGAAATGCAGGGATTTGTTGTGGTGCCTCATTACTCCGGTTCTCTACGGATGGATTGGATTGACTTAAAGACAGTGTGTGATTTACCATTAAGAGGAACCCCACTAATACTGCACAAAAGAAATCCTTGAATCCTTTGGTTGCCATTACATCAATTAAAATTTAGTTGTTCCCTTTTCGAAAGAATTTGAAACTTCGATTGGAACCTAATCAGCATTAGAATTACGATCCATATTGCTCATCTGAAACCTTTTCCATCCACTTTACCACTTCACCATCCAGTTCTTCCTGAATGGCAATATGACTCATTGCCTTCTCTGGACTGGCACCATGCCAGTGCTTCTCATCAGGTTCAAACCATACGACATCTCCAGGTCCTACTTCCTCAATGGGTCCACCCAGGCGCTGTACTCGTCCCAATCCTTCCATAATGATCAAGGTTTGACCCATCGGATGCGTATGCCAGGCAGTTCTTGCGCCTGGTTCAAATGTGACCATGGCAGCGGCGGCTTTGGTCATTTCCCTTTTGCCAAAAAGTGGATCTATTCGCACGGATCCCGTAAACCAGTCTTCCGGTCCTTGCAAAGATTGCTGTTTTCCATTCCTGATGATTTCCATATCGGACTATTTGGTTAATATCTCCTTAAGGATTTTTGCCGGAACTCCTCCTACTACTGTATTGGGTGGAACATCCTTTCTAACCACCGCCCCTGCGGCCACCACCGAATTTTCACCTACCGTCACACCCGGAAGAATGATTGCTCCGGCACCAATCCACGCGTTTTTCCTGATGATTACTTCTGAAGGCACCAAAGTCTTTCGGGAGGATACATCTACCGGGTGATCTTCGGAGGTGATATTCACTCTCGGACCGACCATCACCTCATCCTCTATGGTAATACCCCCCAGGTCTAAAAAACTGCAGGCATGATTAATAAATACATTTTTCCCCAACGAAATATGGCGTCCCAAATTCGTGTGAAACGGAGGAAAAACAGTCGTGCTACTATCTATCTTAACCCCAATAATTTCACTCAACAGGTTTCGGACCTCATCCACATTTGTAGCCGCATTCAGTTGAGCAAGGAGACCAAAAGTCCGGTTTACTGCCTCTCTGATCTGACCATAATCAGGATCATCCATCGGAATGGCTTCACCCCCTCTTAACCTGTCAAATATGTCTTGATCAATTATTGTGGTATTCTTTTCTCTTTCCATGGTTTATCTTTTGATTCAAGTAGGAAGACTCAGGGAAAACTGTAGACCAGCGATACATTCCATACAAAATCGTCTTCAGGTACTATTTCGGTTTCAATCGCTTTATTTAATATCGTTGAAATCGACAATGGAAAACCCTCCTTCCCAAATGTGATAAAACCGACGACATAAAACCCCTCCTGATCATCTGTCCTCAGATAATAAACTTGTGGAGATATGTCAAAGTATAAATCTTGGGTAATATGCAGATTGTTGAAATAAGAATTTATGGTGAGAAAATGCGTCTGCTTGACCCCTTCATCAAATCCCCTCCCATATAGGTAATACATTCCAACACCCATATTATCGGAAAATTGGTAATTCGGAGCTAATTCAGCAGCTATATATCGGCGGGTCTCGATAATTTCTTCGGACTTTCCATTACGGATAACATTGACCGTTCTGAAGTTAAGGGCAGGATGTGCTCCGATCCGGAAAGTAAATCTTTCCTTTTCCACCAATGCGGCGGTGGATGGAACCATGCGCCTGGAAGTCAGCGCGGATCAAA
>JAUILF010000303.1 GCA_030433135.1 Bacteroidia bacterium | reverse complement strand
CTAATTACATTCTAAATAACCCGTCACAATGGAAAAACGATTCGCTGCAACCCGACACCTAATTGCTGCAGGCCTCACAAATTCGACTATTGATCAACCCACACGTTTATGATGTAACATGACCGAAAAACGAAAAATGCTGGCCGGTGAACTCTATGATTCGAGGGATCCGGAAATACTCACCCGATATCATGAAGCCAGAAAACTTCTGAAAATATACAATGGGCTGGATTCAGATTTATCTGAAGAGCGGGAACAAATACTAACAGCATTACTGAAACACAAAGGAGATAGAATCTGGATCGAAGCACCTTTTTTCTGCGATTTTGGTGAAAATATTTCGATCGGAGATAACACCTTCATTAATATGAACTGTGTTTTTCTGGACAGCAACTTCATCACCATCGGTAAAAATGGGCTAATAGCGCCCAACGTTCAGATCTATACTGCGAGTCACCCCATCAAAGCATCCGAAAGGATTGTAGACGACGGTGATGGAAAGCGATATCTAACCTCCGCCAAACCGGTACATATAGGAGACAATATCTGGATCGGGGGCAATTCGGTTATCTTGCCCGGAGTAACCATCGGTCATAATGTGACCATTGGGGCAGGAAGCGTGGTGAATAAGGACTTACCGGATCATGTTTTGGCAGTCGGTAACCCATGTAAAGTTGTCAGGGAAATAGGGTGATGGTTAATCCAGGCTGATATGATTGATATAATTCTTAAGCATGTAAAATCCTACCTGTAAGACATCCCTCTAACATTCATCCTGCGCGAGCTAAGAACCCACCAGCTCAAACAGTACACGTATTACAACATCACGTCAGAACACGTATCTTTGCTCTAAAAGCCGTGAATACTAAGTTAACTTTGACCATAGAGAAGGAGGTTATCAGTACAGCTAAAGCATATGCAAGGGAAAAGGGACAAAGCCTTTCGGAACTTGTAGAAAACTATTTCAAGCTTATTACGAATGACAGACGGGAAATTAGGCTTGAAGAACTATCGCCGAGAATTCAAAGATTGAGAGGAATCCTGCCTGTTGATGAAGATTTTGATTACAAGCGGGTACTGACTGAGGAATTATCGAAAAAGCATGATCACTAAGTTATTCGTTGATTCAGATGTAATCATTGAATTCTTTATTTGACCGAGGGCCATTTGCTAATCCTGCAAGTGAATTGTTTAATCTCAATGAACTGGGGAAAATCGAATTGCATATATCTGCGGTTAGTATTAACAACATATACTATGTCCTGAGAAAGTACCTGGGTTAAAAAAGCTATTCATGTTATAGTGGATCTCACCGAGATGGTCCAGATAACTGGGACAACCAGAAGCGAAATTTTGCAAGCCTTGAGGAATGATTTTAAAGACTTCGAGGACTCAATACAGTATTCAACGGCATTGACAATTAGTGGAGTTGAAGGAATAATCACTAGTAACATCAAAGATTATACGAAATCTCAAATTGCAGCATTCACTCCCGAGAACTACTTGAAAGTAAGAAACAGCGTACAATAAGCAGTTGTGAGGAGAGTATCTAATCTGACCCTAACAGTAAATGGAAAGTGCTACAATAACGGTTCATCATATAAAATCCTGGTAAGGAACACTCTACGAACCCTTATCAATTTCAAATTACTGGGTCTTTTTCTGATTTCCAACATCCACTCCCAGTCGTCCATGGATTGGTCCAGTGTACTAGATTATCATGTTCACATTTTCAGCCCTCAGTTGATGTGCAACCTTACAGCTCAAGGCCACGATATGAAAACATCAGGATTTCAAATAATCCGAATGGATGAGGAATACTCAAATATTACCTCTGTTCAAAATGAAAACATGAAATGCAAAATGGTTTTAATCTCTGCTGGCTATGCATACAAACCATTAAATGACGGCATCTCCGAAGAAGAATTTGTAAGACAAGAAAATGATTTATTATCTGATTTTCATGATCTGCCATTAAGAATATGAGCTACAGACTACGCAATTGGGATTACGGGTGGCCAGCCCAATATTTTATTACCATATGTACCTTAAACAGAATTTGCTGGTTTGGAGAAATCATAGACGGCGAGATGAAATTATCCGAAAATGGCAAAATAGTCCAGGCCGAATGGTTAAGAACGTTCGAGTTAAGGAAGGACATGAATCTTTCCAAAGGAGAATATGTGGTGATGCCCAATCATTTTCACGCCATTATATCAATCGGACACAATGAACACAATACATCATGGAAACCAATCCATGATCCAGGCAGGATTGCCATGCATGGCAATCCTGCAGGGTATAAAAATCAATTTGGACCACAATCTAAAAACCTGGCTTCCATAATTCGTGGCTTCAAATCGGCGGTCACCATAAACATTCGTTCAACCCATCCGACATTTGCCTGGCAACCTCGTTTTCATGATCACATTATCCGAAATGAATATGCTTATCGAGTGATCAGTTCATATATAATCAGTGATCCGTCTAGATACAAAGGGTATTGATAAAATTGCCGTTTCCGGCAGGTAGCATCGAGAACAATGGCTCTGATAAACATGTGGCATGTAATACAACCAAAAAAAGAGAAGCCGGTTGACTTCTCTCTTCTTGTATGATGGATTCTTCGTTTTGTTTTAGCCCTCGAGGGCTGCTGCTCCACCAACGATCTCCGACAACTCGGAGGTAATCGCTTCCTGCCTGGCTTTGTTGTAGCTCAACCGCAGGTCTTTCAGCAATTCATCCGCATTTTCGGTGGCCTTATCCATGGCGGTCATCCGTGCACCATGCTCCGAAGCATGTGTGTCGAGCAAATAGCGGTGAAACTGAGTCTGCAATATACTGGGTACAAGCTCCTTCAGAAGGTCTTCCTGATTGGGCTCAAAAATATAATCAGCTTTGATTTGCTTTTCATCGGATTGCGAAGTCAGCTTGGCAACGGGCAGGAATCGGGCAGCTTCAGCAAATTGGACTCCGGCATTCTTAAACCTGCCAAAACATACCTCAATGGCATCGTAATTACCCTCCAGGAAAGATTTCATAATGGAATCCGGAACCTCTACAATCCCCTCAAAACTCAGATCGGCAAACAGGTTGACATGCTCACCGAGTACATTTTCTGCCGGCAATCTCTTACGAAAATGATCATATCCTTTCTTTCCGATACACATCACATCGATCTTCCCGGCTGCAGATTGCTCCGGATATTTATCTCTCATCAATGCAGCTGCTGCCTTGATGATATTGGAGTTAAATGCTCCGGCAAGTCCACGGTTTGATGTCACCACTACGATCAACACCTTCTCAACTTCACGATGCTCTCCGTAGGCACTAGCCCCTTCACCATCAGAATTGGAAAGGATGTTGACCAGCATATCGTTGAGCTTCTCAGCGTATGGTCGCATGCTGGTAATCGCTTCCTGAGCTCTTCTCAACTTGGCCGCCGATACCATCTTCATAGCTTTGGTTATCTGCTGAGTTGAAATCACCGACTTGATCCGTTCCCTTACTTCCTTAAGGTTTGCACCCATGGTTTACCTGTTTTGCTGAATTTTCGGACTTATTTGCTCGCGTACTGCTTTGACATATCGGCTGCCAGGGTCCTTAGGGCATCGGTAGCTTCGTCCGTTAGTTTTCCGGCCCTGAAAGTCTCAAGAACATCCGGATGCCGTTGCTCCAGTGTAGTCAAAAACTGCTCTTCAAATTCCTTTATTTTCTCCACGGGTACATCTCGCAGGAGACCATTTGTACCCAGATAGATAATAGCAACCTGTTTCTCAACCGGAACCGGACTGTACTGAGGCTGTTTAAGGATCTCTACGTTTCTGGCACCTTTGGCCAGAACCAGCATAGTCGCCGGGTCAAGATCTGATCCAAATTTGGCAAATGCCTCTAACTCCCGGTATTGAGCCTGATCCAGTTTAAGTGTACCGGACACCTTTTTCATGGACTTGATCTGTGCAGAACCACCCACCCGTGAAACTGAAATACCTACGTTAATAGCCGGGCGAATACCGGAGTTGAATAGATTAGACTCCAGGAAAATCTGACCATCGGTAATTGAAATCACGTTGGTAGGAATGTACGCTGATACGTCTCCTGCCTGGGTTTCAATAATGGGCAATGCCGTTAACGAGCCTCCTCCCTTCACCAGTGGTTCGCCTTTCTCATCTTTGGCATCCTTCAATGAGGTAGGCAAATCATTCATATTCCTGGCGATATCATCCTTATCGATAACTTTCGCAGCTCTTTCCAACAATCTGGAGTGCAGATAGAAGACATCACCCGGGTAAGCTTCACGGCCCGGAGGTCTTCTCAGTAGCAATGAAACCTCGCGGTAAGCTACAGCCTGCTTAGACAAATCATCATAAATAATCAATGCCGGACGACCCGTATCACGGAAATACTCACCGATACAAGCTCCTGCAAATGGAGAATAAAACTGCAGTGGAGCCGGATCAGAGGCAGAAGCCGATACAATCGTTGTATAAGGCATAGCACCATTATCTTCCAGTACCTTCGCCACCTGGGCTACTGTTGATGCCTTTTGTCCGGAAGCCACGTAAATACAGTATACAGGCTCTCCCCTTTCGTAAAATTCCTTCTGATTGATGATGGTATCGATGGCAATCGCTGTCTTACCTGTCTGGCGGTCACCGATAATAAGCTCACGCTGTCCTCTACCGATCGGAATCATGGAGTCGATGGCCTTGATCCCAGTCTGAAGTGGTTCACTTACCGGCTGACGATAAATTACTCCGGGTGCTTTGCGCTCCAGCGGCATGGGGTAAGTCTTGCCTTCGATAGCACCTTTACCATCGATAGGTTCACCCAGAGGATTTACTACGCGTCCCAGAAAACCTTCTCCTACATTGATGGAGGCAATTTCACCGGTTCGTTTTACCGAAGATCCTTCCTTAATGCCTTCACCTGGCCCCAGCAATACCACCCCCACATTGTCTTCTTCCAGGTTTAGTGCAATAGCTTTAGTGCCATTTTCAAACTGTACAAGCTCTCCGGCCTGAACCTTGGTTAGTCCGTAAACACGGGCGATACCATCACCAACTTGCAGCACGGTTCCTATTTCTTCCAGTTGAGCTTCAGTCTTAAATCCGGAAAGTTCTTCTTTCAGGATTGCAGATATTTCATCAGGTTTTACATCAACCATATTATCTAGTTTTATTCAATTCCTAATTAGACGAAAATTGTTTTCTCAATTCTCTGAGTTTATGAGCCAGACTTGAGTCATATTCCTTGCCTTCAAACTCCAGGGTAAAGCCTCCAATAAGAGAAGGATCTACCTCAACCTCCATTTCAATGTTGTCTTTGGTAGCCCCGGATTGTTTCAGGGTATTACGGATGGCATCCACTGTTTCCGGCTCCAGTTCTACTGCAGTGCGTAGGGTCACAGTAGAGATCTTCTTAATCTCCCTGTATTGCGATTTGAATGCTTCCAGGATTTCCGGCAGCAGGTTTTCACGTCCCTTTCGCAGCATGATATGCAAAAAACTGTTGATGGTAGGAGACAGGGCATCATCATACAATCGTTTGAAGATAGCCTTCTTTTTGCCCGGGTTTATGATCGGGCTTTTGATAAGTAGGTAAAGATCTCGTGATTGAAGACTGCCCAGGACGTAGTCCACATCATCGGCTACTGTTTCCAGGTCATTCCTCTCCACTGAGAGATCCAGAAGCGATTTGGCGTAGCGGGAAGCAATTCTTTGAACTGACATAGATTCTGATTATGAAAGTTTAATATCATCAACCAGTCTCTGCACCAGTTGTTGCTGGCTTTTCCGGTCCTGCAATTCCTTTTGCAGCAGTTTTTCAGTAATGTCAATAGCCAATTGACCTGCCTGGTTTTTCACCTCGGTAATGGCCTGCTTTTTCTGATTGTCAATCTCCAACTTGGCATTGGCCAGGATTTTACTGGCTTCTTCCTTGGCACCTTCCCTGGCGTCTCTGATAATAGCCTCTTTGGTCTCCTTGGCTTCCCTCAGCATTTTACTTCTTTCCTCACGTGCCTCAGCCAGGAGACTTTCATTTTCAGATTGCAGTTTTTCCATGGCCTCCCTTGCTTTGGAAGCTTCGTCCAATGCACCCTGAATATCATCTTCTCTTTTCTTCAACGCCTGTGCAATAGGCTTAAATGCCAATCGTCCCACCAAAACCCAAAAGAGGATAAATATCAGAACGGACCAGAAGAAAAGGCCAAAGTCCGGCTTTATCACACTAAAATCAGCTAGAAAGAACATATATCGAGTATTTAAAATCTTTTAAAGAAGGGATTGGGGCAACCAACCGTTGCTGGCCAATCCCTTATAAATCTTAACCGAAGAAAGCCAGGATGATCGCGATAAGCGCAGCACCTTCGACCAGTGCGGCCATCAAAATCATATTTGCCCGGATGTCACCCACAGCTTCGGGTTGACGAGCGATGGCTTCCATTGCTTTGGCACCGATATTTCCAATACCGATTCCAGCACCGATAACGGCCAGACCAGCACCAATTGCAGCTAATGAACCTGTCATAATATTGCGTATTTATATATAGTTAGTTAAGAAATTCAATGATGTGCATCTTCTATGGCAGCTCCGATATAGGAAGCTGTCAATATGGTAAAAACAAAAGCCTGGATGAAAGCTACCAACAACTCAATAGCCATCATAAACAGCGTCAACGGTAGCGACAACCCAATGCCCAAAGCCGTTCCTCCCATACTCTGTCCGGATTGTCCAAAGATGAAAATCAATCCTACAAACGTCAGTACCACAATGTGTCCTGCGGTAATGTTGGCAAATAGTCGCAACATCAGTGTAAGTGGCTTGATAAACAATCCCAATATCTCTACAGGAGTAATAATAAATTTAACCCATCCGGGCACTCCGGGCATCCAGAGAATATGCTCCCAGTAAGGTTTCTTTCCATTAATATTAGTTACAATAAAGGCGATCAGAGCCAGGGCCATGGTCACTGCCAGGTTACCCGTTACGTTAACACCACCCAAAAATGGTATCTGACCAAATAGATTCAGGGCCAGGATAAAGAAAAACAAGGCCATCAGGAGAGGTAAAAACTTTTGCCATTTATCTCCCAGAAAAGGCTTGGCTACTTCATCCTGTATAAAAACAAAAATCGGCTCAATGAATGACTGTACCCCCTTGGGTGCTTTTCCATCCCTCTCCCGGTATGCTTTTGCAATCGAAAGAAACAACCATCCCAAAAGCAAGACCATCAGGATCATACCCACTACATTCTTAGTAATGGAAAAATCATAAAAGGAAGTGATCCCTCCACCAAACAAGCCACCATCCATGGTGCTTTTGGATTCAAGCAGATAGGGCACACCATCCACACATACATATGAGGTGTCACCAATATGAGCGAAACCACCAATGGCAGTCTCTGCCTGCGGAAAGGAAGGATCGGCTACACGCTTAACAGCACCGCCATCCAATACATACCCTTTGTAGGCAGTATGACCGTCCCCGTGCCCCCGAAAATCAAAATCAAATTTGCTGGACATAAAAACACTCATCCCGTTGACATCGTCAAAAAGGATACAGGGCAATGGAAAATTCCACACCCCGACAGAGTACAGATTAGGATCCGCTATATGGTGAAAGGCTGTACTGCCCGGATCAAACTCATCGCTGTGATGGCCTACATGACCACAAATATCGTCACCATGGCCAGTTGCA
>JAUILF010000302.1 GCA_030433135.1 Bacteroidia bacterium | reverse complement strand
TTTTTCATCAGGCTCTTTTGCAATATTGGAATTGGGTAAAAGCAGGCAATGAGCTGATCGTAGTGGAAGAGTTCCTCCAGCTGGCAGAGACCAGATTGAATGCCATCAAGGAAAGTTTTGCGTTGGGTGATATTCCCGCCGTTGATACCCTTGAAGCTTCCATTCAGGTACAGAACAGATTGTTGGAAAAAGTCAGGATAGAAAATGAATTTCAGAAGGCGGGCTTTGCCTTGTCAGCGTTTCTTTGGCTTGAAAATGGCACACCTCTGGAAATAACTGATAGTCTGGAGCCTCCTACCCTGATAAGAACAGCCCTGGATACATCCGTCATGTTTTCTTTTACCGATAGTATCATGAGTTTCCTGGATGCAGTACATCCCGAACTTCAACTGTACGACTTTGACCTGATTTCTCTCGATATTGAAGAACGACTAAAACAAGAGAATCTCAAGCCCACCGTTGACCTGGAATACAACCTTCTGAGTCAACCGGGAAGTGACGAGCTACTCGGTCCAGTATCTCTACAAAATTACAAATGGGGGGTCCAGGTAGGTATCCCACTGTTTCTGAGATCCGAACGAGCTCAGCTGGAAATGGTAAGGATCAAACAGCAAGAAACGCTTTGGAAGAAAAAGGATCGGAAGTGGCAATTGCGAAATAAGGTTCAAGGTTATATCAACTCACTTTACAATCTGGATGGTCAATTTGATATTGCACAATCCAATGTTGACAACTATCTCCTTTTACTGGAAGCAGAACGAGAGCGCTTTTCTGCCGGGGAAAGTTCACTCTTTTTACTCAATTCCAGGGAAAGCAGCCTGATCAATGCCGAAATCAAACTGATTGACTTACTAAGCAAAATGGAAACCACCAAAGTCGACCTTCAGAAGGCACTGGGAAACCTGTCTGAAGAGTCTACTCCTATTTGGTGATGATCACTTTCCTGACTGCCCTCCAGCTATCCGATCTTGTTTCAAATGAGTAGACACCAGGTGGAATGTCTGCAACATCCACCGTTATGGCCGTTTGCCCTTCACCTGTAGATCCGATCGGATATGTGTGGACTTTTTTTCCTGAACCCATATCAATAATATCCAGTTTCAAATCTGAATTGTCTTCGATCCGATCGAAAGTAACGTTGATCTTATTTGCACGCGCAGTAGGATTGGGATAAACCCGGTAATTTATCTTATCCGTAAAATCATGAACTGATGTGGTGGTGCTCAGTTTGGGTATGATCCATGCCAGACCTTTTTTGGCACGGTCTGTCGTAAGGCGATGACTCATACCTGGAGTTTCATGATATGTATACCATTCTTCGTCCACTCCATTCCCTTGCAAGGTGTGTTCTGTTGCCGCATTTGGGTCATTTCCTGCAAAAACCCTGTTGAGTGGTGTTAATCCGAAAACATCAGTAGAGTTTACCTCAATGTACATATGGAAACTATTTTGCTCTTCTGTAAAAAGTTCATTCTCTGAAATCAGGATTGCGGGATCTGCTCTTTTCTGCCAAACTTCTAATATTTCCCGCCTGAGATTGCCCTGTTCATCAAGTATAAACTGAATGGCACCATTATCAAGATCATTCAGCGCGGCTGAGATTCCCATAAATTGAACAACTTGCCAATCAGAAAAATCAAAATCACAAGCTCCATCACAATATGTAGTCGTTAAGTCGTGCAACCATAACTCGACTTTTGACTCTTCATAGGATAGATCTCCCGAGTGCGAACCAAATGCTCCAAACAGGTCCGGATTCTTCAACGCTACCCGAGCAGCTCCACCTCCACCCATGGAAAATCCTATGATGGCAGTCGATTCTCTTGAAAAAGAAATCTTGTCTTTAATATTCATTGATTCAAGATCACGTAGAAAACCCATCAGATCATGAGTAATTACATCTTCAAAACCCCCGTAGTATTCTGAATTTACATACATATGATGGTTGTCGTAATTTTCGGTGTTGGAAGTGTTTTGCAACCTGGGCATCGCAATAATCACTGGTTGCAACCCTGAGAACATAATGAGTTCATTTATTGCTGGCTCCACCACATTACTGATGAAAAGATTATCATTAGGATGGGAACCATGTAAATAGATAATAAGTGGATAAGCCTGGTCACTCTCCTCATCATATCCCGGAGGAAGATATAGACTCATGAAGCTTCCCGATTCCTTCAGACTGGGAGTAGGGAAACTAAAATTCAGGATTTGCTGGGCAGGAGCAGTTCCGATCAAAAAAGGGCATACCAGGAACAGCAATACGATGGTGAGCTTTTTCATGTTGTACAGTTTGAATTGATTACCCAAACTATTTCAACTCAGCCAGTAGTACATGGACTATATGATCATTTTCAGGTACTATTGTCCATTTTGTATGGTTCGAAGGACCAACCTTCGAACAGCGACTGGTATTGGAAACTGGGGTTCATTTGGCACTCCATCCAATACAACCGTATCGGTGAATTTGTATGCGCCGATTACCCCGATGGGGTTGCACAAGTATTCTGTGGCGAGACCTCCGCTGTTTGAAGTTTGCAATTTCAAACCAACATGGCTATTAGCCTGAAGCAGGACCAAAAAGACTGCGCTTGCCCAGCTCTTAATAAGTTGTCCAGGACGAGGATATGCATCCGTAGTTCCAAACTACGGATATCGATAGTTGAAAACCGTATCGGTGAATTTGTATGCGCCGATTACAGTCAGAGATCGTCTATTTCCCGTTTCGTTCACTGGGGGGATAGCCATACTCCTCCTTATACACCCGGGAGAAATAGCTGGGATCCTGAAATCCGCAAGCATAGGCAACCTGGGCAACCGTTTGATGACCATTCGCTAACATCCGGTGAGCCTCTGCCAGGCGGATCTTGCGGATAAAAATGGATGGACTCTGGCCACTGATAGCCTTCACTTTTTTATGCAACTGACTTCTGCTGATATGCATGAGCTCACACAATTGCTGTACACTCATCTTTTCATCTGACAAATGATTCAATATATGGGAACGGATCTGACTTAAAAATGGATCGGAGGCTGTTTCCTGCTCATCCTTCTTTATCAGGTTGTCAATAAATGCCTGTTGTAATCTACTGCGTTGTTCCAGCAACATAAAAATCTGGGCATGCAATTCTTCCGGCAGAAACGGTCTGACCAGGTAAGCATCTGCACCTTTTCGGTAACCGGTTACACGTGAGTCATCATCAGCCCTGGCAGTAAGCAGAACTACAGGGATATGACTGGTCAAGCTTTCTTCATGCAATCTTTCACACAAAGTATATCCATCCATTCCCGGCATCATCACATCACTTATGATCAGATCAGGCACTTCCCTAATGGCCTGTCTGAACCCTTCCTCTCCATCAGATGCATACGACAGATGGTATCGGTCCTCCAGGATCGCCCCTATATACTCTCTCACTTCCAGGTGATCCTCGACAACCATAATTACAAAATCTGTTTCTGCATCTCCCCTGCTGAACGACTTTGATAACTCACGCATCTCTCCGGTTGAGGTCAGATCAATAGTATGGGTTGCAGACAAATCAGCATCAGCCTGCTTGGTAACTGGAAAGGTCACTCTAAATGTGGATCCCTTTCCCAATATACTCTCTACATCAATCTTACCACCCAGCAATTGGACATAATCCCTCACCAATGCCAGACCGATACCGGTACCCTCACCTTTCCGGCTACTGGAAGCATCAACCTGGAAGAAGCGGTCAAAAATATGGGGCAGATCCTCTTCGGAGATACCCACTCCCTGGTCGGATACGGAAATCTCAAAGATTTCCTCTGCCTCTACAACTGTATGCAGCGATACCACACCATTTACTGAATATTTAATAGCATTAGTCACCAGATTAGTCAGAATCCTGTCCAGTTTTTCCCGGTCATGATCCATCATGACTGAAGGAACATCATGCGACACTTTCAGAGTAAGTCCTTTATTCCCAGCCAAATATTTCATAGGCTCCAGGATGGTTTCTATGACGGGAATAATATCCCCATGAACCATCTTGGCATCCATTTTTCCGGCTTCGAGAGCTTGCAGATCCAACATTTGATTGATCAGATGCAGTAATGTCTTAGCCCCGTTTTCAATCATGCTGGTACCTTTATGCAGCCAAATGGCAGGTTGGTCTCGCACCAGGCTCGCCATACCTGATATGACCGTGATCGGAGTCCTGAACTCATGGGTGATGTTGGTGTATATATTCGTCTTCCAGCTATCCAGTTCCTTCAGCCTGATGGCTTCCTGTTCCTGCATAGCAAGCGCATTCCGCAATATCCAGCGTCTGCGTTTGTAATAGTAAAATGCCATTGCAACAGAAGCGATGAAGAGTACATATAGCAGATATGCCCACCAGGTAGCCCACCACGGTGGTGTGATAACCAGTGAAATGGAAGCCACATTATCTACCCAAACCCCGTCCGAATTGGTCGACTTCACCTGAAAATCATAATGTCCCGGATCCAGATTGGTATAGGTAGCTGTACGCACATTTTCTACCACCTGCCAGTCCCGGTCAAACCCTTCAAGCATGTATGCATATTCAATCTTGGACGGTGCCTCATAGTCCAGCGCTGCAAAGGTGAAACTCAACACTTTTTGATCGTAGGGCAATATGATTTCCTTGGCAAATGTGATACTGGTATCAAGCCGGTAACGATCCTCGATTTTATCGTTGGGTCGTCTGACAGAAACAGGTTCATTAAAAAGACTAAAATCCGTAAAAACAATTTTGGGAACATAATCGCTGACCGTAATACTATCCGGGTGAAAAAAGTCAATGCCCTTATTTCCCGCAAAAAAGAATTTACCATCATAGGGACTAACACCGTACATAAATCCATCATACTGATCACTACCGAGGCCGTTTTTTTCTGTGTAATTAACTACTTCAAAGGTATAAGGGTTAAATTTTGAAATACCATTGAAACTTAACATCCACAAATTTCCACTGGCATCAGGTAAGAGAGAAAAAATATTATTATTGATTAAGCCATCATTTACGGTAAAATGAATAAAATCCTCCTTCACCGGATCCAATCGGTTAACCCCGCCTCCATAAGATCCAGTCCATATGTACCCCAGTGAGTCTTCATAAATATCAAATGCCGTATTCTCGCTGATGGACCGTGGATCTTGTGCATCGTGATCATATATATCAAACGAATCCTTCAGCTCATTGTATTTAAGCAGACCTTGTCTTGTGCCAATCCAAATAGTTCCATTGGAATCTTCCATAATAGACCGACTTGACACCCTTTGGTCCACGAGACCATTAATTCGATCACTGTAATTTGTAAATCGCTGATTTTTGTCGATTCGTATAGGTGCAAAATTCCAGGGGACAAGCCACAAATTATTTTTACTGTCAACGAAAATCGCCCTGATCAATGTTTCCTCCAGATCCTTATACTCAGGTGACATAGAATATATATCGACAAATTTCTCCCGGTTTCTGTCAAAAAGAAAAACCCCTCCTTCGGCAGCCCCCATCCATATCATTTTATCATTGGTTTCAAAAAAGGATAGTACTCCCGACTCCCAACTGCGAGTATTATAGGTAGGCCTATGAGGAAAGTCTTCGATTTTGCCTGTGTTATAACTAAATAGTCTGTTTCCCCTGGTGGTAGGTATCAAAAGGGTACCTGGCTGGTATTCAAAAATCTCAAAAAGCGTAATAGCATTTTTAGCGTAGTCAAATACCTCTAGAGATGCATGTCCAAAGATAGACGGCTCATAATCTATATTGACCACTTCACCAAGATCATACCCCAACCATGTTCTGTTCTGGTGGTCAACAATGGATGCTCCAATCTTCATTGAAGATATATGTCGGTCATCAAGAATAGGGTCTACAAATTCTTCTGTAATAGTATTAAAAGCTACAACGAGTGCTCCAAGTTGTAAGGACAACAGTTCGCTATTCAATCGAAATATCTTCTTAATGACCCAGGTGGACTCAATGGGCCATGGAACAAATAAACATAGAGAATCGTCGGTATGATCATATTTGTGTAAGCCCTCCTCTGTACCGATCCACAAATAGTTAGTGAGGTCAACTAACACTGCTCCAATTATTTCCCCATGGAAATCTTCTCTATTCAAGATTTCTATATCAAAAAATGTACTTTCCTTCTCAATAAAAATCTCATGTCTCCCGGCAACCACCTTTCCTCCTCCTGGCAAGGATTGAACCAAAATAATTGCTTTTCCAGCGTGATCAAATCCCAGATCAACTGGAACAAGATTAGCAGAATCTCTTTCCACAGTGTACAACCCACTTTCAATAGCGATCCAAAC
The DNA here is from genome assembly GCA_030433135.1 of Bacteroidia bacterium. Lineage (GTDB taxonomy): Bacteria > Bacteroidota > Bacteroidia > Chitinophagales > Saprospiraceae > JABDMH01. The sequence goes on along the minus strand of JAUILF010000302.1, from coordinate 1,407 downwards.
CACGCCATTAATATCTACTTCAATATCATGTACTATTCTAAGTTCCCTTGCCATACCGGGCACCTCCAGTACTTTAAATGTTTCGGATCTGGCATCGAAGTAATGCAAACCCCACTGTGCTCCATACCAGTAATTTCCATCGTGGTCCTGCTCAATATTGGTTACTCGATTGTCACCTGGTGTCAAACTATCATCCGGATCATGATAATAGTGCTTTATTTCATAACCATCATATCTATATAAACCTCCATAAGTTCCAAACCACATAAATCCCAGGTTATCCTGGTAGATACATTCAATAGTAGGAAATGCGACCTCAGACGGAGGTGTGAATTTTTTAACCTGCAAGCTATGGCTTTGAGCCAAAATACAGACAGAAGTGCTGCCAAACAAAAGCAGCCACACGATACCTTTTCGAAAAGGTGTGTGTAATAACATGTTCGTTGTACGGGTTAATCACCATAATGTAACAAACCTTACACTTTTTGACAAATCATGATGGTTTTTTAACCTGCTATGGACTTATTATTTGTGAGACAGCCTTCTGAATATATTCCTGAAATGATAATGCCGTGAGTTATCAATTTTTACCAGTTCATCCCAATCAATGGGCGTTGCCACCGGGGCACCCGCCACCGGCCGTAGGGAATACGGACAAACTGTTGTTTGTCCGTAAACATTCCGCAGGTAGTCCACCAGTATCCTGCCCCTTCTTTTGTCCTTTTTGATTTCTGTAGTCAGTAATTCCGGATACTTTGTACTTAGTTGCCGGGCAAAACCTCTGACCTCAGTCTTTACTTCATCAAAGTTCTGCGTCCGTTTCTTATCATAGAATACATGCAGTCCCGACTTACCGGTAGTCATCAATCTGGGATCGATTCCTTTTTCATCCAAAAAGTCCCGGACTTTTTGAGCTGCTTCCTTAACCCGATCAAATGAATCCTCCGGAGGATCAAGATCAAAAACAATGCGGTCAGGTTGCTCCAGCATATCCTGACGACTCTGCCAAATGTGGAAACAAATCACACCCTGATTCACCAGGTAGACAAGGTCTTTTACAGATTGACACACTACCTGTTCATTATGTCCATCCTTGGTTTCAATCCTGACACGATTAATAAAATCCAGAAAATAATCACTGGCATTTTTCTGATAAAACCCTTCTTCGTTAATGCCGTCCGGAAATCGTTGCATCGTAATAGGGCGATCCCGTAGAAATGGCAAAATATGGGATGAAATCCGCTGATAATAGGTTACCACCTGTGCTTTGGTGATATTGTCATCAGGGAAGTAGATCTTATCCGGATGCGAAATTTCGATTCCTTCAATTTTCATGACAATGGACCCGTAAGTATTCAAATTTATTCATTGCGAGTTTCCTTTCAATTTCCTCCATGCTTCTTCCAC